>CALHLW010000263.1 GCA_938034615.1 uncultured Neomegalonema sp. | reverse complement strand
GTCCCCGGCTGCCACAGCGTGTCGAACCCGCGCATCCGGTGCCAGCGAACCAGAATATCCTGCAACGTGTTGTTCAGCGCATGGCCCATATGCAGCGAGCCGGTCACGTTGGGCGGCGGGATGACGATGGTGAAGGTCTCGTCGCGACTCTTGTTAGCGCCCGCAGCGAAGCAACCTTGCGCCTCCCACTCGGCATAGAGGCGCGGCTCGGCAGTGGCGGCGTCGAAAGTCTTGTCCATGGCCATGGTATTCGATCTCATCGTTCGGCGGATTTTCGCGTTCTTATCGCCCTTACGGCGAAAGGCAAAGGCGCTCGCAGGAATACACACAATGGAGTGCATTTTTCTCCATCGCCCTTAAACTTCGCTGAACCAGAACAGCGTAAGATATCGCCCAACAAAGACACAAGAGGGCGACATGCTAGGCTTCATTGGAAAAATCATCAGCGGCATTGCAATCAAGATCATCGTCCTCGTGGCGATGGTAGTAGGGGGCCGATATGCCTTCATGCAGGTCGGTGGCGTACCGGGAATCATGGCTCTGGCACAAGGCCAGCCATTACCGGCCGCAACGTCGCCACAACCCATCTCTGCCGGGATCGGCGGAATCATGGCCTCCTTCGGTCTCGGCGGCGGTGACAGCGCACCGAAGGACTATTTCGAGCAACAGGGCCGGATCAGCAAGATCAGCATCGAGTGCCGCTTGGAGAAGATCGCAAACGGGAAAATGACCCGCACCGAACCACTCTCCTGCTCCCGCGCGAGCATGGCGCTCAGCTATCCGCAATTCGAAGGCTACACACTCAGCAAAGCGCGCACGGCGACCTACATCTACTACGGAATGGACGGCGTGAGCACCATGACTGGAGCGGCAGATGCGAAACCGGGTCAGAAAGTGGGCGATGTCATCAATCTGCGTGTGAACCGCGTCTACCCGGCGAAGTCGACACCGATCTGATCTACTCAAGTCGCGGCCGCGCATGACGGTAACGCTTGTGCGCGGCCTCTCAAAAACAACACTCTGAGTCTCATTTTAAGAACGGATTTCGCGAAATTGACTGCACCCGGCAACGATCCTTGCGCCCCTTTCACGGAACGATGCCCTTGAGCCGCCTCCTTCCAGCGTCAGCTAGGATGGCATGGTATTTGCTTACTTTGTACCCGAAACCAACGTTTTGGGATTAAACGACATGGCGCGCGATCTACCTGATACCTTCGATATCGAACCAACTGAGATGTCCGCTATTGCGCAAGAGATGATCCGAAACTGCTCGGAACATCTTCATACCTGTCGTGAAATCTCGAGTTCGATGAGCGTGACGATGTCGAACACGCGCCCGGAAATTGCGGATCGCTTCCAGGCCATACGCTTTCGCGTGGAAGATAAAATCCTCCGCAACGAAAAGATGCAGACCGGTTAAGCGCTATTCCTCGAACGGAATAGCCTTATCCACCACCTGCCAGATGTGACGGCCTGAAGGCCGTTGCTGCTCCTCCGCGATATGCGCGACGAGACCTGCGGCGCGCGAGATAACCGCAAAGCCGCGCATCAAGTTGACCGGAATGCCCATGCCGCCCAGAAGGGCCGCCGTCGCCCCGGTCGCATTGATGGTGATGTGCCGCCCCGCAGCTTCATCGACAGCCGTTCCAAGTGACCGCAGAGCTTCGATATGGCCGCTGTCGAGACCTTCCGCCTCCCCCATTTCCAACAATTTCATCGCACGGGGATCGTCCGGGCTGTGCAGATGATGCCCGAAACCGGGGATGTGCTCCCGTCGCGCCTTGTGATCACGCACGATGGCGCGTGAAAGGTCGGCGCGTTCGGCTTCGGGAACGGCCACCAGACGGTCGAGCAATCGGGCATTATTCTCGATAGTGCCAACGAACTGGCTGCCCACTGCCAACAATCCGGCAGAGACAGCCCCTTGCAGGTTTTCCGGCGCACTCATGTAGACGGAGCGGGTGGCAATGGCGCTGGGGGTCAGGCCATGCTCCATCATCACCACGAGGATCGCGTTCATCAGGCGAACGTCGCGCTCTGGAATGTCACGTCCGAGGATATGGCGCATCATGATCGAGACGAAATCTCCCCCGCCTTGCATCAAGTCGCCGACGAGGTCGCGGTCCCGGTAGAAAATCGCGGTATCGGTATAGCGGCAGAGGCTCGTCGTCGGCGTTTTGGTCATGATGCTTCCTCTCGCTTGCGAGCCTCGTAATCCTCGACCAGTACACTTTTTTGCAGCTTGCCGAGAGCATTTCGGGGGAGGCGATCATAGATCGTGATCGTCTTGGGCGTCTTCACCGGACCCAACTTTTCCCGTGCGAAGGCCAGGATGGCGTCTGCGGTCGCGGCCTCCGACAGCTGCACAGCCGCATGGACCGATTCTCCCCATTTGTCGTCGGCAATGCCAAAGACGGCGCAGTCCAGCACCGCCGGATGCTCTCCGATCATCGGCTCCACATCGGCGGGATAGACGTTGTAGCCGCCGGTGATGATCATGTCCTTGGCGCGGCCCTTGATGAACAGGAACCCGTCCTTGTCGACCATACCGAGATCGCCGGTATGGAGCCACCCGTTGCGGATCGTCTCGGCGGTCTTCTCCGGCTGGTTCCAATAACCAGTCATCACCAGATCGCCCCGAATGACGACCTCGCCGGTCTCACCGGCGGCCAGACGCGCACCCTCAGGATCGAGGATTGCGACTTCGGACAGCATCGTCTCACGCCCCACCGAGGCCCGCTTTTCCGGACGCAGCAGGTCTTCGGCGGTGATCATCGTGGCGATCTGCGGCGCTTCGGTCTGTCCGTAAGTAGAGGCGATACAGGGGCCGAAGATATCCTGCGCCCGTGTGATGGCCTCGGGCCGCATCGGGCCACCCCCATAGATGAAGTTTCTCAACGACGCATAATCGCTGTCACGCACACCCTCCAGTTCCATGAGGACGTAGAGAACCGTGGGCGGAACGAATGTCGTCGTGATATCACCGGTCTGAAGCGCGGCGAGGGTCTGCTCAGGGCGGGGACGGTCGAGCAGGACCAGTGTACCGCCCGAGCCGAGAGTCGGCAGGATATAGGTGGAGGTGCCATGGGTGATCGGCGCCGCAGCAAGGCATCGTTCGCCGGGGGCCAGTGACCAGGCGTCTATCTGGGTGACGATGTTCGTGTTCCACGCGCGATAGGGCTGCATGACACCCTTCGGTGTCCCTGTCGTGCCCCCCGTGAACTTGATCGCCTGTGGCGCATCGAGCGGAAGGGCGACAGGGGCCGGTATCGCGCCTTCATATTCTGCGATCAACTCGGTGATGATGCGGTCGTGATCGGTCGGCTCGGTCGACAGGAACGTCACGCCTGAACCCCGCGCTCCCTGCATCCGGGGAACCGTCTCACCATCCGTCACGATGATGGACGCCCCGACGAACCCGGCGGCGCGGCAAAGCTCATCGGCGGTATTCGTCGCCTGCAACGGGACCCAAACCTTCCCGGCGGCAAGGGTCGCGAGCCACGCGGTCAGATGTTCGAGGGAGTTGTAGCAACAGATACCGACCCGCGATCCCGGCTCCGGGTCGATCTTCTGAAGGCCGCAGGCGAGTGCATTGGCACGCATGAGCAAATCGGCATAGCCAATCTTCTGGTCGCCCGCCTCAGCAGCAATAGCATCCGGCCAGCGCCTCGCCGCACGCTCGAAGAAATGGAATGGATACATCGCCCTGCCCCCTTCCCCTAGCGGTCGCGCAGCAAGACACCCGCGTCAAGCGGTTAGAGAGCGTGGTCCGTGGCGATGGGGGACTTATGCGGAACTGCCTGTGCAGGTGCCTGCGTGTCTCTGTCAGGCCTTCGGATGCTTTCGCAACGAGCCGCCGCAATCGGGGCAATGTCACGCGGCATGTCTGGCGCAGCACGGGGGTTAAGGGGGTTAAGGCGACTTTCCAAATGCATAGGCCGCCACCGCATCTTGCACCTTGCGCCCCTCCAGATCACGCAAAAGCAGATGCCAACCGGTGTCGATGAGGCGAAATTCTCTCGGTCCAGCGAAGAGAGCGGTCGTCTCACGCAAGGGATCTTCGGGGACCACCTCGTCTTTTGCGCCGTAAATGACGAGCGTGGGGGTCGTGATGGCCGGCGCGGTCTCGACGGCGCGATCCATCAGAGCGATGAGGCCAGCAAACTCGCGCGAACTCGGTTTACGCAGATAGAGCGGATCGCGGGCAAGTGCGCGGAGGGCATCCATATTGTCGGTCGCCTGAATACGGACCACACCCTTGCCGCTCCAACGCCTGTCTGGGAAGAGGGTCGTGGCTATCCCCGCCAGCGCACGGTAACCAATGCCCAGATGCGGGCCGCCCCAAAGCGCTGGGGCCAACAGGACAGCGCGGTCCGGCGCGATACGGTCTTCCCCCAGTGCTGCCGCAACAACAGCCCCGCCCATGCTGTGCCCGACGACCGTGATCGGGATGTCCGGGTTCTCCATGCGGATGATGGTAAAAACCTGCGCGAGGTCTTCGATCAGGCGCTCGGCACCCGGCCAGACGCCCCGGCTCGGGTTGCGCCCGAAACCGCGCTGGTCATAGGCGTAGACGCCAAGGCCCTGACCGCGCCAATTCTCTGCCGCACCCTCAAAGGTACTTGGGCCGTAATCGCCGAAGCCGTGGACAGCGAGGATAATGCCGCGCATCGGCCCCCGCGCGGGCCAATTGGTCAGCGCAATCGTGTCTCCGTTCGTTGCGCGTAGCTTGCGCTCGATGCGGTCTTCGGTGGCCTGCTCGGTGAGGCTTTGCGGCGCATCGAAGGGGGCTGCACGAAATTCACGGTCGGAGGCACAGGCGCTCAGGAGGAAGGCAAGTGCGACGACAAGGCCGCACGCAGCTTGGGAAGGGTTTCGGTCTCGAACCATGGATTCGCCTTCAGCCATGCATTGTTGCGCCATGAGGGGTGTGGAAGCGGCACCCGTTCTATATCCGATTCGGTTAACGGCGTATCGGTCCAGCGCCGCACCCGCTCGGCCATGCCTGCCTTGTCGCCCAGATGCCAGTCCTGCGCAGCCTTGCCAACGAGCAGGATGACCCGAAACTGCGGCAACGCCTCGAACAGCGGCTTCCGCCAGAGTCGGGCGCAGTCCGGCGGTGGCGGCAAGTCTGCGCGCTTGGCCGTATGGCCAGGAAAACAAAATGCCATGGGAACGATAGCGATGCGCGTTGCATCATAGAACGTGTCCTCATCCACCCCCATCCACGCGCGCAAACGCACCCCGGACGGGTCCGTAAACGGCATTCCCGAGTGATGGACCCGAATGCCTGGGGCCTGTCCCGCAATGCAGATTGTGGCGGTGGGCGAGACACGCAGGACTGGATTGGGAGCATGGGCGCTATGGGTCGCCGCAAACCGCTCGGTACAATGGCGACACGCGCGGATTTCAGCAAGAAGGGGCGTAAGAGGCATTACAGAGACTTAGCGCGGCTCGTTCGCCGTATCCATCATTCCATGGGAACCGCTTCTCCGGCAAACAGGATGCCGACCAAATATGGGTACTTCCGGTCTTCAGTGCAGAGCGAGTGCCAACCAGTGCGAACAACGTGCTGTAGAAAAAGAAGAAAATTCGAATCAAGAAGAAATTATGTAGCTTTTCAGGACACATATACAGCGTATGTCTTGAAATCCTTCACTTTTCTTGACTTTGCACCGCTCCCATCGCACCATTTCGATACAAGTTTCCGCAATGGAGCACGCCCCGTGTCCGGTATCACGTTCGCTACTTATTCCGCACAGTCGCAGACCACGACTGCGACGGCCCCTGCTTCCGACCACGCTGCGGTCAAGGAGCAGAGCTTCCGCTCGGCTATGGTGGCACAACCCGCTCCGACGCATCCCAACTCCGCCGGATATGAGTCCGGTCCCGGCCTGACCACCCTCGCCCTCGGTGAAGAGGATGGTGGCGGGATGAGCATGTCCCCGGAACCGGGAAGCATGTCCACGCCGATGCAGGGCGATGACCTTCAGGTCACGACTTTAGCCATCGGCGAAGAAGATGGCGGCGCTCAGTTCGGCTATGGCACCATGAGTCCTATCGCCGACGATCACAGCATGATCGGCGGTGGGGTTCAGACCGACAGGCTTGGATCAGCCCAGATGGATGGCCTGCCCGAAGGTTACGGCACGATGCAGCCGGTCTACTCGCCGGGTGAAGCCGAATATCCCGCTTTCGCCAAGACGAGCGAGACTTCGGACCTCCTCAACTTCCACCCGGTTGCTCGGATACCGAAAACGCAAATGACCCATTCGGCCCCGGCAGCGGCCCCGCCCGCCCCGGTCTATGCCCCCGTGACGGCACAGCCGGTGGCGATGGAGGCGGCTTCCGTGGGGGCACTGCCACAAGCAGCGCCCGTGTCCGGCAACTACGAATCCATCGGCAGCTATGAGGACTATGTCCGGGGTCTTTCGGGCGGGTCGGCGACTCCGGCTGCACAACCCACACCCGTCGAGATGCAGCCCGCCGAGACGATCTATGCCCCGGCGGAACCCATCTACGAACCCGTCGCGACATCGCCAACCTATGAGCCGGTGTACGAAACCGTGCAGACACAGCCTGCCGCGCCCGTCTACGAGGCCACCGATCTGCCTGCCGCCGAACCGATCTACGAAGCGCACCAGCCCGCTGCGGCAACGAGCGTCTACGAAGAAATGCGGGCCATGGAACCGGCCCCGGCCCATGAGGTCTCGCCGACCTACGAGCCGGTGCAGGTCGCACCGGTCGAAGCCATGCCAGCGGAGACCGCCGCGCCTGTCTACGAGACCGCTCCCATGACGAGCGCAGAACCGCAGGAAAAACCGGCAATCTTCGAGAAAGATACACCTTTCGATTTCAAGACCGATGTCGAGCCAGCCGACCCCGCCGATGGCAATCCCGACTATGTCGCCCCCGCCGAAACCAAAATGGAGAGTGCCCCGGCAGCCAAGCCCGAGGCGTCCTATGTCGAGGTTCCCCTTGACGCCTATCTGGTGGAACCGAGTGGAGGCGAGGTTTCAGCGCCCGAAGCAGCAAAGGGTGATACTGTCAAAGAGGCAGAGGTCGCGCCACCAAACGACCCTGCATCGGACGTCGCCGCATCTCCAGAACCACAAGCATCGGAGCCGACAACTCCAGAAAAAATGTCGCTTGGCGGTTCCTACACCGTCATGGACCAGCCCTTGCCCGAAGCGGTAACCGGTGCCTCCTCAGGCATGGGAAGCGCCGGACCAGAGGATGCGGCCCTTACCGGAACCGGCGCAGAAACGCCGATGCCCGACACATCCGGTGACGAGTTGCGGATAATGACCCTCGCCATCGGCGAAGAGGCTGGTTCTCAGTGAAGCAGGCATCGTGAGGCGAGCATTGTGAAGCCCGCATTCTGATCCACTGTCGTCGCTTCCACGCTCAACCACCTATCGCGTTTGCGATAGCGCTGTGTTAACTCGTCACTCGATCAATTCAATCGGGGCCGGGGGAGTCGAAGCATGTCCGATGACGGGTTCAATATGTCACTGCGAAAATACCTGAAGCGGGTTGGCGTCACGTCGCAGCAAGCCATCGAGGAAGCCACACGCACCGCACGCGACACCGGCAAATCCGCGCCTGTCGAGGCCCGCATGGTTCTAACCATCGACGGTAAGGAAGTGAACGTCGTGGAAGGCCAGATCACACTTGGGGAGAGCGAATGAGCGGCCCGGTCAAGGAAGACGTCCTCGCGGCCCTTTCCGGCATCACCGATCCGGCCAAGGGCAAGGATATCGTCTCGGCTGGCATGGTTTCCGGGCTGGTCGTGAAGAATGGCGCAGTCGGTTTCGCACTCGAAGTCGATCCCGCGCGAGGAGCCGCGCTTGAGCCGCTTCGCAAGGCTGCCGAAGATGCGGTGAAGGGGCTGGACGGTGTCACCTCCGTCACCGCTGTCCTCACCGCCCATTCGTCCGAGCCGGGCGCTGCGCCGCAAGCTGTTGCACCGAAAGGTCCACCGCCAAATCTCGGCTTGGCGAAAGAAGGCGACAAGCCGATCCCGACCTCTAAGGATACCGGCCCCATCGACGGGATCGCCCGGATCATCGCGGTCGGCTCTGGCAAAGGTGGCGTCGGCAAATCCACGGTCTCCGCCAACATTGCGCTCGCATTGGCGGCACAAGGCAAGAAAGTTGGCCTGCTTGACGCCGATGTTTACGGACCGTCGCAGCCCCGAATGCTCGGCGTTTCAGGCCGCCCTTCCACCCCCGACGGCAAGACGATCCTGCCGCTGCGCAATTACGGCGTCACCGTCATGTCCATGGGCTTCATGCTGGAGGATGACCAATCGGTCGTCTGGCGTGGACCGATGCTGATGAGCGCGCTCCAGCAGATGTTGCGACAGGTACAGTGGGGCAAGCTCGACTACCTGATCGTCGATCTGCCCCCCGGCACCGGCGACGTCCAACTTACCTTGAGCCAGAAGACGCAGGTGGACGGCGCGATCATCGTCTCGACACCACAGGACGTTGCCCTGATCGATGCCAAGAAGGCCATCGACATGTTTTCCAAGCTCAAGGTGCCGCTGCTCGGCATGATCGAGAACATGAGCACCTATGTTTGCCCGAACTGCGATCACGAAGCGCATATTTTCGGGCATGGCGGGGCGAAGGACGAGGCTGAAAAGCTCGGCATCCCGTTCCTCGGCGAAATCCCGCTGGATATCGATATTCGCCTCTCGTCGGATGGCGGCACGCCTATCGTCGTTTCCAAACCGAAAAGCCCGCAAGCCGCTCGCTTCCGTGAGATTGCGGCAAGCCTGATCGACGCCACGAGCACCGTTCCCGCATGACCATCGGATACGATCCCGAGATGCCCCCTGTGGGCACGAAACCGCAGTTTCCGCCCCTGCTCGACGGCGTGGAAACGGCGGCAGGGGTCGATCCTTTCGAGAAGGCCGTCGCCGATGCCCAGAGCGGGCGCTCGGAAGTCGGCAATCTCTACTGGTCACCGGATGACGACACCCTGCGCGCGGCCATCGTGTTCGAGCCGGAGGAACCGCTTGCGGATGCCGCTCCGATCCTCTTCGCCGTCGCGAATGGTCTGAACGATTGCATCGGTGCGCTGGCCCCACCCGAGGTGGGGTTGCAGCATGTCTGGCCCGTCGGCGTGAATATCAATGGGGCACTGGGCGGTGGATATCGAGTGCAGGCGTCTTCATGGGATGATGGATCGGTACCGGAATGGCTGGTTGTCGGACTGGAACTGGCGATCACGTCGAACGCGGACGATCCGGGGCGGCGACCCGATATCACGGCGCTGGCAGAGGAAGGGTGCGGGCATCTGAGCCGCATCCGCCTGCTGGAAAGCTGGTCGCGCCATACGCTCGTCTGGGTCAACCGCTGGTCTGATGACGGGTTCAGACCGATCTTCGAGGCATGGCTGGCGCGCGCCGATGGGCGGGGCGGCGACGTAACCGTTCAGACCGGCGACGGACCCGTGAGCGGCACGTTTCTCGGGCTGGACGAACATGGCGGTTTGCTTCTCAAGACCGGTGAAGGACCGCGCACGATACCCCTGTTGGATACCTTGCAACGCGAACAGGGCCGAACCTCATGAAACTGGCGCGATCCATCCGCTTCGACGAGTCGGACTCCAATGTCTTCGAGTTGGCGGCGGATGCGGGAGAATGGTGCGTTTCGGGCGCTTTTGCCTTCTCGAACTTCACCGAAGAAGATCTTACCGGCAAACCGCGACAGGCGTTCCGCAATGGCTGGCTCTCCGTGGAAGGGTTCGGACGCACAACCTTTGTAGCCACCGCCGAGATCGAACCGTCTGAGATAGACGGGTTGACGATGGCGCTGGCGGCGCATTTCGTCTCCGCCTATGGCGCACCCGATCTGGAAGCCGCCTTGCCCGTGGCAGAGGAAGAACTCCGGCACATGCTCGACCTTTGCGACGACCATGAGCCGAACACCCTTCTTGTCGTCGAGCGGACCCTCACGGATGACGGCATCCATGAAGCCTTCCGCACGATCAAGCCCGCCGAGGCATCGGTGGTCGATGTGCTGGGACCGATGGCCGACCACGCCATCGAGATGAGCAGGATCGCCGATAGCGAAAAGTGACCGCGAGTCACGAACGTTTACGCGCGATGCGTGCTTTTAATCTTCTGTTAACCTTGTTTCGTTCAGAACAGAAACATACCCCCACATCTGGACCTGCAATGAAAACACATTCGAGACTCTCCTGCACCGTCGCGCTCGTCGCACTTGCTGGCTGTGCATCGATCACTCGCGGCTCGACGAACGAGGTCAGCTTCACGTCCGTTCCCGTCGGGGCCGAAATAACTACATCGACCGGGCAAAACTGCACCACGCCCTGCACGATGATCTTCGAGCGGCGTGAGGAATTCGTGGCCACCTTCACGATGGGCGAAGAGGTGAGAACCATCGACGTCACGACGGATCTGGCTGCGAATGGCGCAGGGGCCGCCGCAGGCAATATCCTCGCAGGTGGCGTCATCGGCCTCGGCATTGATGCGGCGACAGGGGCCACACTCGACCACTTCCCCGACCCCGTGCACGCCGATTTCAACGCACCACAGGCGCAGCAGATTCAGGCTCCACCTTCCACGATCTGACGATCTCTGCTCGACACCACACACTGTGCAACACTGAAAAGCCCCGCGCGAGCGGGGCTTTTTGCATTTCGGATCGATGATCGGGAAGATCAGTTCTTGTCTTTATCCACCAGCGCATTGCCCTTGATCCAGGGCATCATGCCGCGCAATTTTTCGCCGACCTGTTCGATCTGGTGCGCGTCGTTGTTGCGGCGGATGGCCTTGAAGCTGGCCTGACCGGATTTGCATTCCTGCATCCAGTCGCGCACGAAGCGACCGTCCTGAATGTCCTTCAGAACCGCTTTCATCCGCGCCTTGGTCTCGTCGTAAGGCAGGATGCGGGGGCCGGAGACATACTCGCCGTACTCGGCGGTGTTCGAAATCGAGTAGTTCATGTTCGCGATGCCGCCTTCGTAGATCAGATCCACGATCAGCTTCACTTCATGCAGGCACTCGAAATACGCCATTTCCGGCTCGTAACCGGCCTCAACCAGCGTTTCGAAGCCCATGCGGATCAGCTCAACGAGACCACCACAGAGAACGGCCTGTTCGCCGAAGAGGTCGGTTTCGCACTCTTCCTTGAAATCCGTCTCGATGATGCCGGAACGACCGCCACCGATTGCCGAGCAATAGCTCTTGCCGATTTCCAGCGCCTTGCCGGATGCATCCTGATGCACGGCCACGAGGCATGGCACGCCGCCACCCTTCTGGAATTCGCCACGAACCGTGTGGCCGGGGCCTTTGGGGGCCATCATGATGACATCGACCGTGGGCTTCGTCTCGATCAGGCCAAAATGGATATTCAGGCCGTGAGCAAACGCAATCGCCGCACCATCGCGCAGGTTGTCGTGGATGTGGGCATAGTACGTGTCGGCCTGAAGCTCGTCGGGCATACACATCATGATGACGTCGGCCCATTTCGCGGCTTCAGCGATTTCCATCACCTTGAGGCCTGAGCCTTCGGCCTTCTTCGCGGAGGGCGAACCGGGACGCAGGGCGACCACGAGGTTCTTCGCACCGCTATCGTTCAGGTTCAGCGCATGGGCGTGGCCCTGCGAACCATAGCCGACAATCGCGACCTTCTTGTCCTTGATGAGATTGATATCGCAATCGGTATCATAATAGACGCGCATGGTTTCCCCCGTTTTGCGGCGTTCACAGCTTTGCTCGCGTGGTTAGACGAGGGGGGCGGAGGGCGCAAGGGCGGAAGTTCAGCGTGTGGCCTCGTAAGCGCGCAGATCGGCGAGGGTATCGATATCGGGTAGAGGCTCGATCTGCGCAATCCGCCAGTCGGCGGGCAGGCTCGCGATGGTATCGGACAGGGTATCGTCGCTCGACCAGCGGACGTCGCGCATGAATCCGGGAGGCGTGTGGCGGATACGTTTCAGCCCGACAAGCCAGTAGCCACCATCCTCTGCCGGACCGAAAACCGCGTCGTGATCGCCCAGCGCGCGGAAGGCGCTGTCGATCAGGGCGGGGGTAATACCCGGAATATCCGCTCCGACGATAACAACAGGGCCGGGGGAAAATTCGCGAAAAACCTTGCCCATGCGTGCGCCGAGATCACCCAGCCCTTGTGGCCAGCGGTGCAGATCAGCAGGCCAGACCCGGCTTTGCAGCCCTGCCCTGTCGGGCGAGACAGCGAGCACCGTTTGCCATCGCCCATCCCCGGCCATCGACTTGATTAATCGCAACGCCTGATGCCGGAACCAACGCGCCGACGCCGTCATGCCCATATCCCGCCCCAGCCGCGTCTTCACGCGCCCCGGAACGGGTTCCTTCACAAAGATGACGAGGCGGCGGGTAGGCATCAGGTCGCGTAGTCCGAGCCTTCCTGATCGAGAATAGCACGGAGTTCGCTCAGGTGATTATCCGCTTGCTCGACCGGATACTCGTCCACACCCCGCGCGACGCTTTCGGCGACCTTGTCGGAGAGAACGCGGATCGGACGTCCGGTCATCAGGGCGGTCACATAAGTTTGGGCAGCACGCTCAAAATGGTAGAGGCGGTCAAAAGTGTCGGCCACCGTCTCGCCGATGACCATGATGCCGTGGTTGCCCATCACCATCACCTTGCAGCGCGGATCGGCGAAGAGAGCGGCACAGCGTTCGCCCTCCTCCTCGAAGGCAAGGCCACCGTAATTCGTATCGACGATCGTGCGGTTGAAGAATACCGCCGAATTTTGGTCGATGGCAGGAAGGACCGAATCCTCCAGACAGGCCAGCACCGTCGCGTATTTGGAATGAACATGCATGGCGCAGCGGGCATGGGGAACCCGGCGGTGCAGCGCGCCGTGCAGGCCCCAGGTCGTCGGATCGGGCGCATCCGGGCGGTTCATCGTCTCGGGATCGTTCGCGTCGATCAGCAACAGCTCGGACGCCTTCACCAGACTGAAATGCCGGTTGCACGGATTACAGAGGAACTGGCTGCCATCGTCATTGACCGCGAGGCTGAAATGGTTCGCGACGGCCTCATGCATGTTCAGCCGTGCGGTCCAGCGAAAGGCGGCGGCGAGGTCGCAGCGTTCGGTCCAGTGCGTGTCGGTCGCGTGAAGACTCTGTTCTGTGTCGAGGGCCATCGGAAAACCTCCTACTTGCGATACATTCCTGCAATCTTGTCCGGCGAAACGCCCGCGAAGTAAAGGGCGAGGCATCCCCAGTTGCGCCAACCACGCTTCCAATACCCTTCCCGCTCATAGCGGTCGGCGGAGGTGGTGACGGTGGGCCCGAGGCCGCGCAGCTTTCCGTACAGGGCGCGAGCCATGGCGACATCTTCCATTAGGGGCATCGGCTGAAACCCGCCTACCTTGTCGTAAAGACGGCGAGAAACGAGAAGACCCTGATCACCATAGGGCAACCCGACCCAACGCGACCGGATATTCGCCCAGCCCTCGGTCCAGCGCGCATAGCGGCGTTCGCTGTCGAAGCCGAGCCTGAAATATCCCGCGCGGTCGGGATGTCGCTGCATATGGCGGACCACGGCATCGGTCCAGTCGGCGGGCAAGACCGTGTCGGCATGGAGGAAAAGCAGCCAGTCGCCCCGCGCCGCCTCCGCCCCCGTCCGTAGCTGGCTCCCCCTGCCCTTAGGGGCCTCGATCAGCCGCGCGCCGGTTTTCTCGGCAACCTCTGCAATGGCATCGGTGGAGCCACCATCAGCAAGCACGACCTCGCGCACGAGACCATCGGCCACCCCCGGCACCAAAGCCCCGAGCATCGGCCCGATGCCCGCCACCGCGTTGAGCGTCGGGATCACGATGGAGACCGGCGCGCTCATCGGACGCGCCTCACACGCTCCCTCGTCGCCCAGTGCATCAGCACGAGCGAGGCGATGGAGCAACCGACGAACCCGAGCGCGATGGGCAGGGCCGTTCCGTCATACGTGCGCGCAATGGCGGCACCGAGCACGGATGACATGAGTGAGCTGACCGATCCGATCGCCCCTGCCGCCACTCCTGCAACCGCGCCGAGCGGCTCCATGGCCATCGCATTGAGATTACCGAAGACGATTCCGATGGACCCGACCGATATCGCCAGCCAGATGAGCGCGACCCAGAGCGGCGGCATCCCGAAGCCGACCGACCACAGAACAAAAGCGAGCGACGCCAGCCCGATCCCTGCGATGCCGATACTCGACAATCGCTGCATCCCGAAGCGCACGACGAGCGCGGCATTCATGGCAGAGGACACGCCGACCACAAGCGCTAGGGCGCTGAAGGTGATCGGGAATAACGGGCCGAGACCATAGGCTTCGCCAAGAATTTGCTGCGAGGAACTGAGAAAGGCCAGAAACGCCGTAAAAACAAAGCCTATGGCGAGGGTGCAGCCCACCGCAATGCGATTGCTCAGGATCAGCTTAAGGGCCTCCAGAATAGGGCCAAGACGGAAAGGCCTGCGGCCTTCTTTCGGCAATGTTTCTTCGAGGCGCAGGGCGCTCCAGACAAAGGCAAGCAATGCAAAGAGGGCGAGAAACCAGAAGATGCCGCGCCACGGAACGAGCATCAGGATGCCCTGCCCCAGCAAAGGCGCGAAGACCGGTACCAGCACGAACACGGTCATGATGAGCGAACTGACCCGCGCCATCGGCCTGCCCGAATAGCAATCGCGAACGATGGCATTGGCGACGATACGCGGCCCTGCCGCTCCGATCCCCTGAATGATCCGTCCGGCGACCAGCACCGGCAGGGTTTCGGAAAAGAGGCACAGTGCCGTCCCGGCGAGATAGATGCCGAGGCCAAGGAAGATGCCGAAGCGTCGTCCGAAGCTGTCTGACAACGGACCATAAACGATCTGTGAGACGGCAAGGCCGAGAAAGAACATCGTAATGGTGAGCTGGCGGTCGTTCGGGCTGTCCACCGCCAAATCGCGCCCGATATCCGATAGGGCGGGCAGGATCACGTCGATGGACATGGCGACCATGGCCGTCAGGGCCGCCATAAGCGCGATAAACTCGGCAAAGCCGATGGGGCCGCGCGCGTTATCCTTCGGCATTGGCATGTCCGAGCGAGGCATCGAGGATCGCCCGCACATGGGCTGCCCCCGTATCGACGAAGGTGAAGCCCTCCGTCTCGAAGACGGGATTGCCACCTCGGTCGGGAAAGGCGAGCGGCAATTCGGTGCAGGCGAGCAAGACGACCGTGCCGGGGTCGCGGCCCCCATGCCGTTCACAGGTCTCCAGGAGGGCCGTGCGGCCCGCCGCCGTCGCGCCCGCGTAGAATTCGGTGTCGATCAGCCGTTGCATCGCCTCGACTTCTGGCTCCGGCAGGCGCGGTACCGGCTCGATGCCCTGCGCGCGCAGAGCCGACGGATAATGTCCGCCCTGCATCGTCACGCTCGTTCCCAGCACGAGGGCGCGGTGCCTACTGGTCTGTGCCGCTGCCTTTGCGCTCTCGTCGAGGATGCTGATAACGGGAATCCCGATGCGATCCCGGATCGCGTGGAGCCGGGCATGGGGCGTGTTGCTTGCCATCGCGGCGACTTCGCAACCAGCCCCTTCGAGCCGCGCGAACACCCCGAGCAGGACCGCGTCGTAGGCCGCCCAACTCGCCTCATCGCCCTCGATGCCGCGTAGGGCGCGAGTTTCGGCGATGTTGACCGATTCGATGTTAACGGGCGGTACCGGAAGCGGTGCCGGATACCCTTTGGCCCGGAATCGCGCATTCGCGCCTTCACAGATCGTGCGGTAATAATCGATAGTGGAGGGCCACGCCATACCGCCCAGAAGGCCGATCTTCTTCATGGCATGGCCCTTCGTGATCAATGGGTCGTTACATCGGCATCATCGGGGATGACCGCTTCGCATTCGATCTCCACGAGGAACTCTGGGTTTACCAGCGCACCAATTGCCATCATCGTGCAAGCAGGCTTCGTCTCCGCGAAGATGGCACCATGGACCTCGCCCGCCGCCGGAGCATCGTCGATATTGGTTAGATAGACGCGGTTGATGACGATATCGCCAAGGGCCGCACCTGCGCCTTCGAGCGCCGAGGAGATGATCTCGAAGCAGCGCGCGACCTGTGCGCCCACATCACCGACACCGACTGTGGCCCCATCGGAATCGGTCGCGCAGGTGCCGCTGACCTTGATGATGTTGCCGATGCGCACGGCGCGGGAATAGCCGTATTTTTCTTCCAGCTTGCCGCCGGTGGAGATGTTGGTGCGGGTCATGGTCGATTCTCTCTCTGGACTGATAAGACGGATGTGACTGCCTCAATAGGGATTGATGGGCGGTTCACAAGCCATTTCGCGCGGAAATGGGATCAGTCCATCCTTCTGTGAAGCGTACCGGGGCACCGCGCGGCTCACCGATGATCTCATCCTCCCACATCACACGCATACCCCTGATAATCGTGCCTTTCGGCCAGCCGGTGACATGCTTGCCGTCATAGGGGGTCCAGCCCGCTTTCGAAGCTATCGCGCCGTTTTCGATAACCCGATTCTCTTTCATATCCACGATGGTCAGATCGGCATCGTATCCGAGCGCGATCCGCCCTTTGCGGGCAATGCCAAAGATGCGGTTGGGGCCATGAGACGTCAGATCGACCAGCCGCTCCAGCGTCAGACGCCCCGTATTCACATGGTCGAGCATGATCGGCACCAATGTCTGCACACCCGTCATGCCAGAGGGCGAACCCGGATAGATCGCAGCTTTTTCCTCCAGTGTATGCGGCGCATGGTCAGAACCGAGAACGTCGATGACCCCGCTCTGGATTGCCTCCCATAGCGCTTTCTGGTGCGAGATATCGCGAACCGGCGGGTTCATCTGTAGCAGCGTGCCGAGGGTTGTATAGTCTCTCGAATCGAGCGTCAGGTGGTGAGGGGTCGCTTCGGCGGTCGCGAGATCCTTATGCGCGGCGAGCAAGGGCAGCTCATCAGCGGTGGAGATATGCAAAACGTGAATGCGCCGCTCCGCCTCCCGTGCCAACCGTATCAGGCGCTCCGTACACAGATAGGCCGCGCGCGGGTCGCGCCAGACGGGATGGGACGCGGCATCCCCTTCAACGCGCAGATCTTTGCGTTCGTTCAAGCGCGTTTCGTCTTCGGAATGAACGGCGACGCGCCTGCGCCCATTCTGAAGCACGCGCAGGACGTGTTCGCTCTCATCCACGAGCAAGTCGCCCGTGGATGACCCCATGAACATCTTGATCCCCGCAGAGCCGGGCAAACGCTCGGCATCGGCCAGATCGCCGGTATTCTCCGCCGTCGCCCCAAACCAGAAAGCGAAATCGCATGGCATTCGCCCCGTCGCACGAGTGATCTTGTCTGCCAGCGCATCGGCATCGGTCGTCGTGGGTCGCGTGTTCGGCATCTCGAAAACCGACGTGACACCGCCCAACACGGCGGCGCGCGCCCCGCTGGCAAGGTCTTCCTTATGCTCCATGCCCGGTTCGCGGAAATGGACCTGGCTGTCGATCACCCCCGGCAACACCGTCAGGCCCGTGGCGTCGATGGTCTTCTCGGCATCGCTCATGCCGAGATCGCCTATCGCCATAATCGTCCCGTTCCTGACGCCGATATCCGTGATGCCGATACCATTCTGATTGACGACGGTGCCGTTTCGGACGATCAAGTCGAACACTGTGGGCATGGGGCGCTTCTCCTGTCTTTTGCTGGAAACCCTTTACACGGTATGAGTGATTATGGCGAGGGACGACACCCTCCATTCCGAGAGTCTTTCCGACCGGAGCATCGTATCGCTGTCGGGCGATACGGGCGAGCAGGAGGAATTCCTGCAATCCCTCGTGACGAACGACGTGACAGGGGCCGCTCCCGGTGCGCTGGTTTATGCCGCGCTGCTGACCCCGCAAGGTAAGTATCTCAGTGATTTCCTGATCTGGCGGACGGAGGATGGCGACTTCCGGCTCGATGTGGCAACGGCTCTGGCGGGTGATCTAGTCAAGCGCCTGTCGATGTATCGTCTGCGTCGCCCGATAGAGATTTCACAAGACCCCGCGACCGTAACGGCTTTCTGGGGGGGCGATCCCAGCATCGGTCTTCGTGACCCGCGTCATCCCGATCTCGGCTGGCGTATTTATGGTACCATCGATATCGTTGCTGAGCCGGGCGACTACGACCTGCACCGCCTCAAACTCGGTATCCCTGAGAGTGCGACCGACCTCATCGTCAATGACAGCTACATCCTCGAAGCGGATTTCGAACGGCTGAAGGGCGTCGATTTCCGCAAGGGCTGCTATGTCGGGCAAGAGATCGTCGCACGAATGAAGTTCAAGACAGAGCTTCGAAAAGGTCTCTGCGCCGTAACGGTGACAGGGTCAGCACCGCCGATGACCCTCCTGCACGCACCGGATGGCAAGAACGCAGGCATCCTGTTGAGCAATCGCGATGGTCACGGGATTGCACATCTGAGGTTCGACCGCGCAACCGCGCCAATGAGTGATTCAGATAAGAAAGTACAAGTTGAACGTTCGGACAGTGTAAATTTACACGATAAGAAATAATTTTAAACAATCTTGTCACGATCTATTACTATACGAACTTCAAGATATCACGTAAATTAAATTTGAA
>CALHLW010000262.1 GCA_938034615.1 uncultured Neomegalonema sp. | reverse complement strand
CCGCAGGCTGAAGGGGTCGGCGTGACGGAAATGCGGGAGAACGGGTAGCGAGGCTGGCAACCTGAGGGTGGCGGCATTACATCGTCTATCTTTCGCGATTACCGGAGATCGACCATGAGCGCCTTCATTCCATCCGTCGCCGCGCCGGTAGCGCGTAAGGAACCGACGTCGCGGTCGTTTCATGGACGTGACATTTCCGATGATTACGGGTGGCTGCGCGATGCGGGGTATCCGAAGGTCGAGAATGCCGACATCCTCGCGCATCTGGAAGCGGAGAATGCCTATGCGGAGACGGCTTTCGAACCGCACGCGCCGCTGATCGAGACGCTGTTTCAGGAGATGAAGGGGCGGTTGAAGGAGGACGATTCGAGCGTCCCCTTCCGTGACGGCGCGTGGGAGTATGGCTGGCGCTTCGAGGCGGGGGCGCAGTATCGGCAGTGGCGGCGGCGGGCTGTGGATGGTGGTGATTGGGCCGTGATACTCGACGAGCCATCGCTGGCCGAAGGGCACGAGTATTTCCGCCTCGGCGGCTTCTCGGTCGCGCCCGATGGGGAGTGGCTGGGCTGGTCGACCGATACGGACGGGTCGGAGCGGTTCACCCTGCGGACGAAGAACCTCGTCACGGGCGAGGAAGCGACGGAGACCATCGCCAATATGAGCGGTCCGCCGGTCTGGACGGCCCTGCCGGGTGTGTTCCTCTACATGGAATTGTCGGAGGAATGGCGGCCATTCCGCGTGCGCGCCCATACGCTCGGCACCGATCCGGCGGATGATCCGATCCTCTATGAGGAGCCGGACACGGCCTTCTTCGTCCATTTGTCGAAGACCCAGAGCCGCGAGTGGATCATCATTGCGGGCGGGGATCATGTGACCACTGAAGCGCGGCTGCTGCGCGCCGATGCGCCGTTCGAGCCGCCTGTCCTCGTCTCCGAACGCGAGTCGGGCGTGGAGATGGAAATCGACCATGCGGGCGACACGTTCTTCATCCTCACGAACGACGCGCACAAGAATTTCCGCGTCGTCACCACCTCGATCGATGCGCCGCAACGGGAGCATTGGCAGGAGTTGGTCGCGGGCAGCGATACGCATTATCTGCGCGGGGTCCATGCGTTCCGGGATTTTCTGGTGATCCAGGAGCGGGTGGACGGCCTCGACCATATCCGGCTCTGCGACCATGATGCTGGGAATGCGCGACGCATCGATTTCCCCGAAGCCAGCTATGTCGCATGGCTTGGCGCGAACCGGGAGTTCGCGCCGGATCGATTGCGGATAGGCTATCAATCGATGGTCACGCCGATGACCGAATACGACTATCACCTTGGCGATGGGCGGCTGGAGGTGCTGAAGGTTCAGGAAATTCCATCGGGCTATGATGCCTCGCTCTATGTGACCGAGCGGCTGATGGTACCCGCGCGCGACGGGCTGGAGGTGCCGGTGTCGCTGGTGCGGCGCAAAGATACGCCCGCCGGAGCGCCGCTGCACCTCTATGGGTACGGGGCCTATGGCATGGGAATGCCGCCGCATTTCTCGACGGCGCGGATCAGCCTTCTGGATCGCGGGATGGCCTATGCCATCGCCCATATCCGGGGCGGGGATGAGATGGGGCGGCATTGGTACGAGGCGGGCAAGGGGACGCAGCGGGAGAATACGTTCAACGATTTCATTGATGTGGCGGAGCATCTGGTGACCGAGGGGATCGCGACGAAAGGCGATATTTCGATCATGGGCGGGTCGGCGGGTGGACAGCTCATGGGCGTCGTTGCCAATCAGGCACCGGAGTTGTGGCGGGCTGTGGTCGCCGCCGTGCCTTTCGTCGATGCGCTGAATACGATGCTGGACGACACCCTGCCGCTCACCCCTATCGAGTGGCCCGAATGGGGCAATCCCATTGCGGATGAGGCGGCGTTCGACCTGATCCAGCGCTATTCGCCCTATGACAATGTCAGCGCACAGGCCTATCCCGCGATGCTGGTCCGCGCCGGTCTGAACGATCCCCGCGTGACCTATTGGGAGCCTGCGAAATGGGTCGCCAAACTGCGGGAGGTGCGGACGAATGACACGCCGCTATTGTTCAAGACCAACATGGGTGCAGGGCATGGCGGCAAGTCGGGCCGGTTCGAGCACCTGCGCGACACGGCACAGGACTTCGCTTTCCTGATCGTCATGCATGGGGCGGGTGAGGCCATGTCGTGAGAGACACCATTCTGGAGGATTCTACTTTTCAACCATCGGGCGCACGCTTATCTGAATCGCAGCGTAGAAGCCCTCATGCTTGCCTATAGATTTTTGTCGGTTCATCGAAAAAGGCGGGAAGTAAATGACGAAGAATATTGTGTATGCTCTAGTTCCGGCCCGGTCCGGATCAAAAGGGTTGGCCGACAAGAATATCCTGCCAATCGATGGTCATCCCTTGCTCGCCTATTCGATTGCGTTCGGAAAGGCGTTGGGTATCGACCGGGTTATCCTGTCGACGGACTCAGAGCGATACGCCGAGATCGGACGATATTACGGCGCGGATTGTCCATATTTGCGGGGTGAGCACGCCAGTTCCGGCACGGCGATGGAAGAGGATATCATCGCCGATCTGGAAGCGAACCTGCCGGATTACGGCATTCCCATGCCGGATATCTGGGTGCGTCTGAAACCGACCAATCCGTTCCGCAAGGTCGACGATGCCTTGAAGGCCGTCGATATGCTGGCGACGCAGCCGGAGATCGATTCCGTTCGGCACGCAAATGCTTCGGAAACGCGGCTCTGCACGGTGAATGATGCGGGCTATCTGGAGCCGCTTCTGTCCGGCTGGCCGGAGGATCGGTCGGTGATCCGACGCACGGAGTTTCCGACGGCCTATCAGGTCTTCAATCTCGATGTCTTTCGGCACGAGAACCTCGCAAAGATGGGCTCGGCCTATATGGGCAAGCGCGCGGTGCCGATGATCGGTGAGGGGATCACCGGGTTCGATATCAATGATGCCGATGATTTCGACATGGTCAAAGGCCTGATCGAAATGCGCCCGCGTCCGCCGATCATCGAGCGGCACCTCGTGGAGCCGGATGTGCCGCCCTTCACGGGGTAGCTTGCCAGACCTGCAAGCCGGAATCCGTCGCGAGGGCTTCGTCTACGGCGAAGACCGGCAGGTCGATTCGTGTGATGCGGCGGAGGACGGTGAGATCGTCCTCCACATGAACCCGTGCATAATCCAATTCGCTGAAGGAGCAGCCGCTGGTGCGAAAGGATATGCCGCTGACCGCGACTTTTTCGGCCCCCATGGCGAGGCATACGAGGATCGCCTGCAATCCCATCGAGGGTCTGTAATGCCGGATGTAGAACGGGGTCGCCGGATGCAGCACCTTCGTATGGATCTTGAGTCTGTCGAGGCGCTCGATGATCACCAGAGAATCGTGCCGATACCCGGTGTCAGCGAGCAATTCCCGCTGGATGAGACATGCGGGATCTTCCTTGGTGCCGACCAGGATCAGAACCCCGGTCTCGCGCCCTTCCAGTTTTTTCAGCTTCATTGCGCTGGTGTTTTTTCCATCGTTCATGTTCGACCGCATGAAGGTCACAGCCGGTTTGGCTACCCCGAACTGCTCAAGGTATAATTGGCTCGCATTGGTCGTTACGATGGAGGCGTTTTCGAGCAGGGCTTCGGGGACGACCGGATCGGGCGCGGCACCGAAAACGAACGCGGTGCCGTTCAATGTCGGCAGCTTCGGTCCGCTGCGGCGCATTGCTTCGATGGATTTACCGATGTTGTACATCCGTCCCGCTCCGCGCTTGATTTCAGACCGGATTGAATACCCAAGCGGAGTCGCGCGGGCAAGCCCACCCTGTTATCTGCTTCGCGAGGGCACGGAGGACGCCAGGACTGATAATACCATCCGGCACTGATGTCGGACCGCGTATTGCTCGAAGCGATGCTCAGGAGAGTGTTTCGAGCAGGCCCGCGAGGAGGCGGCAGCGGGGGGCGAGGGAGGATTTCAGGAGGTGCTCGTCATGGGTATGCGCGCCTGCGCCGCCGACGCCCAGACCATCGAGCGTGGCGATGCCGAGGGTGCCGGTGAAATTGCCGTCGCTGCCACCGGGGGAGCGGCAATGGCCGAACTCGATGCCGATCTCGTCTGCCAGCGCGCGGGCATGGGCGTAGAGGGCCATGGTCGCCTCGTGCTGTGGCGCGACGGGGCGTAGCAAGCCGGGCACGACTTCGATCCGCACGCCGTCCTCTTCGCCCGCGAGCGCGGCCATATTGGCCTGCACCTCGGCCAGCACGGCATCGCTCGGCGCAACGCAGAGGATTTCGGCCTCGCAGAGGGTGGCGACGACGTTGACGAACGTGCCTCCGTGAAGTGTGCCGACGGCGTAGGTGGTTTCGCGCTCGTAATCGTTCAGCGCCTCGATCCGCCCAACGAGATCGGCCATCTTCGCGATGGCGCTGCGCCCGTCGGCCTTCGACAGACCGGCATGGGAAGCCTTGCCATGGGTGCGGACATGGAACCGCTGAACCGCATGACGGCCCGTCACCACGCCGCCCCACGGGCGCAGGGGTTCGGCCACCAGAACATAGCGATGGCGCATTGCCTCGGCCTCGATGCGGGCGCGGGAAGAGGGGGTGCCTACCTCCTCGTCGGGCGTGAACATAAACGTGACGGGAAGGCGGGGGGCGATGCCCGCCTCGCGCAGGGCGGCGAAGGCCTCGATCCCGAGCCGCGCGCCGCCCTTCATGTCGAGGACGCCGGGGCCGTAGAGGCGGTCGCCCTCCTCCCGGATCGGGAGATTTTCGGCGATGGTGCCGATTTCGTGGACGGTGTCGAGGTGGCTGAGGACGAGGATGCCGCCTTCGGCAGCGCCGAACCGGGCGACCACGGCGTCACCGAAAGCATTCAGACCGGGTAGACGCTCTACAGCACCCCCGAGGGCACGCATGTCCGCTTCGGCAAGATCCATCATCCGGTTTACACCGTCGATATGATGGGTCGGGCTTTCGATTTCGGCCCAGCGAATGATGCCGCTGGCGATCCGGTCGGTGTCGAAGGCCGTTTCGGACAGCATCACGCCCCTCCGCCTTCCCCCGTCAGCGTTTCATCGATCAGGGCGACCGTCTCGGGCACGCCGTAGAGTTCGATGAAGCCGCCGAACCTTGGCCCTTGGGACTGGCCGAGGAGGGTTTCGTAGATGGCGGTGAACCATCCGCGTAACGGGTCGAATTCGTGGGCCATGCCGACTTCGTAGACGATGGATTGCAGGGCTTCGCCGTCGAGGTCCGACGGCGCGTTGGCGAGGCGGTTGCGCAGGTCGGTCAGGGCCTCGCGCTCCTTGTCGTCGGGGGCGCGGCGGGTCTTATAGGGGGCGATGCGGTCGTGGTAGTAGCGCACGGCACCTGCCGCTGCCTCATCCAACGCGGGGTGGCTTTCGGCGGTGGCATCGGGGGCGTATTTGCGGATGAAGCCCCAGAGGGTGTCCTTGTCCTCGGCCCCCGCCGCGCTGGCAAGATTGAGCAGCATCGAAAAGCTGACCGGCATCGCGCTGACCGGCGGCTGGCCGCGATGGATATGCCACACGGGGTTGGCGAGGCGCTTGGCCATGTCCTGATCGGGGAAGGCGCGGAGCTGCTGGTGGTATTCGTCCACGGCTTTCGGTATCGAGTCGAAATAGAGGCGTTTGGCCGTCTTGGGCTTCTGGAACATGAAGTAGGACAGGCTCTCGGTCGGGGCATAGGCGAGCCATTCGTCCACCGACAGGCCGTTGCCCGCCGATTTGGAAATCTTCGCGCCCTGATCGTCGAGGAACAGTTCGTAGGTAAAGTGCTCGGGCGGTTTTGCGCCGAGCACCTTGCAGATGCCGTCATAAATGGGCGTGTTGGTCGAGTGGTCCTTGCCGTACATCTCGAAGTCGACGCCCAGCGCGGCCCAGCGCGCGCCGAAATCGGGCTTCCATTGCAGCTTCACGTTGCCGCCCGTGACCGGGAGCGTCGTCTCGGTGCCGTCCTCGTCATCGAAGGTGACCGTGCCGTCCTTGGCGTTCACGTCCTTCATCGGGACGTAGAGGACGCGGCCCGTTTTGGGCGAGATGGGGAGGAAGATCGAATAGGTCTGCGCCCGCTCGTCGCGCAGGGATTTGAGCATGATCTTCATCAGGTCGTCATAGCGCTCTGCGGCGCGCAGGAGCGTCTCGTCGAACTGGCCGGAGCCGTAGAACTCGGTCGCGCTGATGAACTCGTATTCGAAGCCGAAGGTGTCGAGAAAGCGGCGGAGCATCGCGTTGTTATGGCCCCCGAAGCTGTCGAACTTTTCGAAGGGGTCAGGTACCGAGGTCAGCGGCTTGTGCAGGTGTTCGGTCAGCTTGGCAGGGTCGGGCACGTTGTCGGGGATCTTGCGCATCCCGTCCATATCATCGGAGAAACAGATGAGCCGGGTGGGGATGTCGCTGATCGCCTCGAAGGCGCGGCGGATCATGGTGGTGCGGGCCACCTCCCCGAAGGTGCCGATATGGGGCAGGCCGGAGGGGCCATAGCCCGTCTCGAAGAGGACATGGCCCTTTTCGGGCGGTTTGCGCTCGAACCGTTTGACGAGCCTGCGCGCTTCCTCGAAGGGCCACGCCTTGGAGGTGAGAGCAGTGTCGCGCAACTCGGTCATCGGTCAGGCCCCGTTTCACATTAGATAAAATTGTCTGAACTTGTGTCTGCTAACCGTCGGTAACGCTTGCGTCAATGCGGATACGAAGTACGGCGCGTTAACCAATGTTAAACCCCCTGCGGCTAGGTTCCGCTCAAGCTGCAACGATACGCAGTACGACAAGGGGATGAGCATCGCCATGGCCGAGACGAACCGCCGTACATTTTTGACCAACGCAACCCGCGCCGCCGCCGGGCTGACGCTCGCAGGGGCGTCACCGGCTCTGGCGGGAATGAGCCCGATCTACGATGGCGATATCGGCGCGGGCGTCGCGACTTACAAGGCCGACCGGGGTTGGGGCGGGACGGTTCAGTACGATTACAACCCGCTTTCCGAAGTGCAGCCTGCGTCTATAGTGCGGCGCAAGGACATGTTTCCCCTGCCGGTGCGCAAACCCCTGCGCGTCGATCTGGATTACATGGACAGCCGCGAGCATCGCCTGAAGCTGCGCGTGAAGCGCACCGGCGAGGTGTTCGACGATGTCTTCAGGTCGGGGCCGATCATGTATGATGATGCGCTGGGCGAGATCGACCACCTGCTACGCGACTGGCGCCGGGACGAAGTGGTCAAGATCGACCGGGGTCTGATCGAGCTGCTGTCGCTGGTGCAGGAAGAAATCGGCTTCGATCAGGCGATCACGGTCGTCTCAGGCTATCGCTCGGCGGCGACGAACCGGATGCTGCGGCGTCGGCTGCGGGGCGTGGCGAAGAACAGCTATCACGTGCGGGGCATGGCGGCGGATATCCGGCTGGAAGGCGTCTCGACGAATACGCTCCGCAAGCTGGCGCTTAGGATGCATGCCGGGGGCGTGGGGTATTATCCGCGTGC
>CALHLW010000261.1 GCA_938034615.1 uncultured Neomegalonema sp. | reverse complement strand
CTCATCACGACATCATAGCCCGCCACGGCGAAGACATGGGCAATCCCGTTGCCCATCTGCCCCGCGCCGACCACGCCAACTGTCTCGATACCCGGAACGGGAGTGCTCATGCCGCCTCGCTGAATGAATAGGCCCGTGGTCTATGCGAGGGGGGGCGGGGATTGCAAGGGGCGTCGCTGCGTCATCCCGCCATCTGCCATTCCCTGATCCAGTCCTGCGGGGCGAGGAGCATGATGACGTTGAGGGTCAGGCCGTCGCGGATGATGGCACCGACGATCAATTCGGCGGCGATAAACAGCAGGACGCTGGCCCATACGGGCAGCACGCGCGCCAAGACGAACCCGACCCACATCCACGCGATATCGGCGACGGAGTTGAGGATGCTGTCGCCGTAATAATCGAGGGCGATGGTGGCTTCGCGATAGCGGTCGATGATGGTGTCGGTGTTCTCCGCGATCTCCCATGCCGCCTCGATAGCGGTGGCTATAACGAAGCGAGAGCCGAGCGACGCACGGCGCAGGATCAGCCAAAGGAACGCATAGAAGACCAGCCCGTGCAGGATATGGCTGGGGGTGTACCAGTCGGCGATATGCTGGGAATTCTCCGAACTCACCGTCTCGCCGTGCCAGAATTTTACATACCCGCACTCGCAGATCGGGTTACGCCCCATCCACAGCAGAACCGCCGCCGCAAGGACGACGATCCCAAGCGCTACCGCCAGAGAGCGGTAGCTCACATTCCCGGTCTCAGACGTAGCGCCCGTCCCGCATCACAGCGGCAAGCACGAGGCCGTAGATGATGTGCCCGACCAGCGAAACCTGAGTCGCGCCCGCCGTGAAATCCGGCATCGTCACGGCACCCGTTACGATATAGCCGATGGCAAAATTTGCGAACGCCGCGAGGACGAGTCCAAAGATGATGCCCGTCACCCACCAATGCACACTCGGCCAGATCATCCGGCTGATGGGCCGCGCGAGCAGGACATATCCGAGCGGATAGCCCAGGATTCCCATCGCGTAATGCGCGTATTCACCATATTGCGCGTAGTCGGGCAGCACTTTTTCCAGCGCCTTCGTTGCCAGGGCCACGGGTTCGACCGCGGCAAAGCCCGCCTTTACCGCATATATCTGACCAAAGGCATCGAAGGCCGCGAGCGCAATGGCCCCACCGATCAGCATCAACAGGATCGTGCCGATGAAGGAGCCCCCTTCGTAGTACTCGTCGTCGTAGCCGTAAGTATCGCCACGCATGGTCATTTCCCCTTGATGACACCTTGCCCCTATGGGGCTATTCCTACGCTCTCGTCCCACTCTGGATCAACCTGTTTACGCGCTCCGTTCAATCCGAGGCCGGTTGGCGGCTTGCCATCGGGCCGGTTCGTTGGGAGAAGTGGGGTTCATCCCTATGCGAGAGCCATGCCATGACGACCTTGCCCCCCTTTGCCCCCATCCCCGCATCGCTGCCCGCGACCGTGCCCTTCGTCGGGCCGGAACAGATGGAGCGGGCAAGGGGGCGTCCCTTCGCTGCCCGGCTGGGCGCGAACGAGCTGACGCTGGAACCGTCGCCGCTGGTGGCCGAGGCGATGCGTCGGGCAGCAGTGGAGGAGGCCCGCTGGTATCCGGAATCCACGAACCATGACCTGATCGGCGCGCTGGCCACGCATTTCGGCTATACGCCCGAAGAGATCGTGGTCGGTGAGGGGATCGACGGTTTGCTGGGCCTCGTCGTACGCCTGTTCATGGCTCCGGGGGATCGCGCGGTCACGTCGCTGGGGGCCTATCCGACCTTCAACTACCATGTGGTCGGCTTCGGCGGCGTGCTGGAGACGGTGCCTTACCGGGACGACCGCGAGGACATGGAGGCGCTGGCCGAACGGGCGCGGGCAACGCAGGCGCGGCTGGTCTACGTTTCGAACCCGGATAATCCGATGGGGAGCTGGGTGTCACATACAGCCATCGCGGCCTTGTGTGACGCGGTGCCGTCCGATTGCCTTGTGCTGCTGGATGAAGCCTATGCGGAGCTGCATGTCGATCCCGAAGCAATCACCCCGCGCGGATTCCGCCGCCCGAACCTTCTGCGGCTGCGGACTTTCTCGAAGGCGTATGGGTTGGCTGGACTGCGCATCGGCTGCGCCATTGGCCACCCGGACCTGATCGCGGGCTTCGACCGTATCCGGAACCATTTCGGCGTCACCCGAATCTCGCAGCACGCCGCGCTCGCCGCGCTCGGCGACACGACGCATCTGGCCGGGGTCATCGAGACCGTGGCGGTGGGGCGCCAGCGACTGGCCGATATCGCACGGGCCAACGACCTGACCCCCCTGCCCTCGGCCACGAATTTCGTGACCGTGGATTGCGGCCGGGATGGCGACTACGCCCGCGCCGTCCTGCACGAGATGCTGGCCCGCGACATCTTCGTGCGGATGCCCGGCCCTGCCCCCTTGGACCGCTGCATCCGCATCAGCACGGGGACCGACGCGGAACTCGATCTCGCGGCGAAAGCCTTGCCGGGGGCGTTGGAGGCGGCGAAAGCGGAGTGAAAAGATG
>CALHLW010000260.1 GCA_938034615.1 uncultured Neomegalonema sp. | reverse complement strand
CGGCGCGCTCCCCTGCTCATCAGGTAACAGCTTGAAACTGTTGACGTCCAACAGGTCGAAGATCGCGATATTGCGCTCCTGTTCGGCCTCAGGCGAGGGGGCGGGCAGGCCCGTCTCGTCGATGCTGAAATGCGCGATATGGGCGGTTTCGGTCATCAGGTGCCCTTCCGGTTCAGGGCGTCGAGGCGGGCGCGGACGGATAATCCATGCGCCTCCAGCCCTTCCGCCTGTGCCAGCGTCTCCGCCGCGCCGCCGATGGTGCCGAGGGCGTCAGGCGTGCAATGCAACATCGTGGTGCGTTTCATGAAATCGAGGACCGACAGACCCGAGGCATGACGGGCGCTGCGCGCGGTCGGCAGGACGTGGTTGGGGCCGCCGACATAATCGCCCACCGCCTCGGGCGTCCAGCGCCCGAGGAACATCGCCCCCGCATGGCGGATGCGCGCGGCGAGCGCTTCGGGGTCGGCCACACACAATTCCAGATGTTCGGCAGCGATACGATTGGCAAGCCCTGCCGCCTCATCGAGGTCGCGCGTAACGACGATGGCCCCGTTCGCGCGCCAGCTTTCCCCGGCAATCGCCCCGCGCTCCAGTGTCGTGAGCCGCCGGTCGATGGCCGCGCCCACCGCCTCGCCGAACGCCGCATCGTCGGTCACTAGAATGGATTGCGCCGAGGCGTCATGCTCCGCCTGAGAGAGCAGATCGAGAGCGATCCAGTCCGGGTCGTTCTCCCCATCTGCAATCACGAGGATTTCCGACGGCCCCGCAATGGAGTCGATTCCCACCCGCCCAAAGACCTGCCGCTTGGCCGCCGCCACATACGCATTGCCGGGGCCAGTAATCACATCCACGGGCGCAATCGTCTCCGTCCCATAAGCCAGCGCCGCAATCGCCTGCGCCCCCCCGATCCGGTAAATCTCGGTCACACCCGACAGGCGCGCAGCCGCCAGCACCAACGGATTCGCCACCCCCTCCGGCATCGGCACACACAGCGCCAGCCGCGCCACCCCGGCCACCGTCGCCGGGATCGCATTCATCAACAACGACGACGGATAGCTGGCCAGCCCACCCGGAACGTACAAACCAGCCGCATCCACCGGCGACCACCGCCATCCCAGCGTCACCCCCGCCTCATCGGTCCACTGATCGTCAGCAGGCCGTTGCCGCTCATGATACGCCCGAATCCGCCGCGCAGCCGTTTCCAGCGCCGCCATCTGCTCCGGCGACACCTCCGCAATGGCCGCATCGATCTCGGCGGAGGTGACAGCCATGGTTGCGGCGGTCAGATCAAAGCGGTCGAACCGGCGCGTCAGGTCAATGACCGCTCCATCCCCCCGCTCCCGCACATCCGCGATGATCCCCCGCACCGTCTCATCCACATCCACGCTTTCCTCGCGTTTCAGGTCGAGCAGCGCCGTGAAATCTGTCTCGAAGCTTGCATCGGCGGTAGAAAGCCTGCGCGCCGTCACGGCTCGCTCTCGTCGTGCTGCGGCTTGATGCCGGTCTTCCACACCACCTCCATATCCGCCATCCGCACGTCCAGCGCCTCGACCTCCAGCGCAAACGTCGCCCCGCCCGCACAATCGAGCCGCACCGTCCCGGTGCCATCCTCCCCCGCCTCGAAGGTCACAGCCAGCAGTTCAAAGGCTTCCTGCGCCTTGTCAGGATCGAACCCCGTCGCCCGCACCGCCAGCACGTTCTCGGCATGGAGACCACAGCGGCAGCGCTCATACTCCCCCGCATCGCTTTCCTGTTCCCAGCGGAACCGATTGACCATGACGGCAAAGATGCGCCGCGTCGGCATCCACGCCGTATCGACAGTCTTGCCCACCGCATCCTGCATCAGCGCAGAAATAACGGCCAATCCGCCAATATCTTCTGCACGCAGGGCGAGGCGGTGGCCGTCATCGGGGTTCCCATCCGCAAAGCTGGCATCAGTCATCGCCCGAAATCCTCTCGATCTTCGCCCCACAGGCGCGCAGCTTTTCCTCGACCCGCTCATAGCCTCGGTCGAGATGATAAACCCGGCTCACCACCGTCTCGCCCTGCGCCGCAAGCCCAGCCAGCAGCAGGCTGATCGAGGCGCGCAGATCGGTCGCCATCACCGGCGCCCCACGCAGGCTCTCGACCCCCGTGACCTGCGCCGTATTGCCGGTAATCTCGATACTCGCCCCCATCCGCGCCAGCTCCGGCACATGCATGAAGCGGTTCTCGAAAATCTGTTCCGTGATCGAACTCGTGCCCTCCGCCAGCGTCATCAGCGCCATCATCTGCGCTTGAAGATCGGTGGCATAGCCGGGAAACGGCTCGGTCACGATGGAAACCGGGTCCAGCCTGCCATTGCGCCGACGCACGCGCAGGCCCTCCGGCACCTCCTCCACCGACACCCCGGCGGCATCGAGCGCTTCTGCAAGCGAGGACACCAGATCGAGCCGCCCGCCTTCGAGGATCACGTCACCGCCTGTAATGGCCGGGGCGATCATGAAACTGCCCATCTCGATCCGGTCGGCAATGACCTTGTGTTCGGTTCCCGACAGCGCATCGACGCCCTCGATCTCGATGGTCGACGTCCCCGCCCCCTCGATCTGCGCGCCCATGGACGACAGGCACTCGGCCAGATCGGCGATCTCCGGCTCCCGCGCGGCATTGACCAGACGGGTCGTCCCCTTCGCCAACGTGGCCGCCATCAGCAGGTTCTCGGTCGCTCCGACCGAAACCACCGGAAAGCGATACGAGACCCCCCGCAGCCGCCCGCCGTTCACGCTGCGCGGCACGTTGGCATGAACATACCCATCGCGCAGGTCGAGGGTCGCCCCCATCGCCTCAAGCCCCTTGAGGTGCAGGTCCACGGGCCGCGCCCCGATCGCGCAGCCACCGGGCAGCGACACCGTCCCCGCCCCGTCCCGCGCCAGCATCGGTCCCAGCACGAGGATACTCGCGCGCATCTTGCGGACGATATCGTAATGCGCCAGCGGCGAGGACAGACGCGCGACCCGCAGATCGAGGCGGTGCCCCTCCCGGTCATGCTCGACCGTCGCGCCGAGCGAGCGCAGAAGATTGGAAAGCGTCTCGATATCCGCCAGATTCGGAACATTTGTCAGCGTGAGCGTCTGATCGGTCAGCAACGCCGCCGTCATCAGCGGCAAACATGCATTCTTCGACCCCGAAACCGGAATCGTCCCGTGCAGCGCCGTGCCGCCCGTTACCGCAATCTTGTCCATGAACCCGCCTCACACGCTCTTTGTTTGCTGTGTACCGGGGGCGTGCGAAACGGTCAAACATCATCCCGACGTGACGCGCGAAACGAAAAAAGCAGCCCCGGTTCCCCGAGGCTGCATGGTCCATGTCGACGCACCGTTTTCACGGATCAGGCGGCGACCTAGTCAACATGGGCCACTTGGGACCGCTCGATCAAAAGACCTTCACGGAACATGATCCCCGCAGCGGCAGCACCGATCATCGGAGCGACGATGAACAGCCAGAGCTGTGCGATCGCGGTCACGTTACCCGAGAAGATGGCCGGACCGATGGAGCGCGCAGGGTTGACGGAAACGCCGGTAACCTTGATGCCGACGAGATGGATAGCGACGAGAGTCAGACCGATGGCGAGACCAGCCATGGTCGTTGGGGCACCCGGCGAGGTTGACCCGAGGATCACCACGACGAACAGGAAGGTCGCGATAATTTCGAACAGCAGCGCGGAAATCATGCCGTATTCGCCGAGATAGCCTTCACCCCAGCCGTTCTGCCCGAGGCCACCGGCCCCGACATCGTATCCGGCCAGACGGCCCTTCATTATGATCAGCAGAAGCAGCGCAGCGACACACGCACCGCCAACCTGCGCAATCCAGTACCGGACCATTTCGAACACCGTCATGCGTCCGGCAACGACCGCGCCAAGGCTGACCGCGGGGTTGATATGGCAGCCTGAGATCGGCCCGATGCCATGTGCCATTCCGATAAGGGCAAGACCGAACGCGAAGCTGATCCCTGCCAGCCCGATACCCGTCGTTCCGTCCGCCCCGGCAATCACGGCTGCGCCGCAGCCTAGAAAGACCAGCGTGAACGTACCGATAAATTCGGCAATCATCTTTCGTAAGATCGTCATTTCTTTTCTCCCACTCAAAGTCGGCACTACTTGCCGGATGCTTGAATGATCGCAAGAAAAACGCCACGCGGATTCGCACCCTAATGGGTTGAAAAATGCTAACGAAACATGAACAAGCAACGCCTCAGAGATGCTTCACAATGAAACAGCATTCGTGAGAGAAGAGTGCCTGAGTCGCATTTTGATATGCAGTTTACGATTTGTGAACCGAAGATCGCGTGACCCGGTCTTTCACAAGCCCACCCTGCGCGCCGCAGGGTTCAAGCGCCATCGAGCAAGCCGAACCAGTCCTGCGGCTCGAATCGCGCTTCCTGAAACGGATCGGCGGCAAAGGCTCCGTTCAGATCGTGCCGTGTGTGTGTCGCAAGAACGTCCCCGGTGAGCCGCCGAACTTCCAGTTCCCCAGCATCCAGATCAACCAGCCAGTACCATCCGACTCCCAGCAAGGCATAATCGCGCGCTTTCGGCCCGCGATCCTTCTCGGCGGTGCCAGGCGAAAGGATTTCGCAGATCCAGTCCGGCGCGACAGGGCAATATCCTGCATCGTTGACGCGGTATCGCTTCGCGCGCCATCCGGCGAGATCAGGGATCTTCGGGCGACGAACACCTTCGGAATCCGGTACGTCCTTAAGGTCCGGCACGACACGGAAAATCCAGCCCACATCCGGCTGGTCGGAGGACTGGCGACAGGCATTCGAAAGGACGCGAAATATCTCTCCCTGCGCTCCACCATGCCGGTCCACGGGGCTGGGAAGCGCGTAGAGTTGGTCCCCGACGATTTCCCAGCGCCGGGTATCGGACGGATCTCGTTCCGCTATCGCGCGCATCACTGCATGGGGCGAAGCGTCGTCCGGTACGTCGATCTGAAATCCCATGGCGTCGATCCTGTCGGTCTGAAGAAGCGCAACTCCCTTTATCGCGCATACGGGAGCGAAGTTGAAATGCCTTTCTCCAGCAAATTCACCTACGGCCGATGCCCACCATCGCCATCCGTCTCGATATGGTTTGCCTCAGACTCCTCCGCCTTCTTCTCCCGCGCCTGATCCTTGCGACGGCGAAGGTTCGCGCGCAGCGCCTCGGCAAGGCGCTGTTTGGCATCGTCATTCTTGCGGTCGGGTTCGCGGCTCATCGCTGCGCGTTCAATCCATTGCTTCGAGTTCGTCGATCATGCCCGCAATGACCGAAAGCCCCTGATCCCAGAACGCCGGATCGGCAGCATCCAGTCCGAACGGCTTGAGCAACTCGCCATGGTGCTTGGCCCCTCCGGCTCGCAGCATGTCGAAATACCGCTGCTGGAATCCCGGATCGCCCTCGCGATAGCGCGCGTAGAGGGCGTTCACCAACCCGTCACCGAACGCATAGGCGTAGACGTAGAAAGGCGCATGGATAAAATGGGACACGTAGGTCCAATACGTCTCGTATCCGTCCGCGAGGTTGACCGCCGGACCAAGGCTTTCGCCTGCAACCTCCATCCAGATTTCCCCGATGCGATCCGCAGTCAGTTCTCCCGTACGGCGTTCAGCATGGATGCGGCGCTCGAAATCGTAGAACGCGATCTGGCGCACCACCGTGTTGAGCATATCTTCGACTTTACTCGCGAGCAGGGCCTTTTTGCGGCCCGGATCGCTCTCCTTCGCGAGCAAGGACTGGAAGGTCAGCATTTCTCCGAAGACCGACGCCGTCTCGGCCAACGTCAGCGGGGTATGGGACAGCAACTCGCCCTGCTCGGCGGCGAGCAGCTGATGCACGCCATGGCCGAGTTCATGGGCGAGAGTCATCACGTCACGCGTCTTGCCGAGGTAATTGACCAGCACATAGGGATGGCAAGACACGACGGTGGGGTGCGCGAAGGCCCCCGATGCCTTGCCCGAGCGCACCGGCGCATCGATCCACGGATTATCGAAGAATCGCTTCGCCAGATCGGCCAACTCGGGAGCGAACCCGCCATAGGCGTCAAGCACGGTCTCGCGCGCCTCCTCCCACGGGATCTTCCGCTCGTCCTTTTCGGGCAGCGGCGCGTTGCGGTCCCAGTATTCGAGTTTCTCCAGCCCGAGCCACTTGGCCTTCAAGGCATAATACCGATGCGACAGGCGCGGATAGGCGGCGCTGACGGCCTCGCGCAGCGCATCGACTACCTCCGCCTCGACATGGTTCGCAAGGTGGCGGCTGGCATCTGCGCTCGGCAGGTTGCGCCAGCGGTCGTCAATTTCCTTGTCCTTCGCGAGCGTATTGGTGACACGGGAAAAGAGCGCGAGGTTCTCACCGAAAACCTTTGCCAGAGCCTGCGCCGCGCGCTCGCGCTTGCTGCGGTCGGCATCGCTCATCAGGGTCAGGGTGCCTTCGAGCGGCAATTCCTCACCATCGACCTCGAAACGCAGGGCGGCGAGGGTTTCATCGTAGAGGCGGACCCAGGCGCTCGACCCGACGACGCTCTGATCATGGAGAAAGCGTTCGAGTTCGTCGGAAAGCTGATACGGCTTCATCGCGCGCAGACGGTCGATCCATGGTTTGTAGCGCGCAAGGGTCGGGCTGGAGACGAGCTTTGCGGCCAGCGCCTCTTCATCGATGGCATTCAGTTCAAGGCTGAAGAAGACGATCTTGCCCGAGATATCCGTGACCCGCGCCTGACAATCGCCGAGGAATTTTCCGGCGAGAGCGTCGCTCGTATCGGCGTAATAGCGCAGCCCTGCATAGGACATGATGCGCCCCAGCGTTTCCGAGAACGCCTCGTACCGGGCCACGATCCCGGCCAGATCATCACCGCTTAGATCGGCAAGGGTTCCCTGCGCCGTGGCAATGGCGCTCGCGTTCACCTCTGCCTGCTCGAAGGCGGCTTCGAGTTCAGGGGAATCAGGGCCAGGAAACAGATCGGTGAGATCCCAGACGGGCAATGCGCCAAGCATATCCGACGCGGAAGCGGCTGCACCGTCAGGGGCCATGGCGGGAGAAGGGGATATGTGGGTCATGGAGCCTCTTGAATTGGATCAGGTCTCGGTCAAGCCGTCTTCGTCCGTCGTGCCGGGGACGACCGGCTCATGCCTGCGGCGGATGATAATATCGCCGTTCGGCAGGACTTCTGGAGTTTCGTAGGTGGGCAGCCCCTCGATGAGTCGGGATAGCCGGGTCAACATGGGGCCGATCAGGTTAACGAATTCTTCAATCGTGCGGCGAGCGGTTTCAGATAGTTCATCTGCCTGGCGTTCGAGTTCTCTGAGGGTCTCGTCCTGCATCTGCACAGGTTGGCCCTGCACAGGCGGCGTTTGAGCCGAAGGCGCGGATAGCGGCAGCGCTGTCAGAGCGACTGCCAGTGCAAGGGGGCGTAAGGGAACGGTCATCCTGTCCTCCGTCGATGCGGAATGCGAAAGGTGCAGTCTCCCGGTGCATATGGGCATTTTGACGGATGACGGAACCCCGTATCCCACAAAAACGAAAAAAGCCGCCCCATCCGGGACGGCTTCATCGCTATTGCGTGTGACGAAAAGTTACTGGGCGATGTTGATCGTCACGCGGCGGTTGAGAGCTTCGCGCACGCCGTCTCCGGTCGTGACTGCGGGGTCCAGTTCGCTGCTGGCCGAAACGCGCAGGGCGCTGCGATCCACACCACGCGAGGAGACTGCGCCGGCAACCGCATCTGCGCGGCGCTGGGCAAGGCGTGTGTTGTAGGACTTCGAACCACGGGTATCGGTGTGGCCTATAATGTCCATGAACGGAGCCGCGTAGGCGCGGAACGCCGCAACAGCCTCATCGATCACCTGCCGCGCTTCAGCCGTCAGATCATACCGGTCGTAACCGAAGTAGATCGTGTAGCTCTGCGGATAGCTAGGCGGAGGAGGTGGCGGCGGAGGCGTATACGGCACAGGCGGTGCCGGTGGAGCAACGTATTCCGGCTCTGGCGCAGGTGGGGGCGGAGGTGCGACATAGGGCTGCTGCACGACACGCTCCACGACACGCTCTGGACCGGGAACCTCGACCTCTTTTACGACCTCTTTGACCACTTCGCGGGTCACAACCTTTTCGCAAGTCAGGATAGCGTTACCGCTGGCACCGCTACAGGTACAACCCGCAGGAACCGTTACAGCGCTACAGGCGTCATAAGGAACAACCGGAGCAGGCGGAGGCGGAGGCGGTGGGGGCGGAGGTGCAACCACGACCGGAGGAGGAGGAGGCGCCACATAAACCTGAGGCGGTGGGGGCGGAGGCGTATACACGACTGGCGCAGGAGGCGCGACATACGCTGGTGCCTTGGCAAAGCCACAGGCATTGAGCTGTTCGTTCAGCTCAGCCAGAATAACTGCCGGGTCCGTGCAAGCATGCGCGCCTTCAGACAGTTCTTCGACATAATTGTCATAAAGGGCGACCGCTCGGGCACAGGCCACAGGGTTGCGTCCAGCATGGTTATTGATCGTGCTGATCACACGCTGGTAAACTGCATCTGCTTCGCCCGAAAGGCCAAGAGCCGCAGGTTCCCAAGGCAAGACCTCCTCGCCGCGCAGGGCTGCATAGCCCTTCTGCATGTATGCGGAAGCATCGATCCAGTTTACGTCCTCCGTCGCGGCCTGGCGCGCGAGAGCCTGATACTCACGTCCGAGAGCCGCGCTGTAGGTCTGGGCAGGAAAGCTAAGACCTTCCGTCGGGATAGAAGCACCGAGGAATGGCTCGACTTGGAACGTCCCGCCAAGACTCGATCCGGGTAGTTTGCCGCAGCCGACCACGCTCACGAGAGCTGTGGCAGCCATAATGCGGGATAGAGTTTTCATCCCTCTGTCTCCGTCAACTTTGCGTTACACCGTATTCTTTTCGTCAGCGGCACTGATGGGAAACAAGGCCCCAGACCACCCACTTGCCTATTACCTGTCATGTTTTTCAGCGTAGTGCAATCGCTTCACCACAAGCAATTCAACGATATATGGCGTTTTCAGGACGGCGTAGCAACGAAGGCACAGTCGTACGGTACTTACAAAACGAAGTCGCGTTTCGATTCGGGACGCGAGAACCAGGAAAATTGCACTCGTTAACCTTTTGTTAACTATTTCCCTGCTGTCTCGAATTGACATAGTGTTGTAGCAGGATATGCCAATATGCCCGAAATATATCGGTTTGATGGTGCCTTAAACGACATTGCATGTACGGCTTTGGAATTTCGTCACTATATCTACCCCCATGATTGGGGTTCATTCGTATAGGCTAGAACCACTTTGCGGACGGCTGGGATGCCCGTAACGCTACACCCAGAGGAAAAATGGCACAGACAGTTCTCATCGTAGACGACGACCCGGCTCAGCGCCGCCTGTTGGAATCCGTCATCAGCGCGCAGGGATATCGCGCGATTACCGCGTCCGACGGCAAGCAGGCCCTCGATACACTTCGCGGACCGAAAGGCGCAGGTATCGACCTGATGCTGCTCGATCTCGTCATGCCCGGTATAAGCGGCATCACCGTCCTCGAAGAAATTCGCCCGGAGATTCCCGGTCTACCCATAGTGGTACTGACCGCGAACGGCTCGGTCTCGACCGTCGTACAGGCCATGCAGGCGGGGGCGAATGACTTCATCGTCAAACCGGCCAGCCCGGAGAGGCTTCAGGTTTCGATCCAGAACTCCCTGAAGATGAATGTCCTCGCCGGTGAAATCTCGCGCCTTTCGCGCAAGACGGATAACCGGCTGCTCTTTACCGACCTGATCGCCAAGAGCCTCGTGATGCGGCAGTCGATCATGCTCGCAGAGCGCGCGGCACAATCGAACATCCCGATCCTGATCGAAGGGGAATCAGGCGTCGGTAAGGAAGTCATGGCCCGCGCCATTCAGGGAGCTTCTGATCGCTCCGGTAAACCGTTCATCGCCGTCAACTGTGGGGCGATTCCCGAAAACCTCGTCGAATCGATCCTGTTCGGCCACGAGAAAGGCTCGTTCACCGGCGCGACGGCGAAGAAGATCGGCAAGTTTCAGGAGGCCGATGGCGGCACTCTCTTCCTCGACGAGGTTGGCGAGCTCCCTCCGCAGGTTCAGGTCAAACTGCTGCGCGCGATTCAGGAAGGCGAGATCGATCCCGTCGGCAGCGCGAAGCCGGTCAAGGTCGATATCCGCCTCATCTCGGCGACGAACAAGAACCTGCAACAGCTCGTCTCCGAAAATGCCTTCCGCGAAGATCTCTACTACCGCCTCAATGTCTTCCCGCTGAACCTGCCTCCCCTGCGCGAGCGCAAGGAGGATATTCCCGAGTTGATCGATTACTTCATCCGCAAGTTCGCCGCCGAAGAAGGCAAGACGGTTCGCGGTATCGAAGCATCTGCGCGCGATATGCTGACCGGGTACCGCTGGCCGGGGAACGTGCGTCAGCTCGAAAACTGCGTCTACCGCGCCGTCGTTCTCTCCGACCGTGAATTGCTGACCCTTCATGACTTCCCACAGATCGTCGGCGTCGCCGGAGCGACCGAGGACGAGAACAACCTCATCATCGACGGCGAGGGTTTGCATGGCGGTGGAGCGAATGGTGGCGTAACGCCCTTCGACTCCGAAGGCCATCTGAGAACGCTCGCGGAAGTGGAGGCGGACATGATCCACCTCGCGATTCGCAAGTATTCCAACCATATGTCCGAGATCGCACGCCGCCTCGGGATCGGGCGCTCCACGCTCTATCGCAAGGTGCGTGAACTCGGCCTCGACGTTCGCGAGGCCGGTTGATCCTCGGCAACGAGACGTGCCGCCACATCGACACCCGTGGCGGCATGATCGCGGCATCCGTTCTCGGCAGCGGGCCTCCACTCCTGCTGCTGCACGGATTTCCGCAGACCCGTGCGATGTGGGAGCCTGTCGCGGCGTCGCTGGCAGCATCCCACACGCTGGTGGTCCCCGATCTGCCCGGTTATGGCGACAGCGATGCCCCCGCCGACGTGGAGGCCGCATCGAAGCGGGCCATGGCCGCCTCGATGATCGAAGCGATGAACGCGCTGGGGTTCGATTCGTTCGATCTGGCGGGACATGACCGGGGAGGCCGCGTCGCCTATCGTATGGCCCTCGATCATCCGGAGCGAGTAAAACGGCTCGCCGTCCTCGATATCCTGCCAACCTACGATTACTGGGCAAAGATGGACCGCGCCTTCGCCCTGAAGATCTACCATTGGGCCTTTCTCGCCCAACCTTATCCTCTGCCGGAAACCTTGATCGGCGGCGAGCCGGATTTCTGGCTCGAATGGACCCTTAAAAGCTGGACCGCATCGCAATCGCTCGATTGCTACGCTGCGGAGGCCATGGCGACCTATCGCAAGAATTTTACCGACCCCGTGCGTCTCAAAGCAATGTGCGACGATTACCGGGCCGGAGCGACCATCGATCTCGACCACGATCTCGCCTCCCGCGCCGCAAACCAACGGATCATTGCCCCGACCCTCGTGCTCTGGGGGGCCAACGGCATTGCGCAAAACGCGCATACGCCTCTCGATGTATGGGGCGACTGGTGCAATGACCTGCGCGGCGAGGCGATCCAGTCCGGCCATTTCCTGCCCGAGGAGAATTCGGCGGAGACCGGCGCGGCCCTCTCCCGCTTCTTTACCTGACCGCAGGAAGCGGGTGGCATGCCCCTGCCCCGTCGCATAGCTACAGACCCGTAGCAATGGAACGCGGAGGCAAAAGATGACCCCGAAACATTCGGACGATTACGCGCGCATGACGGAGGCGATCCGCTTCATCGACATGACCCGCGAGGAGCAACCGGGGCTGGACGCCGTCGCCGAACACCTCGGCCTCAGCCCGAGCCATTTCCAGCGCCTCTTTTCCCGCTGGGTCGGGGTCAGCCCGAAAAAATATCAGCAGTACCTCACCCTCGGCCACGCCAAGACTCTCTTGCGCGAGCGGCACAGCGTACTCGACACGACCTTGGAGACTGGCATGTCCGGGCCGGGTCGCCTGCACGACCTCTTCGTCGGCTGGGAAGCCATGACACCGGGAGAGTTCGCAAAGGGTGGCGAGGGCCTCGATATCGCCTGGGGCCATGGCGACACGCCCTTCGGCGACGCCCTGATCCTCTGGACTGAGCGCGGCATCTGCGGCCTTGCGTTCACGGCAGAGATGGGGCGGGAGGCATCAATGGCCGATATGCGCGGGCGTTGGCCCGACGCGCGCTATCGCGAAGACGCCACGCGCGGCGCGGCGATGCTGCACGAGATATTCGGGGGCGGCGGCAATGGCGTGCATCTGGCCATCCTCGGCGCACCCTTTCAGGTCAAGGTGTGGGAGGCTCTCATGGCGATCCCGTCCGGCCACGTCACGACCTATTCCGACATCGCCGCCCGCATCGGCAGCCCCAAGGCCGTGCGCGCGGCAGGCACCGCCGTGGGGCGCAATCCGGTCTCATGGCTGATTCCCTGCCACCGCGCGCTGCGCAAGTCGGGCGAGCTGGGCGGCTATCACTGGGGCCTGCCGGTCAAGCGAGCGATGCTGGCCTGGGAAAGCGCCCGTTTAGACGCATCGGAGGCCCCTTTGGCGGGCTAGTTTGCAAGCCGTTCGCACAATCTCAACCCGAGGCCCGTACAACACTTGCGAAGACGATAGCGAGGCGTGTAGAGACGCCTCCGACGGTGGGGTGGCCGAGTGGTCGAAGGCGCACGCCTGGAAAGTGTGTAGGCGGGAAACCGTCTCCAGGGTTCGAATCCCTGTCCCACCGCCAACCTCACTCTTCGCGCAGCGAAAATGAGGGCAGATTTCCCAGACCTTGATCAAGCGGCAGGCGTTGCGCAGAAACGTCGAGAGTGTTCCGGGCGGGAACTTGGGCAAGCCAGCCCTTCCCCAGATTACATCCCTTCCGGTCCCCGGCTGATCGCGGCGACGCCGGTTCGCGAGACATCCACAAGACCGAGGGGGCGCATTAGGTCGACAAAGGCGTCGATCTTGGAGGGCGAGCCGGTCACTTCGAAGACGAAGCTGTCCAGCGATGCATCGACCACCTGAGCACGGAAGGCATCCTTGACGCGCAGCGATTCGACGCGGTGGTCGCCGGTATTGGCGACCTTCACCAAAGCCAGCTCCCGCTCGACGCTGGGGCCTTCGCTGGTCAGGTCGCGAACCCGGTGGACCGGGATCATACGGTCGAGCTGAGCCTTGATCTGCTCCAGCACCATTGGCGTGCCGGTCGCGACCACGGTAATACGCGAGCGGTGGCCGGTATGGTCGATTTCGGCGACCGTCAGGCTCTCGATATTATAGCCCCGCCCGGAGAAGAGGCCGATAACCCGTGCCAGAACGCCGGATTCGTTATCGACCAGCACCGAAAGCGTACGCCGTTCCTCGCCTTCCTTGAGCGCGGGGCGCAGGTGATAGGCGCTGTGGCTGGAGCTGCCGCGTTTGAGTTCCATGGACGTTATTCCTCGAAGAATTCAGCATCGGGTTCGGCAGCGCTGACCTGCCCCGTCGTGGCAAGGAAGGCCAGCGCCGCCGCAAGACGCGGCCTCAAACGAGCACCGCGCCGTCGCTCTCGATAGCCTGTCCGATATCGCCATCTCCACCTGCACGGCTGCCCAGCAGCATCTCGTTATGCGCCTTGCCGCTCGGGATCATCGGGAAGCAGTTCTCGTGCTTCTCGACGAGGCAGTCGAAGATCACCGGCCCGTCATAGGCGATCATGTCCGCAATCGCATCGTCCAGATCGCCCGGCTTGTCGATCCGCATCCCGCCACAGCCGAACGCCTCGCCCAGCTTGACGAAATCGGGCAAGGCTTCGGAATAGCTGGAGGAATAGCGCTCACCGTGCAGCAATTGCTGCCACTGGCGGACCATACCGAGGCGTTCGTTGTTGAGGATGAAGATCTTGATCGGCAGCTTGTACTGAACCGCCGTGCTCATCTCCTGCATCGTCATCATAAAACTGGCTTCGCCCGCGACATCGACCACGAGGCTGTCACGATGGGCCATCTGCACGCCGACCGCTGCCGGAACGCCATAGCCCATGGTGCCGAGGCCACCGGAGGTCATCCAGCGGTTCGGGGCGTCAAACGGAATGTACTGCGCCGCCCACATCTGGTGCTGGCCGACCTCGGTCGTGACGTAGTAATCACCGTGCTTCTTCATCGCCTCGGCCAGACGCTCGACCGCGTATTGTGGCTTGATGAGGTCAGTCGAGCCTTCGTATTCGAAGCATTTGACGGCCTGCCACTCCTTGATCTTGTCCCACCACTTCGCGACGCCCGCCTTGTTCGTCTTGGCCCCGCGCGAGCGGAAGATGCGCGTCATGTCTTCGAGGACATGCCCGACATCGCCGACGATGGGCACATCGGCGCGAACATTCTTGTTGATCGACGAGGGATCGATATCGATATGGATTTTCTTCGATTTCGGCGCAAACGCATCCAGCCGTCCGGTGATCCGGTCATCGAAGCGCGCGCCGACGCAGATCATCACGTCGCAATCATGCATCGCCCAGTTGGCCTCGTAGGAACCATGCATCCCCAGCATCCCGAGCCACTTGTCGCCCGAGGCAGGATACGCGCCCAAGCCCATCAGCGTGGAGGTAATCGGAAAACCGGTCGCCTCGACCAGATCGCGCAGCAATTGCGACGCATGGGGGCCGGAATTGATGACGCCACCGCCGGTATAGAACAACGGGCGTTTCGCGCCCTCCATCAACTCGACAGCCGCCTGAATCGCCGCCGTGTCGCCCTTGACCTTGGGCTGGTAGGCGTTCGGCTTGATATTGCGGGGGCCGACATATTTACCCGAGGCGAACTGAACGTCCTTCGGGATATCGACCAGAACCGGGCCGGGACGGCCATTGGTGGCGACGTAGAACGCTTGATGCATCGTCTCGGCAAGGTCGTCTGTATCCTTCACCAGCCAGTTATGCTTGGTGCAGGGGCGGGTGATGCCGATGGTGTCGGCCTCCTGAAACGCATCATTGCCGATCATGAAGGTCGGAACCTGTCCGGTCAGGCAGATGAGCGGGATCGAGTCCATCAGCGCATCCTGCAAGCCCGTGACCGCATTGGTCGCGCCGGGGCCGGAGGTGACGAGGACGACGCCGGGCTTGCCGATCGAGCGGGCATAGCCTTCGGCGGCATGGGTAGCGCCCTGCTCATGGCGGACGAGGACGTGCTCGATCTGATGCTGCTTGAAAAGCTCGTCATAGATCGGGAGGACCGCGCCGCCCGGATAGCCGAATACCACTTCGACACCCTGATCGATCAGCGATTTGATGACGATCTCGGCACCGGTCATGGTGCTGGATTTCGGGTTGGTGGACATCGGTTCATTCCTTCATATCGATCTTGCGGACGGTTTAGGGTGACTT
>CALHLW010000259.1 GCA_938034615.1 uncultured Neomegalonema sp. | reverse complement strand
GCATCGGAGAGTGCTGGACTACTCATCCGCATCGCGCGCATTTGGTCGGGGTTATTTCTTCTGATCTTCGTGACCTGTCACCTGCTCAATCTCAGTCTGGGCGTCATATCGCTCTCCGCCATGGATGCGGCGCGGCCTTACCTGTCCGGAATTTGGGCCAGCCCCATACTGGGCATGCCGCTTCTTGCTGCGCTCGTGGTTCACTTTCTGCTCGGACTCTGGGCGATCTATCGGCGTCCGATCCTGCAAACGAATTTTCAGGACATGGTGCAGCTTTTCACTGGCATAGTGGTGGTGCCTCTCATGGCGACCCATGTGGTGGGCGTTGCCGCACTCAAGATCAACGAGACGCCGTTTGATTACGCGGCCGCCGCGCGTTTTTTCTGGGTAGTGCAGCCCTCCATCGGATTGTTGCAGGTCATCCTGCTCTCGGTCGTCTGGATTCACGGCTGCGCGGGCCTTTTCACATGGCTGCGATCCAAGGATACGATGCGAAACATGCTGGGCTGGATCTACCCGGTTGCATTGGCCGTCCCTGTTCTGGCTCTGCTTGGCTTCGGGGAAGCGGGGCGCAGCGTTCTGATCGAAGCCGCCGCGAACGCTGCCGCCGCTCCCTCCGTCGAGGCCCCTGCGCCCATTGCGCCCGCAACCGTGCCCTATGAAACCGCGAAGTTCGTGACCAGCCAGATCATCTGGTGGTCGCTGGCACTCGCCGCGCTGACCTTTGCCGCCCGCGCACTGCGTCTGAGGCTGAAGCCTCATCAAACCGTCAGGCTGCAGCGGGGCGATGCGCCATACATCACCACCACTTCCGGTCTCAGCATCCTCGACAGTTTCAGGCAGAACAATCAGCTCCATGCCAGCCTATGCGAAGGGCGGGGGCGGTGCGGCACCTGTGCGGTGCGGGTCGTGATGTCAGAATTCCCGTTGCCCGAACCGACTGCACTGGAGCGAAAGACGCTGAACCGCATCGGTGCGGCGTCGGATATCAGGCTTGCGTGTCAGGTGATGCCGTCCGGCGGGTTTCTGGAGGTCGAACCGCTCTATCCGGCGGATTACAGCTTCAAGGATGAGGACTACGCGGAAGAGGAGCGTCGCACCGACCCGCCCGGAGCAGCCGCATGAGCGTCGTTCGCTGGACCTTCAGGGCATGGGCTTTCACCGTCGTTCTCGCCCTGCTCACCGCCGCCATGCCGCTTGCAGCGCAGGAATCGGGAGACGTGAACGCCCCTTCCGCCAACGACCTGCACGAATTTACCCGCCTGCTCACAGACGAGCGGATACAGAACTGGCTTCAGGATCAGGCGCAGGATACCGACATCGCGCCCCCACGGGACGAGATATCGCTTCGGGAACAACTCGACGAAATGACGGATCATGTTCGTGTCCGTGTCGGCGACCTCTCCGCGGCATGGGTCGGTGCTGGTCAGGCACCCGAGATCATCGCGCAGAAATGGCGCGAGCAACTGACCCCGGATCGACAGGTGCGCAGCCTCACCTTTATGCTGATCTTCCTGTTCTTCGGAGCGGGGCTGGAATGGCTGTCGCGGCAGTATACGAACCCTCTGCTTCGCCGGGTAGAGGTGCGCGGGGCGGAGCATGCGAAAGACCGGCTGCTATCGGCCCTGACCCGGATGGCGCTCACCTTCGTCGGTCTGACGATGTTCGCGATCGGCAGCGTCGGTGCCTTCTCCTTGTTCGACTGGCCTCCGCTACTTGCGACACTGATCCCTGCAATCCTGATCAGCATCATCGGCGTTCGGGTCGTCAATGCGGTCATAAAGCTGTTTCTGGCCCCGCGCGTGCCTCAGTTGCGCCTGCTGCCGGTCGGCGACACGATGGCCAAGGTCGTCGGGCGCGCGCTGATGATCTTTTCGGCCCTGTGGATCTTCGCGACCTCTCTGATCGACGTGTTCGCACAGGTTACCGCCAGCGGCGCGCAGGATGGCATGGCGCCCGAGACATTATCGGTCGCCGTCGTGTTCTATGCTCTGCTGCTGGCGGTTGCCCTGATCACCATCACGCTCTGCTTTACCAGGGCGAGGAAGCATGCGGTCCCGCTCTCGAAGCGGTCGATGGCGAATTGGCGGATTTATCTCAGTCTGCTGAGTGTCGCGATTTTCGCAGTATGGGTGCTCGATGTCCGGTCCGTGATGTGGACGATCCTGAGCATCGGTCTTGCGATTCCGGCGCTCGGAATGCTCCGCAGTTGGACGGATACGCTGTTCGATCGCGCCGCAGGGGAGTTCAGGGCCAAGACCGAAAAGGCGACCGCCTTGCAACTTGCGGAGTCCGATTCCGCCGATACGCTGGTCATTGATGAAGAACCTGTCGACCCTTCCCAGATCTCTGCGCCCTACGAAACCTACCGGCCCCTCGTTCAACGCGTGATCCGATTCGCCGTTCTTGTCGCCCTGGTGCTGACATTGGCGATGATCTGGAATGCCGGCATCTTCGAGAATTCCGCAACGCCCAGCGTAGCACAGCGCATCTTCACGGTCCTGATCGACAGTGCGGCGGCCCTGCTGATCGCCGATCTGGTCTGGACATGGGGCAAGACCGCGATCGACCGCCGCCTCGCCAATTACGCGCCGCCCCAGGACGGGCAAGCGCCGGGGCCGGAAGCGCGCATGGCGACGCTGCTGCCCCTGCTGCGCGTCGTCCTGATGGTCACGCTCGCGAGCATGGTGATCATGTCGATCTTGTCCTCGCTGGGTGTCAATATCGCGCCGATACTGGCCGGGGCCAGCGTCATGGGCATCGCAATCGGCTTTGGGGCACAATCGCTGGTGAAGGATGTCGTTTCGGGCATCTTCTTCCTGATCGACGATGCCTTCCGGGTCGGAGAATACGTGGAGATCGGCAACCTGCGCGGCACTGTGGAGCGGATATCTATCCGCTCTCTCCAGATCCGTCACCATCGCGGGGCGGTTCATACCTTACCTTTCGGCGAGTTGACATCGATGACCAACTATTCCCGTGACTGGGTCATCATGAAACTCGAGTTCCGCGTACCCTTCGACACCGATCTGAATCTGGTGAAGAAACTGATCAAGAAGGTTGGAGCCGAGCTGAAAGCGAATGAGGCATACGGCGATGCCATTCTGCAGACACTGAAGTCGCAGGGTGTGCGGCGAATGGAAGAGTTCAACATGGTCGTTGGCGTCAAGTTCATGACCCGCCCCGGCGAGCAATGGACGGTTCGGCGTGACGCCTACCAGAAAGTGCGTGACATCTTTGAGGCAAACGGAATCCGCATGGCTGAACGCAACGTGAAAGTCGAAATTGCGGGAGATGAAACCTTATCCGAAGATGAGCGGAAGGCCGTCACAGCCGCCGCACAGGAGGCCATTGTGCAGCCCATGACACCTTAAAATGAGTGATAGAGCTTTTGTATGACCGCTATCGGCGAAAAGCCGCCATCATATTTTGCAATGCAGTGATGGTCCAAATTCCAAGCTACCTACTCCAACCCCGCCTCATCCAGCACACCACGCGGGCAACCGGGAGATTGGGTCGGGGCGGCGGCGAGTAGGGTGGCGACGGGGGTGGCCGGGTCGATCTGGCCGCGCAGGGTTATGGTGATTTCGCGGATGAGGACGCGGCCATCCTGACCCCGGCATTTGACCTGCACCCGCTCGCCTGCGCCTTGCCCGAAGGCGGCGTCGAAAGCATCGCGCAAATCGGATGTCTCGATCTGCTGGCCAACGCGATCCGCAAGGAAAGCGCCGACGGCGGACCCGTTGATGGCATCGGTCACGAGCAGCGTATCGTCGAAATACTCGTCCGCGCCCCCTTTCGCGAAATAGCAGGTTCCGTGCTTGATCCATTCGTGGCGGTCGAGCAGGCTCTGCGCCCCTGGCATCGCGGCGTCGAGCGCCGCCCGCGTCTCGGCATCGACTTCGGGGGCAGGCAGCGCGCGCCAGTTTCGGTCTGTATCAAGCCGCACCAACATGGTCGGCACACCGCAGAAGAACGTCCCATTCGGCTGCGGCCAAAGCCCATGGACCGAAAGCCGCCGCCCCGCTTCGGGCAATTCGCCGCCATTGAGCGCCACACATTCGGGGCGCGAGGGATTGCGCTCGCAGAAGGCTGGTTGCCAACTCAGGGCGAGCAGGTTGTCGGTGGATTCCGCTCGCCCCTCCGGCACCGTAATCTGCGGCACCGGCCCGTCCATCACGGGCACGGCGTGGATGCCGCAGGTCTTCGAGACCCAGCGAGCCGACGTGACGGGAGCGTCCGGTATCCGTACCTGAAAGAAATCGCCGCCCGCTTCGTTGATCGCGATCATGTCATAGGCGCGGCGCGGTTCGGTCCGGATATCGCCGGGGTTGGTGCGGCGGTTCTTGGACTGGAAAGCCTCGCAGGTCTCGAAGGCGATGAAATAGCCTGTCAACGGCTCCGCCGCCTGCGCCGGATCGCCAAGCGCCAATGCCATCACCAATGCCGAAACCGCTGCGCGCATCCGTTCTCTCCTTCGCGTCCTGCCGCGCCTGCGTATCATAGTGGATCGACCGAGATATTTGTTTCCCTGCAACGCCAAGCAGCACGCCCGATGCAAGTCACTCAAATATCGAGATAAGTTGATCCACCAACAAAAAACCCAGTGGGTTCGTTTCGTCAGAAACAATCCACTAGGGAAACGGCGCGGGGCAAAAATCCGGCTTGAGTGACCCGCCCCCCCATGACAAGGAAGGGCATGATTCGCGCGACCGCAACCGCCCCGAGAGATGCCGCCCCGCCCTTCGCCGGACGGGTGAGTCCCCGCGCGCCGCTGGCCCCCTATACGTGGTTTCGGGTCGGGGGTGAGGCGGAAATCCTCTATGCGCCGGAGGATACGGCGGCGCTGGCCGAAGCACTGCGAGGATGGGACGGACCGGTACTGCCCATCGGCGTCGGCTCGAACCTGCTGGTGCGCGATGGCGGGATCGAGGGGATGGTCGTGCGGCTCGGGCGGGGCTTTGCCGGGATCACGGTCGAGGGCGAGACGATCCGGGTCGGCGCAGCGGTCCCCGACGCGAAGCTGGCGCAGGCGGCCCAGCGCGCGGGGCTGGCCGGACTGGAATTCTATCGCGGCGTACCGGGAACGGTGGGCGGCGCGGTGCGCATGAATGCCGGGTGCCATGGCACGGAAACCCGCGACCGACTGGTTGAAGCCACGGTCGTCTTTCTCGACGGCACGGTACGAACGCTCTCCAACGCCGAACTTGGCTTTGACTATCGCCATTGCGGTTTGCCGGAGAATGCCATTGTGACGGAGGCCGTCTTTCGCGGAACACCCGATGCGCCGGACGCCATCGAGAAACGCATGGCCGATCTGATGGCCGCGCGGGAACAGGCCCAGCCCGTGCGCGAGAAGACGGGCGGCTCGACCTTCCGCAATCCGCCCGGTGAGAGCGCATGGAAGCTGATCGATGCCGCCGGATGCCGCGGCCTGCGGGTCGGCGGGGCGCAGGTGAGCGAGAAGCATTGCAACTTCCTCATCAACCACGGCGATGCCACCGCTGCCGATCTGGAAACGCTGGGCGAGACGGTGCGCGAACGGGTGCGCACCGCATCGGGGCATGATCTCCACTGGGAAATCCGAAGGGTCGGCTGCTCCGGAGGGAGACAAGCATGAAACGGCAATTCCAGCGCATCGTCGTCTTGAAGGGTGGCCCCTCTGCCGAACGCGAAGTGTCCCTCGTGTCGGGCCACGAATGTGCGGTCGGTTTGCGCGAGGCCGGGTATGACGTGACGGAGATCGACGCGGGCGACGATCTTGTCGAGCGGTTGACCGAGGCACGACCCGATGCCGTCTTCAATGCCTTGCACGGGCGCTGGGGCGAGGATGGCTGCGTGCAGGGCATCCTGGAATGGATGCGCCTGCCCTATACCCATTCCGGCGTTCTGGCCTCGGCATTGGCAATGGACAAAGTGAGGGCGAAGGCCGTGTTCGCCGCTGCCGGTCTGCCGGTCGCGGAAGACATGCTCGCAGCCCCCGCCGATATCGCCGCCGATCATGCGATGGAGCCGCCCTATGTCGTGAAGCCCTGGAACGAGGGGTCGTCGGTCGGCATCCATCTGGTCCTCGACGGGGCGAACCGTCCCCCGGCGGTCGATACGCCGGACGCGCCCGCCCTGCTGATGGTCGAGCAATACGTACCGGGGCGCGAATTGACCGTCGCGGTTCGGAACGGCGAGCCACTGGCGGTCACGGAAATCTTCGTGGATGGCTGGTACGACTACCACGCCAAGTACAGCGCAGGGGGATCGCGGCACGAGATTCCGGCGGATATTCCGAAGGCGCTGGCCACGCGCTGTCTGGATGCGGCGGCGTTGGCGCATGTTACGCTGGGATGCCGGGGCATCTCGCGCACAGATTTCCGCTATGATCCCGATACCGACCGGTTGATCGTACTGGAAACGAATACGCAGCCGGGGATGACGCCCACCTCGCTGGTGCCTGAACAGGCCGCACAACTGGGCGAGAGCTTTCCGGACCTCGTGTCGTGGATGGTGGAGGATGCCTCGTGCGACCGGTAGACGAGCCGCTCACGCGCGACCCCGCGCCGCCCGTGATGCGGGCCGAACCGAAGCCGAAGCGGGAGGCGACGAAGCGTCGGTTCCCTACCCTCTTCACGAAGCACCGACTCCTGACGCTATGGTTGCCCGCCACGTTGATCGCGGGGCTAGCCCTTATCGCCTTCAACTGGGAGCGCATCCGCAGCGAGACCGTGAACCGGGCCGAGGCCGTGCGCACCGCCGTCATCAACCATCCCGAATTCGCCGTCACCGATCTGGAAATCAGCGGCCATATCCAGCTTTCTGTCCATGAAATCGGGCGGATGGTGGGCATCAAGCCCGGTACGCGCGCGATTTCCTCCCTGCGTTTCGATGCGCGCAAGGCACGCGACGCACTGCTGGCGAACCCTTGGATCGAGCGGGCTTCGGTCGCGGTCGATCCCTCCGGCGTGATGAAGATTACGATCATCGAGCGCATCCCCGTCGCGATCTGGCGCAACGATCAAGGCTTCTTCCTGATCGACGACATGGGCCATCCGATTGTGCGGGTTGCGAGTGCCGATGAGCGACTGGACTTGCCCGTGCTGATCGGGGCGGATGCTAACGAGGCGGTGAGCGATGCCCGCGCGCTGCTGCGGGCCGCGCCGGTGGCGGCACTGCCTCGGATCGCGGCAATGGTACGTCGGGGAAGCCGACGGTGGGACGTCGTCACCGATAGCGGCCTGGTCGTGAAGCTACCCGCCGAGAACCCGCTCGATGCCCTGCGCCTCTTCGTGGACCGGGGGCTCGAAAAGAGCTTGTCACCCTTCGCGGTCACCGGCATCGACCTGCGCTTGCCGGGCGAGCCGCCTGTCATCCGTTTGGAGCCAGGGGCGAGCGAGATGCGCGACGAATTGCTGCGTACGCTGCGGACGACCTATCGGTGAGCGGCCTTGCGGTCCTGCGCGCCTTCGAGGCAATCCGGGGGCGTGTGGCCACAGCGCTGGGCGGAGAACGGCTGGCCGTGATCGATCTCGGGGGGTCGCGTATCTCCTGTCTGCTGGCAGATATCCGTCACTCGTTGCTCGACAGATCGCTTCTGGACCGGGACATAGATATCTATGCCGCGTTGCGCGTGACGGCAGCCGCGAGCGCGCCTTCCGCCGGGATGAAGGGCGGGGTCATCGACGACCCGGAAGCGGTCGCGGAGGCGCTGCGCGACGTCTTGCGCGATATTCGGGTGCAGAGCGGCGTGACACCCGACCGCGCGATCTTCAGCCTTTCCGGTGGGTCGCCCCGCACTTTACAGGCGGCCTCGACCAGCGCAATCCCCGTGCGGGTCGTGGACGATGCCACGGTGGGGCGGATCATGGCGTCTTGCAGGCAGGAAATCGCCCTGGGTATCCGCCGACCGCTGCATATCGAGCCGCTGGACTTCACACGCAATGGCGTGCCCGAAATTGCCGACCCGAGAGGGCATGGTGCCCGGACGCTCGGCGTGCGCTTCGGGATCGTAACAGTTGAGAAGGAGGCGCTCGAACGCCTCGGGACTGTGGCGAGCGGAGCAGGATTGGCTGTCTCCGGCGTGGCCTGTGCCGCCGCTGCGAGCGGCTTTTCGACCCTGACGCAGGACGAACTCGATCTCGGCGCAACGGTCGTGGATATCGGGGCGCATGTCACGGGAGTGGCCAGCTTCCACCGCAATCGCCTCCGCTCGGTTCATTGCATCAGCATCGGAGGCGCGACGATGACTCGCGACCTCGCTGAAGCCATGGGGATCGCTTTCGACGAGGCCGAGACAATGAAGCTCGGGCCGGGTGCCGCGGGCTTCTCCGCCGATCCGTCCATTCTGGGCGGGGCCGGACCGGGCGAGGCCACGATGGTCCTGACCGGGGTGATCCGCCCGCGCGTGGAAGAAATCTTCGAACTGGTTCGCGCCGTCCTGCCAAACGGCGCACCGCGCCCGGTCATCCTGACCGGCGGCGGCAGCCAGATGCAGGGCATGGTGCAGGCCGGAACCGCTGTACTCGACCGGCGCGTGCGATTGGGGCGGGCAATCCGCACGCGGGGCGCGCCGCAATCGACTCTCGGCCCGGAATTTGCCGCCGTCCACGGGCTGCTCGCCCATGCCATCCGGTTGCAATGTGAACCATGGGCCGAAGCGATGTCTACAGTGCGCGATGGCGAGCAGGCATTCGGCGGTTTACGCCAATGGCTTCGGGAAAATTGGTAAGTTTCTGCATTAAGCGAAACGCTTGAATCGACGCCAAAAGAACCCGTTAAGGTTCAATTTACCCTGTGACATCTCTGAAAATTTCGTTACGATTCCGAATCACGAGCAGAAAAAAACAACGACAAAAAATTTGTCATCAACATACAGGCGGAACCATGGCTTTAAATCTTGGGGCGGTAGACGACCATGACATGAAGCCGAAGATTACGGTCTTCGGAGTCGGTGGTGCAGGCGGCAATGCCGTCAACAACATGATCAACAAAAATCTCGAGGGCGTCGAATTCGTCGTCGCGAACACCGACGCGCAAGCAATCGAGCAGTCCCGCTCGTCGCGGCGCGTACAGCTTGGTGGCGGGGTAACGGCGGGCCTAGGCGCAGGGATGAAACCCTCCGTCGGTCGCGAAGCCGCCGAAGAGACAATCGACGAACTGATCGATCACCTGAACGGCGCGAATATGTGCTTCATCACCGCCGGTATGGGCGGTGGCACAGGCACGGGCGCGGCTCCGGTCATTGCAAAAGCGGCGCGGGAACTTGGTGTCCTGACAGTCGGTGTCGTGACGAAGCCGTTCTCCTTCGAGGGCGCAAAACGGATGCAGCTTGCCGAGGACGGCCTCGAAGAGCTTCAGCAATACGTCGATACGCTCATCATCATCCCGAACCAGAACCTCTTCCGCATCGCGACCGAGAACACGACCATCATGGATGCGTTCAACCTCGCGGATGACGTGCTGTATCAGGGCGTAAAAGGCGTCACGGACCTGATGGTCATGCCGGGCCTCATCAACCTCGACTTTGCGGATGTACGCACGGTCATGGGTGAAATGGGCAAGGCGATGATGGGCACGGGCGAAGCCGAAGGCGAAGGTCGCGCGGTCGAAGCCGCCGAGAAGGCCATCGCCAACCCGCTGCTGGACGACGTGTCGCTGAAAGGCGCGCGGGGCGTTCTCATCAACATCACCGGCGGACCCGACCTGAAACTGTTCGAGGTCGACGAGGCGGCATCGCGGATCAAGCAGGAAGTCGATCCCGGCGCGAACATCATCGTGGGCTCGTGCTTCGACGACAGCCTGAAGGGCCATATGCGGGTATCCGTCGTGGCGACCGGCATCGAAGCCGAAGAGCAGAGCGCTCGCGGTGCAGAGCCTGCCCGTCTGGGAGCGGCCAGCCGTCCGCGTCGGGCTATCCCGGCTCCACGCTATGCCAGCGACGCAGCGGGCGACCGCGAAATTGGCGCAGGCACACGTCATGCCGTGCGCCAGGCCGTTGGGTCGCGCAGTGAAGCGGTCGAAGCCCCGGTCACGGTCGATGACTATGCCGAGGAACCCCTCGCAGCGACCGGCACGGACGGCATCGCGCCACCACAGATGCCCGGCAATGCGCCGACGGTTTCGACGCAAGGCTCGGTTGCGACGGTCATCGATCCGTCCGTTGCAGAAGCACCGTCGATGAGTGCACCCACGCCATCGAGCGATAATGCCGCACCCGTGACGGCTCGTGCCGGATTGAACCTGATCCGACGTGTGGCAGACAGCTTGGGTGGCCGCTCGTCGGACACTTCATCCGCCCCGACGAAGTCGCCTTTCAAGGGCGAGAGCATCGATGGCGACGGTTCCGCAGATGACGATGCGCTTCAGATCCCAGCATTCCTGCGGCGTCAGGCGAATTAGGCGAGGCGTCTGCCCGCAAAACGGGGCATAGCGCCAAACGCGATGAAAAGGCCGGGATCATTCCCGGCCTTTTCATGTTGAATCATCCGGATTGAAAGAATTAACCATTCGTCAACAAAATTGTTCCGAAATTCATTCTTTGATAACCCTTGTTGCAATCTGACATAAAGTTTGAATTGTCGTGCTGTGTACTCGCTGCTAGGTGACCCTTGTCTTATTGTCTTACGAGGTTTTCACCATGCAGCGCACTCTTGCCCGCAAGGCCCGCCTTTCTGGAGTCGGTGTCCATAGCGGCCAGCCTGCAACGGCCACGATCTTCCCCGGCCCCTGCGACACCGGCGTTCGGTTTATCCGCCTCGATATCGCGGATCGGAACAATCTGATCGACGCGCGTTTCGATGCGGTGACGGATACGGCGCTGTGCACCTGCATCGGAAATGATGACGGCGTGAAGCTTTCGACCATTGAACATCTGATGGCCGCATTGGCCGGATGTGGCATCGACAATGCGCTGGTCGAAGTCGATGGCCCCGAAGTGCCAATCATGGATGGCAGCGCAGAGCCCTTCCTTGATGCCCTGCTCACCGCCGGAACCATCGAACAGGACGAACCGCTGCGAGCGATCCGCATCCTCAAGCCCGTTACGGTGCATCTGGGCGACAAGACCGCCGAGTTGCTGCCAGCCGACCATTTCGAAATCGAATACGATATCGACTTTTCCGACGAAGCCATCGGCAAACAGCGCCGGGTCGAGCGGTTCACGGGCGACGCTTTCGTCCGCGACTACGCGGATTCGCGCACTTTTTGCACCCTCGGCGATGTGGAAGCCCTGCGGAAGATCGGGTTTGCACGGGGCGGCACGCTCCAGAATGCCATCGTCGTGGACAAGGGCCGCGTCCTCAATCGCGAAGGCCTGCGCCATCGCGACGAGTTCGTCCGCCACAAGATGCTCGACGCCGTTGGTGACCTAGCCCTTGCAGGGATGCCGGTAATCGGACGCTATCGCGGCGTTCGCGCCGGACATGACATGACGAACCGTCTGCTCCACGCCCTCTTCGCCGATCCGTCCGCATGGCAGTACGAGGAAGTGGCCGACCGGGGCCTCGTCGCACTCGACTACGCGACACAAGACCCAGTCCGCGATCTTGCCTACGCCTGAGGGCAATCAGACAACATAACAACCCGACTGCCAACTCTATCCACCGGGCGAGCAATACGACCAGAAGGTGCCAGCCAGCCGTTTCCGCTATGGCGAACCGAGTGTGGGCGATGTTGTCCCCGTCCGCCTCGATCCCGAGCGCCCTTCACGCATTCGTATTGCACGGGCCAGGTCGTCCGATAGCGGCAACTCTGGCAGCATTTTGCTCTCCGGCGGAGCGGCAATTGCTCTGATCTGCGGGATTCTGTGCTGGCTGCTGGGGGTCGGCGTAAACCTGTCGCGTCTGATGCCTTTCCGCCGGATGGCCTGAAGGGAACGCGGGAAAACGGTTTGCCGGGGACGCTTCGCCCGCTATGATCGGGGTGAACCGCCGCTTCGCAAGGGCGCAACCGACGATGGGTGATCCGCATGTCCGACCTTGATTTCCGCCCCAACCGCGTCCTGCGGCCCGCCATTCTGGTGACACTGGCCCTTTCGCTCGGTGCCTGTAGCGGCAATGTGCCGTCGCTTGGGGTTGGCTCGCTCTTCTCGAAGGAAGAAGCCCCGCTCGAAGCGCGCGATCCGGACGCGATCTTCGCGGATGCCCGCGACAATCTCAGGAACGACAAGCCCAAGACCGCCGCATTCCTGTTCGACGAAGTCGAGCGCCTCTATCCCTATTCCGATGTCGCCAAGGACGCGATGCTGATGTCCGCCGTCGCCTCCTATGAGGCGAAGGAATACGACAAGGCTGTCACCGCCGCGGAACGCTTCGTCGGCTTCTATCCGAGTGATGATCAGACCGCTTACGCCCGCTACATCATCGCCCAGAGCTATTATGAACAGATCGTCGATGTGGGTCGCGATCAGGGCATGACGGTGCAGGCGAAGCAATCCCTCGATGAGCTGATCGCCCGCCACCCGGACAGCAAATACGCCAAGGATGCCACCATCAAGCGCGATCTGACCATCGATCAGATTGCGGGCAAAGAGATGGCGGTCGGGCGCTATTACCTCAAGAACGGCCAGTATATCGGCTCGATCAACCGCTTCCAGACGGTCGTAAAGGAATACGACACCACGAGCCATGTCGAGGAAGCGCTGCACCGGTTGGTGGAAGCCAATCTCGCGCTCGGATTGGTAGACGAAGCGAAGGCGAATGCCGCTGTGCTCGGCTTCAACTATCCCGGCTCGGATTGGTATGGGGCCAGCTATGCCCTGCTGACCGGCGAGAACCTGACCGGCGGGCTGGCGCAGGACGCCTGGTACAAACGCATGTACCGTCAGGTGATCCTCGGCGAATGGCTCTAGGGGCGCGGCGCGCGTCATGCTGCGACGTCTGTCGATCCGCAATATCGTTCTGATCGATGCGCTCGATCTCGATTTCGATGCGGGTCTCGGAGCGATGACGGGCGAGACGGGAGCGGGCAAATCGATCCTGCTCGATGCCCTCGGCGCGGCGCTCGGCGCGCGGGCCAATGCCGATCTTGTACGAATGGGGGCGGATAAAGGTTCGGCAACGGCGGAATTCGATCTGGACGACGACCATCCGGCATGGGCCTGGCTGCGCGAGCAGGGACACGAGGTCGAAGATGCCGCGCTGATCGTCCGCCGGGTAATCGGACGCGAAGGCCGCAGCCGGGCTTTCGTCAACGATCAGCCGGTCGGCGTGGCGACCCTGCGCGAGTTAGGCACGCGCCTCATCGAAATTCACGGGCAATTCGATGACCGTGCGCTGGTCGACCCAGCGGGGCATCGCGGCCTACTCGACGCCTATGGCGGCTTGCAGAAGGAAAACCGGCAGGTCAACGCGCTCTACACGGCATGGCGGGAGGCGGCGACGCGGCTGGAAACGACGCGAGCCGAGATCGCCGAAGCCCAACGCGATGCGGAATTCGTGCGCCATTCGGTCGAGGAACTGACCGAACTTGCCCCTGAAGAGGGCGAGGAAGACGTGCTCGATACCGAGCGCCGCCAAATGCAACGCGCTGAATCCATCGCCGAGGATGTGAGCAAGGCCATCGCACAACTCGGGAATCAGGGGGCCGAGGGGGCGCTGTCCGATACGCTGCGCCGGATCGAAGTGGCCGCCGAAAAAGCCGATGGCAGGCTGACCCCGGCATTGGAGGCGATTGCCAAGGCACTCAACAGCTGTTCGGAAGCACTGTCTGAAGTCGAGCGCGCCGCCGAAGCCCTCTCCTTCGATCCCCGTCGGCTGGAACAGGCGGAGGAACGCCTCTTCGCCCTGCGCGCCCTCGCCCGCAAGCACCGGATCGGCGTGGCCGACCTTCCGAAACTCCATGTCGGTCTGGGCGAGAAGCTGGCCTTCATCGAGCAGGGCGAGGCGAAACTGGTGGAGATGGAAAGCGAGATGGCCGCCGCACACGAGACGTTCCTCGATGCTGCCAAGGGCCTGAGCCGCGCACGGCAAGAGGCAGCGGGCATCCTCGACAAGCAGGTCGTGGGCGAGCTTGCACCGCTGAAACTGGAACGGGCGATCTTCAAGACGCTGGTGGAAAGCGACCCGGAAAAGGCGGGGCCGGATGGCATCGACCGCGTGGCCTTCGAGGTGACCACCAACCCCGGCTCGGCTCCCGGTGCCATCGACAAGATCGCCTCGGGCGGCGAACTCTCACGGTTCCTGCTGGCGCTGAAAGTCTGTCTGGCGCGCAAGGGCGACGGCAAGACGCTGATCTTCGACGAGATCGACCGAGGGGTTGGCGGGGCGACGGCAGCGGCCATCGGCGCACGGCTCAAACGTCTTGGCGACGACACGCAAACCCTCGTCATCACCCACGCCCCGCAGGTCGCCGCCGAAGCCAACCGCCAATGGCGGATCGAGAAATCGGTCGTGGAAGGTGAGGACGGCGAAACTACCCTCACCCGTGTCGTCGAATTGTCAAAGACGCAGCGCGTGGACGAGTTGGCCCGGATGCTGGCCGGAGAATCGGTGACCAAGGCCGCGAAGGATGCAGCGAAGAGTTTGCTCAAAGCTGCCGGATAAGGGGAGATCGCCATGGCCTTCGACGCCACAATTGCCACGCTGAAATCCGAATACGGCGACCGCTGCGCGACCTCGGACGCGGTGCGCGATCACCACGCGAATGGCGAGGCGTATCATACGCCGATACGGCCCGATGCCGTGCTGTTTCCCGGCTCGACCGAAGAAGTCGCCGCAATCGTGAAGACCTGCGCGGCGGGGAACTGCCCCATTGTCCCCTTCGGCACCGGCACCTCGCTGGAGGGGCATGTCGTGCCGTTACAAGGCGGTGTGACCATCGACATGAGCAAGATGGACGCGATCCTCGCGGTGCATCCCGAAGACCTCGACGCTGTCGTTCAGCCCGGTGTGACGCGGCGACGGCTGAACGAAGACCTGCGCGATACCGGATTGTTCTTCC
>CALHLW010000258.1 GCA_938034615.1 uncultured Neomegalonema sp. | reverse complement strand
GGCCCCGGCTCAAGGCCGGGGCAGGGATGAAATTCTCAATGATCGTCCAGGCCGAGGGTCTTCTGCATCTTCGGCTTGCGGACCTTCCAGATCATCGAATCCACGATGTAGTGGTGGAAGTTGATCGTCTGATACACGATGATGAGCGGGGCGAGGCCCACGACGGCGAACCATCCCTCGGCGGCGTTCACGCCGCTATAGAGCACCATTGTCAGCAGAACGCAGAAGCCGAAATAATACGGCCAGTTCTTCGCCTGCGACAGAATGGAGAGGAACTTCGCATCCTCCTTCACGCCGCCCTCGAACCGCTTGGTGTTGAATATCCACACGAACAACACGTATTGCGCGTTGTGCCAGATATTGATGATGAGCCAACCGATGGTGATGTTCTCGATCAGCAGATAACCGATCCCGAATACTGTCAGATGCGAGACGGTATAGATCGTGTGCGCCATGGGCATGGCGTTCGCCCTGTGCATCCGCACACGCCCGATGGCCCAGACGATCAGCACCAGCACCGTGATCGCGCCGACAACATCGACCAGAATGCGCGGCACGGGGAAAGTCCAGACCGGCAGAAACAGAAACGTCTCCGGGCTCTGCCATGACCGATAGAGAATGCCCCAAAGTGGCAGCAGATAGAACACGGCCTTCAAAAACCGTTCGTCTTCCGTGACGAGGCTATTTTCCTTGCGGCGATAGACCTGCCCGACGCCCCAGCTCTGGCGCGTGTAGTGGAACCATTGCCAGTAAAGATAGATCGTCGTCAGAATCCAGACGCCGAAGCCGTGTGCCAGTCCTGCGACCACTGCGAGAACGATGAAGGGCAGATACACGATCAGGAACTTGTTTTCCTGAAAACTCTGCTTGTCGAAGCAGAGCCGTGTGTAGGTCGAGATGACGTGGTGATAGCCGAGAAACCACAGGTCCAGCATCAGAACGATGGGGAATAGATGCGGGTCCATCATCACGATCAGGCCGGAGAGCACCGCAATCGTAAGCGTCCCGAGAACGAAGAATGCATCGAATTTCGGGCCGCGCAGCCATCCCCCCTCGGGGGCCGTCATGGATACGGATTGCGTCGTCATGCCGCTCAAACCTCTCGCTCGGGACGGGAATCTTCACCACAGTTTCGCGAGGCACGGTTTCGATTTCGTCAACACGTCGATCACGGGCTGTTTACTTGGCCTAGCGAACGACTAGGTTTGGAGAGATACGTCATCGAAGAGGAAGACCGGCATGGCCATCGAATTTCTGCACACCATGGTTCGCGTCAGCGATATCGACGCATCGAAGAAATTTTACTGCACCCTGCTAGGGCTGGAGGAGACGCGGCGCAAAGACCTCGACGGGGCAAAGGCCACGCTCGTCTTCCTGTCGGAGCCGGGTGGTGGTCCGGGCAACGAGATCGAGCTGACCTATAACTGGGAGGGCGACGAGGAATATACCGGCGGTCGCAATTTCGGCCACCTCGCCTACAGCGTCGACAACATCTACGAGACATGCCAGCGCCTAATGGATGCCGGGGTCACGATCAACCGCCCTCCACGCGAAGGCCGAATGGCATTCGTCAAGTCGCCCGATGGGATCTCCATCGAATTGCTTCAGCGCGGGGATAACTTGCCGAAGCAGGAGCCGTGGGTCAGCATGGAAAACATCGGGTCGTGGTGATGGGCCTTTATTCCCCCATGATATGTCATCCCTGCGAAAGCGGGGATCGGTCTCCACAGCACAAGATTCCCGCGTTCGCGGGGATGACATTGGCAGGGGATGCCCCATGACCGCCGCCCTCCTCATCATCGACGTTCAGAATGATTTTTGCCCCGGCGGCTTGCTTGCCGTGAACGAGGGCGATGCCGTCGTGCCGATCATCAACCGGATGCAGGATGATTTCCCGCTTGTCGTCGCAACACAGGATTGGCACCCCGCAAACCATTCCTCCTTCGCCGCCAATCATGCGGGTGCGGAGCCATTCTCGACGATGGAAATGCCCTACGGCACCCAAGTTCTCTGGCCTGTCCATTGCGTGCAGGGCAGCGATGGCGCGGCCTTCCACCCCGCTCTCGCGCTCGACCGCGCCGCCCTGATCATCCGCAAGGGCATGGACCCCGCCCTCGACAGCTATTCCGCTTTCTTCGAGAACGACCGCGAGACCCCCACCGGCCTCGCCGGATACCTCCGTGACAAGGGCGTCATGTCCCTCACCCTCACCGGCCTCGCCACCGATTTCTGCGTCGGCTGGTCCGCCCTAGACGCCCGCCGCCTCGGCTTCGACGTCACCCTCGCCACGGATGCCTGCCGCGCCATCGACCTCGACGGCTCGCTGGACGCCGCGATGGGCAAGATGCGGGATGCAGGGGTTCAGATATTATAAAGCGCCGCAGTCCTGCCGATTCGGATTGCGTCACTGACAGACGACGACTGGTGCGCCCAGTACATCCATCCTTGGCACTACGCCAAGTCCCGGCGCATCGGCGGCAACCATAGTTCCATCCTCAATGTCCGGCCCGCCATCGGCGATGACCAGATCGGTGTATTCGTGGAAAGCCGATGACTGCGAGTGAAAGGCCTCTGGCGTCGAATGAGCCAGATGGGCAATCGCCGCCGTCGCTATTTCGCCGCCCCATGCGTCTTCGATAGTCATGTAGACTCCGAACTCGACACAGAGGTCGCGGAACTGTCGCGCTTTCGTCAGGCCACCCAGTCGGTTGATTTTGACATTGACCTGATCCATCGCGCTGTCCGCGCGCCCCCGCATGAGCATCCCGATGCTGTCCATGCATTCGTCGAGGATCATGGGTTGATCGCAATGGCGGCGGATCGACAGGCATTCTTCGTAGGTCAAGCAGGGTTGCTCCATGTAGTAATCCATGCCCTGCGTCGCTCCGACCACCCGCATCGCTTCGTGCATCTTCCACGTCGTATTGGCATCCGCCGCGAAGACCTCCCCCTCGTTCCGCGCGCCGAGGACCGCGTGGATGCGCTGGATATCCTCCCCCGCATCGCCGCCGACCTTGATCTGATACCGCTTGAACCCCTCGCCCTGATACTGTTTCAGCCGCTCGACCATCGCATCGGGGTCTTGGCGGGACAGCACCTTGAACAGCTTCACGCGCGGGTTACGCATCCCGCCGAGCAGCATGTAGCAAGGCAGATCGACCGATTTCCCCAGAATATCCCAGAACGCCATGTCCAAGGCCGATTTGATATACGGATGCCCCCGCAGGTTCCGATCCATCAGGTCATACATCGCATCCGTTTGACGCGGATCAGCCCCCAGCAGGGCAGGGCCAAGCGTCTCGATTCCCGACCGCACTCCCTGCGCGTAGGCGGGCAGATAGGCGGGACCGAGCGGGCAACTCTCTCCCAAGCCGGTAATCCCCGCATCCGTCTCGACCAAGACGACTGTACTGTCGAACGCGGCAAAGGACTGCCCTCCCCAGCTATACGTGCCTTCCTTCATCGGCAGATCGACCTGATGGACGGAAATTTTCGTTATCTTCATGCGGCGCTCTCCGGTGCAATGTGTGGCTAATCAGATGCCTACATCCGTCGAACTCTACACCCTTCCGGGATCACTGTACGAATTGAAGAAGAACCAGTGTCGTCAGTCCGCCAAGAGCGGGAAACAGTCTGAAGTTGCGGATTTTATTACCTTTCGTTCCCAATGCGCCGACGAAGGCCGTTACGGCGATCAAGGCAAGAACCACACCATGGACCCACTCACGCACGGGACTTTCCAGCAGCAAACCGAGGAGCAGACCGATACCGATGCAGGCATTGTATGAAGCGAAACTTCTGCCGAGAAACGCAGTCTTGAGTGCTTCCGCGCGTGTCAGATCAGTCAATTCCTCGCATATGCCCTCCCAGTTGAACCATTGTTTGTAGGCGAACAGAAGATGCCCACCGATGACGATTGCGAGGAATATATACCAAGCGTATTGGATGATTACTGCCATATCTTCTTTCCTGTTGTTTCAATTGCTGGGGTCGTCAGGATCTGTCCGGTGCATCCCGCAGGAAACTCGCGCCATATCGCAGCATCAGGCGCACGAGCTGGGTACGGTTTGCACAATCGGACTTTGCGAGGATCGATTTGACCTGATTGTTGATGGTCGAAACCGCCCGACCCCGCCGTTCGGCTATTTCGGGATTTGTCAGACCCTCGCTTATGGATTCGACGACGGAGAGTTCGGCGTCGGTAAGATCGAAAGCATCCCTGATCGGCGATGTGTCACATCGCAAGGGAAGGCTCGTGTCCGTGCTGGAGACGAGAAATCCGTCGAATGTCGCCGATCCGATCTCTTCCGATGCGTATAACGGGGATATCTCGATGCACAACATGCTGTCCTGGCCCGTGTCGATGGCCTCTTTGCGCGGGCGGGCACCGAAACGCCCGTGGTTGCGCGCATGGCTCATCAGACGGTCGAACTGGACACGACCTTTGCCGCTTGTGAACAGCAATTCGCCCCGGTTGCCGACCCTGAATACAGGGTAGTCATCCCGCTGGCGTTCAAACTCTGCGTTGTCGGCAACGATGTATCCTCTGCCGTCCAGCAGACACAGCCCGATCCCCAGCCGATCAATCGCCGCCAGAACGCCTCTGTGCTTTTCGGCAAGCTGTCGCATCGGCAAACCCAGATCGAGAGCCTTGGCGAAATGCGGCAATACGGTCGCCATGATCGCACGTTCACGGTCATCGAGTGGCTGCCGCGCAGCATCGAGTTGCACGGTGAATAGCGAGAGACGTCGGTTGTCCTTGCTCAGGATTCCCGCCGCGCGGCGGAAGATGCCAAAACGTGCAAGCTTTTGCACATGCTCCTGTCGTTTGAGATCGTCCGTCGTGGCCGCCAGAAGCGTGTCGTCGATAACGTCTATTCGGTCGTTGGCTCCGGTATTCGCGTGGACAATCTCCTGATCGCGGGCTTCCAGATGCGCGCATTTTTCGAGGTAAGTTGCCAGAATTTCGGCATCGTAGAAGCCGGAGAAGAATGGTGCAACCAGACGACTGTCGGGCTCGCGGTCGTCCCAGTCGAAGACGATGCTGCCCTGCGCTCCGACGAGATCGACGAAACGGTCGAGGACCGATGGCCAGAGCGACGGATCGATTATCGTATCGTAGACGCGCAGCACGAGATCGTGGCATTCGTCCTCCATGGACGTCCCCGTCTTGTCAGAGAGATCATGTATTCGTTCTGACGATACCATCAGCGACTTCATGACGACAATCTCCATCGCGGTTAAAAGCCGCTATGAAATGACATCGAGAAATAATGCCCGCATGGTCCATTTGGGCCATGTGCTGTTTCTTCTGTTCTGCGAGCAAATTTACGCATCGAAATGATGTCAACGACACTGTTCAAGGATAAGGAAGTGAAGATGAAGACAATTATTGCCGTCACCGTGCTGGCCGCTCTCGCAAGCGCAAGCCCTGCTTTCTCGAACGAAACCACGAAAATTCCCGTGGCCTCGGAAGGGCAATGCAGAAAAGTGAATGACAAGGGCTGCACTGCATGGGCAATACGTGATTATCGCGCTGGAACGGGCCGTGCATTCATCGTCCCGACATCGAAGGTCGCGATGGTGAAGTCAGAAAGATGCAAGGTCGCCCGTATCCGTATCGACTGGGAGGGCAAGTTCCTGATCTCCACCCCCTATGGAAATATCGATGCGGCGTCCAAGGCAACCGTCGTCGCTGAATGCCAGTCCGGCAGTGGCTTCGGTGGTATCGGCGCGGTGTCCAAGATCGGCTGGTCTGGCACCCTGATCGAAGTCGAGAGGAAATAGCGACCTCGTTCAGCGATTGTCGTGGAACCGGTAAGTGTTCTCACTTCAATCCATTGGGCGAGGCTTTTAAAGCTTCGATCCTGCGGGCGGTCTTTCCGGACCGTCCATGCTTCATCAATGAGGATGTCGCAAACGGACTTGCGTGGTTGCGGCATCCGGTCATAGCTGTGAGGCATGACCACGAGCACCCATCGCAAGCCGCTTTGCTATCAGCCGCCACCCGTCGCTCCCTGATCCGCACTTTTCCGCAATCAGGAGACGAACGATGACGAAACGTCCCAACATCGTCCTCATCATGGCCGATCAACTCGCCCCACACTTCACCGGAACCTATGGGCACCCACTCGTGCAGACCCCGAACATCGATGCATTGGCCGCACGCGGTGCCCGCTTCGATGCCGCCTATTGCAACGCTCCCTTATGCGCGCCCAGTCGCTTCAGCTTCATGTCCGGCCAGCATGTCACGCGCATCGCCGCCTATGACAACGCCTCTGAGTTCCCTGCCACCGTCCCTACCTTCGCGCATTACCTGCGGATGATGGGCTACCGCACCTGCCTCTCCGGCAAGATGCATTTCGTCGGCCCGGACCAGCTTCACGGCTTCGAGGAACGCCTGACGACCGACATCTATCCCTCCGATCACGCATGGACCCCCGATTGGGAGATGCCCGACGAGCGGATCGACCATTTCTATCACAATATGGATGCGGTCAGGACCGCAGGGAAAGCCTCGACCACTTTCCAGATCGAATACGACGAGGAAACCGCCTTCTACGCTCGCCGCAAGATTTTCGACTACAAAATGAACGACGTCGATCCGTTCTGCATGGTTGTCAGCTTCATCCACCCCCACGACCCCTACGTCGCGCGACCCGAATGGTGGAACCTCTACGACCACGAGGCCATTGACATGCCATCCTCGCCCGAGGCCACGGACCCCCACTCTCAGCGTTTGATGAAAGGGATCGAAGCCGGTGCCGCATCGGTGACGGACGAGGAAATCCGCAATGCACGCCACGCCTATTACGCCAACGTCTCGTATTTCGATTCCAACGTCGGCAAGGTCGTGCAGGCGTTGGAGGAAAGCGACCAGCTCGATAATACGGTCATTCTCGTGACGTCCGACCATGGCGACATGCTCGGCGAACGGTGCCTCTGGTACAAGATGACATGGTTCGAGCATTCCGCGCGCGTCCCCCTCGTCATGGCCGGACCGGGAATAGGGCAGGGCGTCGCCTCCGCCCCCTGTTCTCTGGTCGATATCCTGCCAACCTTCATAGATATTGCCAGGCAAGGCGGGGAAGCCCCAGCACCGGGAATGCCGCTGGACGGTCGCTCACTCCTCCCGGAAGCACGAGGCGAATCGGCCCCGGTAGATGCAGAGGCTATCGGCGAATACTGCGCCGAAATGGCCCCGGCCCATCCGGTCATGATGATTCGGCGTGGACGCTGGAAATATATCCACTGCGATGCCGACCCGGCGCAGCTCTTCGACGTCGATGCCGATCCGATGGAATTGACCAATCTCGCGGAAGACCCTGCCCATGCCGATACCGCCCGCGATTTCGCGGCGGAGGCCGCACAGCGATGGGATTCAGCTGCGATCAGCGAAAACGTCATCGCCACGCAGAGACAGCGCCGCGCGATCCACGCCGCGATGGAAGCCGGTATCTGGACCTCATGGGACTACCAGCCCCCCCGCGATGCCAGCACCGAATTCGTCCGCAATACCGTGTCCTGGGACGACGTCCTCCATCGGATGCAATACCCGCCCCCCGGCCGTTCCTGAAACTGGACGAAAGGCAGCGGGCATCGTTAGGTTGGATAGATCGCAATCGAGGATGCCCCATGCCCAAATCTGTCATCATCACCTGCGCGCCCACGGGCGGCATCCACACCCCCACTATGTCGCCGCATCTGCCGATCACGCCCGACCAGATCGCAACTGCGAGCATCGAGGCGGCGGAGGCCGGGGCGTCGATCATCCATCTGCACGCACGCAACCCCGAGACGGGCAAACCCGATCCCCGCCCCGAAACCTTCATGCAGTTCCTGCCCCGCATCAAACAGAGCGTCGATGCCGTCGTGAATGTCTCCACCGGTGCGGGCCTTGGCATGAGCATGGACGACCGGCTGGCGGCTGCGACCGGAGCCTCACCCGAAATGGCTTCGCTCAACATGGGCAGCATGAATTTCGGCATCTTTCCGCTACTGGAGAAATATTCCGAATGGCAGCATGATTGGGAGCCGGAATTCCTCGGGATGACCAAAGACTTCATCTTTCCGAACACCTTCGCGACCATCGAATATGCGCTCAAGAATCTCGGCGAGGTTCACGGCACGAAATTCGAGTTCGAATGCTATGATCTCGGCCATCTCTACAATCTGAAATGGTTCGTGGACAAAGGGCTGGTCAAGCCGCCGTTCTTCATCCAGATGGTTTTCGGCATTCTCGGCGGGATGGGATCGGAGCTTGATCACCTCGTCCATCTGCACCGCACCGCCGACCGCCTGTTCGGTGCAGAAAATTACGAATGGTCCGTGCTGGCGGCGGGCAAGGCCCAGATGCCCTTCGCCACCCAGAGCGCCATGCTCGGCGGCAATCTGCGCGTCGGGCTGGAGGATAGTCTCTATATCGGCAAAGGAGAACTGGCCACGTCGAACGCACAACAGGTCACGCGCATCCGGCAGATCGTCGAAAATCTCGGCCTCACGGTCGCGACCCCGGCAGAGGCACGCGAGCGACTGGCGCTCAAAGGTGGGGATGCCGTGGGCTTTTGAAACGCGGTTTCTCTTGCCTCACGCAGCGGCTTGTGTAGCGTCCGACGCGATGGGAAAGATTGACGATATCGCGAAAGCGCGGCGCACCGTGAAGCTGCTGCCCGACCCACCAGAACCTTTGACGGGTGCAGGGCTGTCGCGAGAGGTGGTTGATGCGTTGCTGGAACCGGCAGGTTTCGCACCGTTTCATCGTGCTGCTCCGGCAGCACGGGGCGGGGAGGGAGCGGTCGAGCCATGGCGGGTCCATGCGCTCGACAAGACAGGATGTGCCGCACTGATCCCCCGCCTCAATGAAATGCCGAAATCTCCCGGCAAGGTCGTCAACATGCTCGCCGCTGCCGATGCACTACTCTTGGTGACATGGCTGCCGGAGGAGGGCAGGGACTGGACCGCCTCCGACCTTAACATGGAGCATATCGCAGCCACTGGCGCGATGATCCAGACCTTGCTGCTCGCCGCAACGGAGCGCGGGATCGGCAATTATTGGTCCAGCGGTGGCGTGTTGGCTGACGAGGCGTTCGACTTGCTCGGTATCGGGCGCGAGGAACGTCTGCTTGGCGCGATCTTCCTCTGGCCCGATGCGCCCGAGGGTGTCGAAGCCAAGCCCGGAAAGCTGCGGGGTCAGCGACGCGCGCCGATGCACTGGACCCGATGGATCGAGGTGCCGGTGTCGTGATCCGCATCGCCCCCGAAACGGAGGCGGATGGATGGGAGATCGAATACCTGCTCGACACCGCCTTCGCGCCGGGGCGCTCCGCCCTTTCCTCCTATCGTCTGCGCGAAGGGGTCGATCCGGTTACGCCGCTCTGCCTGACGGCGCGGGACGATGATACGATGGCTTCGCTGGCCGGATGCATTCGATTCTGGCCGGTGATAGCGGGCGAGCGCAAGGTTCTGCTGCTCGGCCCTGTGGCCACACACCCGACACGGCAAGGTGAGGGAATCGGTGCGCGACTCATACTCGAAAGCCTTGATCGAGCGACCGCGCAAGGCTGGACCGCCTGTATCCTCATCGGCGACGAGCCGTATTACCAACGCTTCGGCTTCGCCAAATCGGAGACCTTGCGTTTTCCACCGCCGACCAATCCCAACCGGGTACTGGCGAAAGCATTGCAACCCGGAGGATTGGATGGCATCGAAGGCGACGTGACCTCGATGCGGGCGTAGTCCAACGGTAGAGACAGAGGACTTAAAATCCTTCCAGTGTGGGTTCGAATCCCACCGCCCGCACCATGATTTCAATGAGTTAGTTGGTTGGCTGTCGAGGTGGTTAGCCGCGCGGTTAGCCAATTTCGTTTTTGCTGGTCTTGTTTCGTGCTTCACGGGCGAGAATCTTTTGACGCGCCCCGCTCGCATAGTGGGCGACCATTGCATCCGTTTCGTGGTTGGTTATCGCTTTGATTTGAGCGTTCGAGCATCCTGCTTCAGCCAACTCGATAGTCGCATTTTTCCGAAGGCCATGAAGCGACGCCCCTTCGATACCGGCCTTCTTTCGGATCTTGCGCGCCCGACCTTCGATTGCGGCATAAGTAAGTGGTTGGCCCAGATCCCCTCCTATGATGGTCATCCCCTTCGCTTTGCTTTTAGCGTTTTCAAGCACCGTTTTTAGCCGGTCGGTTGGCGGGATCCACATCTCTTTGCTCGCCTTCGAGGTGGTCACCCGAACGAATTCACCATCATAATCATTCCAACGCATTCTCGGTAGATCGCTCGGGCGTTGGCCAGTACCCAGAGCTAGCTCAACGATCATGGCACCAATAGGGTCAGCAAATTCGAAATACCTAACAATCTCTTCTTCGGACCAAGGTCTATAGCCTTTGCCAAGTTTGAGCTTCTTTACTCCCTTTGCAGGGTTGTCAGAACGCCAACCAAGATTGATTGCACGCTCCATGATTACCGAAATAACTGAGATCCGATAATTCGCTTCGCGAGGGCGGTCTTGGCAGTTATCACGCATTCGTAAAACTTCAGCGCGCGGGTAGTGAGCAGCATCCATTTCACCAAGCTTCGAGCCAATCCAATCGAGACGCCTCTGGTAGTCACGCTTCGTTATCGGGCGTAATTGCTGAAATTCTGCACTCGATTTATAACTCTCAATGAGAGCTGCGAAAGAATGGGGCGTGATCCGTCTGCCTTGTGCTGGCTCTGAGAATTCGCGCCATTTTGCAGCGAACTCAGGTGATCTAGGGTCGTTTGGCATCCGTAGACGGATCGTCTTGTTGCCAGCTCGCACCCGGTAGTAATAGAACTTTTGACCATTCTTTTTTGGGATGCATTCGACGTTTGGGAAATTGGTTTTAACCATAGTCTATGTCCTCATAATTAACACTGGGCGCTGCCTCCATCTGAGCATCAAGGGCCTTATCGATAGCAAAACGATCGTATGCTCCTTGCCGAAGTGAGCTCACACCTAGCTTGACCATGTACCGCTTGAACGTGGCCGATGGCCCAGCATAACCTAGGTAATCTGCTGCCTCATTTGCGGTTAGAATCCTCCGTTTTGGCTTCGGCAACGGTTTGCGTTGTTTGGCATTCATCTGGATTACAACCCTCCATAATAGACAGGTCAACACCCCGCCGAAGGTTGTGGGGCGTTCAAATTCAATTCATGTCTGGTTCAGAGACGCTCTGCCTACTGGAAAGCGTTTGGCTTGGCGCGCAGCAGTCTTCTGACTGCCGCTGATTGGAACACGCCTGCGCTACAGCACAAATTTGCTGATGAGCATCCCGACGGTGATGCCGAAGAGGATGCAGATGGTTTGCGCGATCTTCTGCAGCCGTTCGGCTTTCATGAAGACAGCTTCATCGACGATCTGCCCGGTTGTGTCCCTGATCTCTTCATCCAACCGCATGAGGACGATCCCGAGGAGTTGTTTGT
>CALHLW010000257.1 GCA_938034615.1 uncultured Neomegalonema sp. | reverse complement strand
CCTGCTTGCCTTCACCAGCAACAAATACGCGATTCTGGCGATCCTGAACGTCTTCTTCCTCGTGATCGGGTTCTTCCTGCATTCGGCGGCGGCGATCATCCTCGTCGTTCCCATCGTCATCCCGCTGATCCAGGGGGCGGGTATTGACCCGGTGCATTTCGGTCTCGTGGTAACGCTGAATCTCGCCATCGGCCAACAGACACCGCCTGTAGCGAGCGTCCTCATCACGTCATGCAGTATCGCGCGGGCGAATGTGTGGGAGGTCTCGAAGGTCAATATCTGGTTCGTCGGGGTTCTGCTGACCGTGCTGATGATGTGTACCTATATCCCCGCCATCCCGATGTTCCTCGTGGAGTATTTCTATCGGTGATGAAATGGTGTTCCCGAAGGAAGTTTTGCTGGGCATCTTGGCGATCGGAACGGCACTTTTCGGTGTGTTGGGCGTCTTCGGGTTCTTCGTAAACAGGGAAAACCTGAAGATAGCGCCTCAAACCTCGATCAAGATCTCGCTGCTCCTGGGGCTGACGTATTATTTCGTCGGTTCCTTCCTAGGTAAAGTTGGACTGTGAACCGAAATCGGTACTGTTCAGGATAGAGCATTGAGGAGACGACCGATGACCCTGACCTTGGAAATCGCCCGTGCCATGGTTCGTGCCATTCTCGACACCGGGGCGGAGGCGGGGATGAAACCGCTATCGGTCTGCGTCGTGGATGCGGGGGGGCATCCAATTGCGTTCGAACGGTCGGACGGGGCCAGCCCGATGCGGTTCAAGGTGGCCTATGGCAAGGCGCATGGGGCGGTGATGATGGGGATCGGGTCGCGGGCGCTCTACGAGCGGGCCGAGGCGCAGCCGTATTTCATTCAATCGATGAACGCCCTTGCCGGAGGGGCGCTCGTGCCCGTCCCCGGCGGCGTGCTGATCCGCTCGAACGATAGGATCATTGGTGCGGTGGGCGTAACCGGCGACAGTTCAGACAATGACGAAGCCTGCGCGGTCGCGGCCATCGCCGCCGCCGGATTCGATGCCGATACGGGAGCAAACCCATGAGCGACGATCTTCTCTATGCCATCGAGGAAGGGATCGGTTGGATCACCTTCAACCGCCCCGACCAGCGCAACGCCTTCACCTTTGCGATGTATGACGGCCTCGCGGAGATATGCTCGACGGTGCCGGAGGACGGCTCGGTCAAGGCCATCGTGATGCGCGGAGCGGGGGGGCGTGCCTTCGCCGCCGGAACCGACATGACTGAATTCAAGGGCTTTTCCACCCCCGCTGACGCGCATAAATACGAGGAAGACGCCAACGCTGTCTTCACCGCCATCGAGCGCTGCCCCGTCCCGACGGTCGCCGCGATCACCGGGGCTTGCACGGGTGGGGGAGGGGCCATCGCCGCCGCGTGTGATCTGCGAATCTGCGATGAGCGCCTGAAATTTGGTTTCCCCATCGCCCGCACGCTGGGCAACTGCCTTGCCATCGCGAACCTGAACCGTCTTTCCGCCCTGATCGGACAGGGGCGCTTGCGCGAGATGATCTTCACCGCGCGCCTGCTGGGAGCCGAGGAGGCCGAGCGCATCGGTCTCGTCTCCGAAATCCTGCCCGATGCCGATGCGGTCATCGCGCGCGCGGGAGAGCTGGCCCGGACCCTCGCGTCTCACGCTCCGCTGACTCTGCGCGCCACCAAGGAAGCGCTGCGCCGTCTGCGCGTCGATGGCCCCGGTGCAACGGATTCCGACCTTGTCGAGAAGTGCTACATGAGCGCCGATTTCCGTGAGGGGATGGACGCCTTCCTCTCCAAACGCAGCCCGGATTGGAAGGGTAGCTGACGCTCAAGCCTTCGCGATGGCCCGCGCCAGCGCTTCGCGATCATAGGGCTTCTGCACCACCGGCGTTCCGGGGAACAGGTCGCTCAGATCTTTGGTCTCTCCATAACCCGTCGCGAAGGCGAAGGGTATGCCGTCGCGCAGCAGCCGCGAGGCCACGGGCGTCGATGTCTCCGTCCCGAGATTGACGTCGAGCAGCGCGAAATCAAAGGCGGTTTCGTCCATCGCGCGGATCGCCTGTGCGTTGCTCGATGTGGTGGTGACATCCTCTGCCCCGAGGTCCATCAGGAAGCTCTCCGCGTCCAGTGCGATGATCATGTTGTCTTCCACGATCAGAACCTTGCCTATCTGTACCGGGGATGCCGGTGCCGGAGCGGCGTCGGTAATCTGCTGAATCCGGCGATTCACGAAGCGGTCGATGCTGTCGGTCGGCACAAGGAAGGACGCGCGCACACCGGCGGGATGGTAGTCGACTTCCGCCGTACCGTTCAGTTCGTAGGGGATCGAGCGTTCGATAATCGTTGTGCCGAAGCCCCGACGGGTCGGCGCAACCACCGTCGGCCCCCCTGTCTCCTGCCAGCCGAGCCGTAACGTCCCGCCCTCGTCGCGATCCAGCGTCACGGCGACATTGCCGCGTGCATCCGTCAGCGCGCCGTATTTGGCGGAGTTCGTCAGCAACTCGTGGATCACGAGCGCCATGGTCGAGTAGGCATGGGGATGCAGCATCGCATCCGGCCCCGTCACCATCACCCGGTCCCGCTTGTCACCCAGATAGGCCGCCGCTTCGGTCTGGATCAGATCGTAGATGGAGGCGGGGGACCAGTTCTCGCGCGTGATCTGGTCATGGGCACGGGCGAGGGCATGGACGCGGCCGCCGATGATATTGGTGAACGTCTTGATATCGCTCTGTCCATCGGCGCTCTGGCCGATCACGCTCTTGATAAGGTTCAGGATATTGCGGACCCGGTGGTTCAGTTCCGCGATCAGCAATTCCTGCTGTTCCTGCGAGCGGGCCTGATCGCGCATACTCGCGCTCGCCATTCGCAGAACCACCTCCATCAGCGTCACGCGCAGGGATTCGGCGGTCTGCAACTCTCCGTCAGTCCAGTCGACACTGTGGTGGCGCAGGACTTGTTGCCAGGCTTCGAAGCTCTTGCGCGGCGACAGTCGCGGGCCATTCGGCCCGGTCTCGACCGGCTTATCCGGGTTGCCTGCCCAGCGGACAGATTTGATAATCTCCTGCCGGAACAGGACGATGTAATCTCTCGGCACGCGTGAGACCGGCAGGGCCAGTGCTCCGGCCGCCCGACCCGCGAACGCCTCTGCTTCGGGAAAGCGCCCCGACAGGCAATTCGTCGCGAAGAGGCGGCTGGCGGCGGTCGTGTTGAGGAAGGGAACGAGGGCTTCGAATTCTTCGCGGGTCGGCGTCTGACCGGTCGAACGGAACTCGCCGTCGATCCATCCCACGGCACCATCATGGGGGATGACCGGCGCAACCTCGTCGATGATGGCATCGAAGTTGTCGCTGACCGAGATGTTCTCGGCGAGTTGCGCCATCAGCCGGTCATGCAGCTTGCGGCCCTCATCGATGGCCAACCGCTCGGCATCGCCCTGTTTCTGATCGAGTAGGAAGGAGAAAAGTTGTGCGAACAATTCCGCTGCCGTTCGCACCGGATAGGACGGCACCATCGGGGTTCCGTGATGACAGGCAAACAGCCCCCACAGCTTTCCCCGACGCAGAATCGAGATCGACATGGACGACCCCACGCCCATATTGCGCAGGTATTCCAGATGGATCGGCGAGACGGCGCGCATCGTGCTCATGCTCAGGTCGAGGGGTTGGCCTTCGGGGTTCAGGACCGGTTCGATCTCGACCCCCTCGTCGTTCACGTCCCCGATCACGCGCAGCAGGTTTCGCTCGTAAAGTGCGCGCGCCTGTTTGGGAATATCGGAGGCTGGATAACGCAGCCCGAGATACGGCTCCATTCCCGGCGCGCAGGTCTCGGCGATGACCTCGCCGGTATCGTCGGGGGCGAACTGGTAGACCATCACCCGGTCATAGCCCGTCAGAGCTTTGACCTGCCGCACGGCGATATCGCAGAGACGCTCAATATCTTTCGCCCCGGTCATCCGCTCGATCATTGGCTTGACGTAGCTGGAAGGATCAGTGCGCCTGTTCACTTCGCAGCGCTCACCCTCGATAATGATCGAACTGCCCGACAGGTGGACCGATACGTCGAAGGACTCGCTTGTTCCGCACAGGTGGACGTCGAAGAGACGACCCACCGAATCCGGGCCGCCCAGCATCTGAAGCTGCGAGCGCAAATCGTGGATCGCTTCGGGCGTGAAGAAATCGGTCAGCGGCGTTCCGGCGCGGATGGCGCGGTCGAGGCCCAGCATCTCGCCGGTATTCCGCGACACATGGTTCACCATCCAGTCACCGGTGACGGAGATCAGAAATCCGAAATTCTGCACCCGCCCCGGTATATGGATCGGTTCGCGGTCGCAATTGGTCAGGTTGACCTCGTTTCGCTGGAGCGATGGGTCGATGTCAGGCGAACTCATGAGTGACCCCTTCCTCTCGGGCGAGGGTCAGGCAATCTGCAAAGAGGGCAAAGGTTGCTTCCGCCCCTGCCGCGAGCCGGTCTAACCGGTCGGAATCGTCCGGGGCGTCGGTGGGCCGTTCGATGGCATCGCGCAGGACCAGCCAATATGCTTTGAGGGCGGGAGAAGCAAGATACCGCCTCGCACTGCGCACGACTGGATCTTCGGAGCGGCCATGCTGGCCGGAAAGTACCCGCTGGCCGAAATGCGATCCTGCAACGACATAAGCCGCGCCGAGCGCATTGCCCTCGAAGGCCGGGATTGCTGATTCTGGCACCTCGACGCCAAGCGCGCGTAAATCCTCTGCGAGCAGATCAGCCATGGCCGGGGGCCGCTGATCCGCAGGCAGACCGGCCTCGAAAGCGGGCATCATCGCGCGATAGGCCAAGAAATGGCTCTTCAGGAAAACGGCGTAATCATCCCGCTGCGCCAGATCGAGCGCGGAGAAAGCGGCATCGGTTCGTCGATGCGCCGCGCGCGTCAAATCGCGCAAGTGAAAGCGAGTGTCCATCGGCCCCGGAACATTGGTTCGCAAAGCTCTACTCTAAGGGTAGCCGATCACCGTCTCAACCGGACTCTTATTAATCTGGACTAAGTTAAGCGCATTCAATCGGTTGAAGTGACGTGTCAACCTGTCAAAAGCAGTGTGTAAGGAAACTTCCGCCTCCTTACACACTCTGGTCAGCTCTCAACCTTGTCCTGAGTCTTCGTGTCGAAATCGCTCGCATCGTGGCGTTCGTGAAGTTGGTCTTCCGGCGGCCCTGAGATGCGGTTGACCTTGCGTCCGCGCTGTACCGGCTCGCGCGCGGCGATCTCGTCATGCCAGCGGATCACATTCTTATAGGACGCGGTATCGAGGAATTCGGCGGCGTTATAAAGTTTGCCGGTGGTCAGCACCCCGTACCACGGCCAGATCGCCATATCGGCGATGGTGTAGGCGTCGCCCGACATATAGCGGTTTTCGGCCAGATGCTTGTCCAGCACGTCCATCTGACGTTTCGTCTCCATCGTGAAGCGGTCGATGGGGTACTGGAATTTCTCCGGCGCATAGGCATAGAAATGCCCGAAGCCGCCGCCCAGATAGGGCGCACTGCCCATCTGCCAGAACAGCCATGAGAGGCACTCGGCCCGCTCTGCACCGCTTTCAGGCAGGAACGCGCCGAACTTCTCGGCCAGATACATCAGGATTGCGCCGGATTCGAATACGCGGGTCGGCGGGTTCGTGCTGCGGTCCAGCAGGGCGGGGATCTTGGAGTTGGGATTGATCGCCACGAAGTCGCTGCCGAACTGATCGCCCTTGCGGATATCGATCACGTAAGCGTCGTATTCCGCACCTTTGTGACCGGCGGCCAGCAGTTCCTCCAGCATGACCGTGACCTTGACGCCGTTCGGCGTGGCCAGCGAATGGAGTTGCAGCGGATGCTTGCCCACGGGCAATGCGGCGTCATGGGTTGCCCCGGCGGTGGGCCGGTTCGTACTGGCGAACTCCCCGCCATTCTCCTGATCCCAGGCCCAGACTTTCGGCGGCACGTATTCGGTCATTGGGGCATTCTCACATTGTTAGGGCATTCCCGCAAAGACGGGAGTTTAGTGGATATGCAGACAGATATCCCGTTTCGCAGGCAGGGCAAACAAACCTTCGGGATCAGCCGATGCCTAACGCCCGTTCGTCTTGCGCCATTCGGAAAATTTCGCGACCGTCTCGTCATTGGTCGCCGGGTAGAGGCCGATGATTGTGTCCCCGGCACGGACGCGCTCGATGACGAAGTCCTCGAAGGCAGTCATTGCCACGGCTTCGTCCGCGATCTCGTCAACGAGATGGGCGGGAATGATGATAACGCTCTCGTCGTCGCCCACGACGATATCGCCGGGGAAGACCGGGGCATCGCCGCAGGCGATGGGCTCGTCGAGGCCGATGGCCTGATGGCAGGTGAGGTTCGTCGGGGCGGAGGGGCGGTGATGATAGGACGGCATGTCCAGCGCGCCGATCTCGGCATGGTCCCGGAAGCCGCCATCACTGACGATCCCGGCACAGCCGCGCACTTGCAGGCGCGTGGCGAGGATCGATCCGGCGGAGGCGGCGCGGGCGTCCTTGCGCGAGTCGATCACCATCACCGAGCCGGGCGGACACTCCTCGACGCCCTTGCGCTGGGGGTGGTCGGGATCGCGGAACACCTCGATTTCGTTGAGATCCTCGCGCGCCGGAATGTAGCGCAGGGTGTAGGCGGGACCGACCATATTGCGGGCCTTTGGCGGACCGACGGGCATCACATCCTGAATCGTCTGGTTGCGGAATCCGCGCTTATATAGCGCGGTAGCCAGCGTGGCGGTGGAAACGGTCGCGAGTTTCTCGCGGGTGGTGTCGGAGAGGGGCATGTCTATTCTCCCGTGGTCGTGGAGCCTTCGAGCGAGGCGAGCATGGTGTGGATGGCCCCGGCGGCTTTGGCGAGGGCGGTGGCGTCGCGGGAACGGGCGACGATGGTGACGCCCCAGCCGCCGCCCACTTGCAGTCTTGGATACGAACCGATGGAGACGTTCGGGTGGGCCTGCGAGACATCTGTGAGGGGGCCGCCGAGGACGCCTTCCGGGTAAGGGCACGGGATCGAAATATCCTTCATTACCTCGCCGGTGCCGACCATGGTGCGGACATGGTCGAGCATGGCGGCGAAGACCTGCGGCACCCCGGCCATGACGAAGACGTTGTCGAGCCGGAAGCCCGGTGCGCCGCTGACGGGGTTGTCGATCAGGGTCGCGCCGTCGGGGATGCGGGCCATGCGCAAGCGGGCATCGGTGAGGTCGGCCCCTTCGCCGTAGCGCGCCACGAGGATCGCGCGGGCGTCGTCCCGGATGCCGATGGGGGTCTCCATCGCGGCGGCGACAGCTTCGGCGGTGATATCGTCATGGGTCGGTCCGATGCCGCCGGAGGTAAAGACGTAGGTATAGCGGCCCCGCAGGGCGTTGACGGTAGCGATGATCTCGGCCTCGTCATCGCGGATCGCGCGGGCTTCACAGAGGTCGATCCCGGCCTCATTCAGCATTTTCGCCAGAACCTGCGTATTCGCATCGCGCGTGCGCCCGGAGAGGACTTCGTCGCCGATGACGATCATGGCGGCGGTGGGGGTGTCGGTCATGGGGGATGTTCTTTCAATCGACGGTGCCATGCCCTCGGGAGAGGGCATCTCGCTGGAGCGGGAGGAGCCGGGAGTATCTATCCTGCCAGATCAGGATAATGCTTGAGAGCGAGGCGCAGGTAGGCGGCCCATTCGGGGTCGGCACCGGAGTCGCGGCGGCGGGCGCGGCCCTTTTCGATCTGGCGGGCAGTGTGTTCGGCGATCTGGCCTGCGACCGGCTCGATCTCGGCTCCGCTGGAGAGGATGGCGACCTGCGCGCGGCAGGCGCGCTCCATATTGTACATCGTCGTGAAAGCCTCACCGACGCTGGCCCCGCAGGTGAGCAGGCCATGGTTCTTGAGGATCATGGCGGTGTGCTCGCCAAGGTCGGCGACGAGGCGCTCGCGCTCGGCGAGGTCGAGAGCCAGCCCCTCATAGGCATGGGTGGCGACGCGGTTGTGGAATTGCAGGGACCACTGATTGAGGGGCAGGATGCCGTCTTTCATCGTGGCGACGGCGACCCCTGCGACAGTGTGGGTATGGGCAACGCAATCGACGTCCGGGCGACCCGCATGGACAGCGCTGTGGATCGTGAAGCCCGCCTGATTGATCCCCGCGCCGTAAGTATCGCGCAGGATGGTGCCGTCGAGGGCCACCGTCACAAGGTTTTCCGCCGTCACCTCGTCGAAGCGCAGGCCGAAGGGGTTGATGAGGAAGGCATGGTCGCCTTCGTCGGCGGGTGCGCGGGCGGAGATGTGGGTGAAGATGCTGTCATCCAGCCCGAAATGCGCGACGAGCCGATAGGCGGCGGCAAGGTCGATGCGTTCCTGAGCCTGGGTCCGGTGGGGGGCGTCCATGGGGGGTCTCCTCGCGGCGGGGGGTGCGTCCCTACCCTATGGCCCGCAGGGGCGGCGTCAACCGGCGGTTGCCCGGTTCTGCTCCAGCCGCTTGTCCACCGTGGCGACGGTGGCGTCTACGACGGGGTGCTCAATGCCGAGGGCGCGGCCTATCTGTTGGACAAGGCGGTCGACGCGCTCGATGGTGCCGGAGCCGTCTTCGACGGCGCGGGCGGCGGAGGAGGGTTTGAGCAAGCCTTCCGCCGCCTTGGCGTATTTCTCGAAGGGGACCATCTCGTCGGGGGAGGCACCGAGTTTCTGGGCGATGTCGTCCACGAAGGCGTAGACTTCTTCGGACAGGGCCACATCGGCATGAACGGCATCGCGGATGGCCAAGGGCTCGCCCGTCGTGACGCAGCGGTAATTGCCGGTCAGCAACATACTCCATTTGGCCAGTGGCACGAACAGGCTGTCGAAGACGCGCAGCTTGACGGGGACGTCATGGCCGTCGAGGCGGATGGCGTCGATGTCGCGCTCCAGCGTTTCGAGGATTTCGTTATGGGCAGCGGACTCGAATTTCGCGGCCTTGAAGTTGGTGGGCAGGCCGACATGCAGCACGTTCGCACCTTCCTCGGGGGGGCGAAATGCCTGCGGATCGGGAGAGCAGAGGGTGACGGTGCCGGGATCGAAGGCATCCCAGACACGCGGATCGGTCCAGGCACTCTCGATGGCGGTGGCGTCGAGGCCGGGGATGCGGCGCAGGTAGGAGAGCGGGGGCATGTTCATGATCGACAGGCAGGGCAGGCCCGCCGCCGCGATCTGGCCCAGCAAGCCGCGCAGGGAGGGATGGCCGTATTGCTGCTCCTGCATGGCGAGGCAGACGAGATCGTACTCGGCGGGATCGACCGTTTCGGGCGTCTTGGCGTCGAGTTTGCCGGGGTGATCGCCCGAGCGAATGGACCGATGGTCGTCCTCGCCCTTGAGCTTGATCCGCACCTCCGTGCCCTCGGCATTGATCAACGCCGCCGTCGCGTCCCGGCACACCAGTGTCACGTCATGCCCCGCCATCAGGCACTTCGTCCCCAGCAATGACCCATAGGACGCCCCGAGGACGAGAATCTTGTACGACATGAACATGCTCCAACGGGCCTAAATCTTGGTGATTGTTACTTTGGATGTTTCGGAGTGTCACCCTGCAAAAGCGATGCCCCGAGAAGAATCGTATCATGGCGGGACGCATGGGAGGCGACAAACCCATGGAAGATCAGATCGGATCGAACCCACTCGAAAATGTCTGCGAATCGCCG
>CALHLW010000256.1 GCA_938034615.1 uncultured Neomegalonema sp. | reverse complement strand
TTGACCGCCAAACCAGAATGCTACCGACTCTTTAGCGAAACCGTCGCGCCGTGCGGCGAGGGAGAAGACCATGACTGAAGCCTATATCTACGACAGCGTCCGCACCCCGCGCGGCAAGGGCAAAAAGGACGGCGCGTTGCACGAAGTCACGTCGCTGAAATGCGCCTCGACGGTGCTGGAAGCCCTGCGCGACCGCAATGATCTCGACACATCCCTGATCGAGGACGTCATCCTCGGCTGCGTGACGCCGGTGGGCGAGCAGGGTGGCGAGATCGCCCGTACCGCCGTCATTCAGGCCGATTACGACGAGAGCGTGCCGGGCCTGCACATCAACCGCTTCTGCGCATCGGGCATGGAAGCCGTGAACCTCGCCGCCAATCAGGTGAAGGGGGGCGCAGGTGACCTCTACGTCGCGGGCGGCGTCGAGATGATGAGCCGCGTGCCGATGGGCAGCGACGGATTCGCCATCGCCGTCGATCCGATCCCGGCCATGAAATCCTACTTCGTCCCACAGGGCATTTCCGCCGATATCATCGCGACCAAATACGGCTTCAGCCGCGACGATTGCGATGCTTTCGCCGTCGAAAGCCAGAAGCGCGCGGGCGCAGCTTGGGAAGCGAACCACTTCGAGCGATCCATCGTGCCCGTCAAGGACATGAACGGTGTCACCATCCTCGACCACGACGAATACATGCGCCCCGGCACGGATATGCAGTCGCTCGGCGGCCTGAAGGCCAGCTTCGCGGAGATGGGCGAAAAGATGCCCGGCTTCGACGCCGTGGCCCTGCTGAAATACCCCGAACTTGAGCGCGTGAACCACGTCCACCACGCGGGCAATTCCTCGGGTATCGTGGACGGGGCTGCGGCCCTCCTGATCGGATCCAAAGAAGCGGGCGAACGCATGGGCCTCAAACCCCGCGCGCGTATCAAGCACACCGCCAAGATCGGCACGGACCCGACCATCATGCTGACCGGCCCCGTCCCCGTGACGGAAAAGGTGCTGAAGGAAACCGGCATGGAAATCGGCGATTTCGACCTCTTCGAAGTCAACGAAGCCTTCGCCTCCGTCGTGCTGCGCTTCATGCAGGCCTTCGATGCCGACCACGCCAAGCTCAACCCCAATGGCGGGGCCATCGCGATGGGCCATCCCCTTGGTGCGACTGGCGCGATGATCATCGGCACCGCCCTCGACGAACTGGAACGCACCGGCGGTGGCACAGCGCTCTGCACCCTCTGCATCGCGTCGGGCATGGGCGCTTCGACGGTGATCGAGCGGGTGTGATGAAGAAGATTGATAAGAGGGTCGATGATGATCGTGCCGTCAGGTCGGAAACCACCGATGATGTCCCTCGCAATCTCAAACAAGCCCAACGCATGGAATTAGCGCGCAAGATTATGGACGAGTATGACGGAGCCTTGAAAGAACTGGCCAAGAAATAAGGCCGTTTCTCCCCCTCGTGGGCAAGACGCTTCGCACCAACCCCTGAGCGGGATGTGGAGACAAGATATGACCAACTGGAAATATACGACCGACGGCGATGTGGCGATCATTACGTGGGATATGGACGACCGTTCCATGAACGTGATGACGGCGGATGTGATCCGGGAACTCGACAAACACGTCGATACGGTACTGGCCGATGACAGCCTCAAGGGCGCGGTTATCACCTCGGCCAAGGCCGATATGGGCGGCGGGGTCGATCTGACCATGCTGGCCGAGATCAAGGCCACGGCGGCGAAAGAGGGCGGCAATGTCGGCGAAGCGCTGTTCGGCTTCGTCTGGGCGCTCCACTCGCTCTATCGCAAGATCGAGGTTGCGGGCGCGGACCCCAAGACGAAGAAGGGCGGCAAGGTCTTTGCCGCCGCGACCCCTGGCACAGCGTTGGGCGGCGTGTTCGAATTGCTGCTTGCCTGTCACCGCCGCTTTGCCGCCGATAACGAGAAGGCCAAGCTGGGCCTGCCTGAAACCCTCGTCGGTCTCTTCCCCGGCGCAGGCGGCACGACCCGTCTCGTGCGGATGCTCGGTGTCATGGGTGCGGCGGATTATCTGCTTCAGGGCAAGCTGGTGAACCCCAAGAAAGCCAAGGCCGGTCTTTTGATCGACGAAATCGTCCCGCAGGACGAGTTGGTCGCCAAGGCTGTCGAATGGGTCAAAGGCTCGTCCGAGTCCGATGCGGTGAAACCATGGGACCAGAAGGGCTTCAAACTCCCCGGCGGAGCGCCCTACACCCCGCAGGGCTTTCCTACCTTCCTCGGTGCCGTCGCCATGACCCATGGCAAGACCGCAGGTGTCTACCCCCAGACCAATGCCATGCTCTCCGCCGTCTACGAGGGCGCGCTGGTCGATATGGACAATGCGCTCAAGATCGAGGCGCGCTGGTTCACCTCCGTTCTGATGGACCCGCGCTCGGCGGCGATGATCCGCTCGTTGTTCGTGAACAAGCAGGCTATCGAGAAGGGCGCACGACGTCCTGACGTGCCGGATGCCAAGGTGAAATCCGTCGGCATCATAGGCGCAGGCATGATGGGGGCCGGGATCGGCTTCGTCTCCGCTCGCTCGGGCATCGACGTGGTCCTTATCGACCGCGATCAGGAGGCCGCCGACAAGGGCCGTGCGACCATCGAGGAACTGCTGGACGAGGGCGTCAAACGCAAGAAAGTCACGGCAGAAGCGAAAGACGCGATCCTCGCCCGCGTCAATGCAACGCCGGATTATGACGCACTGAAAGATTGCGACCTGATCGTTGAGGCCGTCTTCGAAGATCCGAAGATCAAAGCCGAGGTCACCAAGAAGGTCGAGGCGGTCATCGCCGACGACGCGATCTTTGCCACCAATACTTCCACCCTGCCGATTACCGGACTGGCCGAGGCGTCGAGCCGCCCGGACAATTTCATCGGTATCCACTTCTTCTCGCCGGTCCACAAGATGATGCTGGTCGAGATCATCAAGGGCAAGAAAACGGGCGATCTGGCTGTGGCCAAGGCGCTTGATTTCGTGCGCCAGATCAAGAAGACACCCATCGTCGTCAACGACGCGCGCTTCTTCTACGCCAACCGCTGCATCATTCCCTACCTGAACGAAGCGATGATCATGGTCAGTGAGGGCGTGAACCCGTCGCTGATCGAGAATGCCGCCAAGCAGATGGGTATGCCCGTTGCGCCCTTGCAACTGACGGACGAAACCTCGCTGGAACTGGGACACCGGATCATGTCGGCGACCAAAGCGCAGATGGGCGACGCCTATGTCGGCACGGGGGCCGATGATGTCATCACCGCGCTCTTCGAGGATGCAGGGCGGGCAGGGCGCAAGAACGGCAAGGGGTTCTACGATTACGACGAAAAGGGCAAACGCACGATGCTCTGGCCCGATCTGGGCCAGCATTTCCCCGTTTCGGAAGAGCAGCCCGAATTCGAGGAAATCAAGAACCGCCTCCTCCTCGCGCAGGTTCTGGAAGCCGTCCGCGCCAAGGAAGAGGATGTGCTGGTCGATATCCGCGAGGGCGATGTCGGCGCCATTCTCGGCTGGGGCTTTGCGCCTTGGTCGGGCGGGCCGCTCTCATGGATCGACCTGACCGGGCCTAAGAAGGTGGTTGAAACCTGCGATGCGCTTCAGGCGAAATACGGCGATAGGTTCGAGGCTCCCGCGCTTCTGCGCGAGATAGCATCGAGCGGTGACACGTTCTATGGGCGGTTCCAACCGCAACAGGCGGCTGCATAATCCGCCTGCTGACGTAAGGTCAGTCTGTACAAAAATGAAGTATGCGGCATGACGGGTCGCATACCCCATCAATGAACTCGGGGGCGAGTGACAACAATCCGTCCAGAAAGGGCGGGGATAACGGGAGATCAGAATGGTTTTCAAGACCAGAGCACTACTGGCCAGCACCGCGCTCGCCATGACACTTTCAACATCGGCAATCGCCGACGAGTTTCAGATCGACCGGCTGTTCGTCGTCGGCGACAGCCTCAGCGACCTGGGCACTTATTCGCAGGCGATCCGCGCTGCCGGTGCTCAGCAGGGTCAGACATTGCCCGCTATTCCTTATCAATTCACCAACAACCGGGCTGATGGTTCCAGTCAGAACTATTCGCAGGTTGTTGCCGAACGGCTCGGGGTCGAGATCGCGCCCAACTTGATTACCGGGGTTCCGGCGACGGCGGGTACGCCGCTGGATGTGCTTTCCAATGACGTTGAAGTCGGCGGAAATAGCTATGCGCAGGGTGGAGCGCGCGTGGCAATCGAGAACGACAATCAAGCACAGCTTGCCGGCGGCATCACGCAGACCCCGTCCACTACGCAGGTCGACCGTCTGCTCGCCGCGACTCCGAACTTCAACAGCAACGATCTGGTCATCTACTGGACCGGAGCTAACGACGTTTCGACGAATGCGGAACTCGTCGGTGCCGGCGAACAGAGTCCGCAACAGGCCGGACAGGCCATCGGTCTTGCCGCTACGCAGGCCGTCGCTCAGATCGAACGTCTTATCGATGCCGGGGCGACGAACCTCGTCGTCGTGACTATACCAGATATCGGCACCAGCACACCGGTCGGTCAGTCGTCCTCGCCTCAAGGACAAGCGCTGCTCTCCGGCCTTACAAGTGCCTATAACGGCATTCTCGTCGACGGTGTGGCGGGGCGCGCAACGATCGTGGATGCGGGCGCGGTGGTGACCGATGTTCTGGCGGACCCGACTCGGTACGGGTTCTCCAACATCGATCATCTCGATCTTGCGAATACCCAGTGCGTCACCGATTCTGCCGTGCAGTGTATCGATGGCGTGACGACCCGTCCGGGCATCGTTGCGGTCTTCGCGGATGACCGGCACCTGACCAATCAGGCGAACCTCGTTCTGGGTGAGATGGCATATTCTGCCCTGATCGCCATTGGGCAGGCGGGTGTTATCCCGGTCGCCATCATCTCGGGTCTGCGGCAGCAGTCTATCGGCCTCGAACAACGACTGAATCTCGGTGCGTTCTTCATCAATGATGACGAAGGCAATCGCATCCGTAGACCGGTCGGCAATGTCGAAGTCTATGGCGGTGCCGAACTGGGCTTCTACGAAAGCGACCGCCAGCAGATCGTGCCCGATTTCGATGCTAACACGCAGGTGATCAAGGCAGCGGCCGATGTGATGATCCATCCCAACGTCATGGTCGGTATCGGTGGTAGTATCGACCACGGTCAGATCGAATACGGTGACGATCAGGGTGGGTTCGACAGTCGCCTGTATATCGGTGGTGTGTTCGGCGTGGCGCAGATCATTCCCGGCGTCTATGCCAACGCGTTCCTCGGCGGCGGTCTGATCGATGTCTACGATATCGAGCGTAACTTCACGACGAGTGATCTGGCCGGCAATACGGTTAGTCGAAACACATATGAAGCGGATACCGACGGCACGTATTTCATTGCCCGCTCGAATATCGGCGCGGTTCTGCCGCTGGGTAACGGCTTTGCCATCAACCCCAGTATCGGGTTCGCCTACGAGAAGGTCGATATCGACGGTTATAACGAGGACGCCCGTGGCGGAGCGCCTTCTTCGTTACAGGCGCGCGTTGGTGATCTCGAATATGAAGGGTATCGCGGCACTCTGGCGCTCGGTGGCTTCTATCGTCCGCCATCCGCGCCCACATGGACATTCGGGTTGCGGGCGTCGTGGGAACACGACTTCAATGACGACGAAATTCAGGTGCCTTTCGCTCTCGGTAGTACACCGACCGATGTTCAGATCGCTCCACGCCCAGACGATTCCTACGGTCTGCTTGCCGCAACCGTCGTCAAGGAACTGTCGCACAGCACGTCGCTCAGTTTCCAGGGAACGACGAATATCGGGCAGGACGGCGTAGACGGCTACACGGGCAGCCTCGTCTTCAAGCACACGTTCTGAAAACCGGCTGCCTGCCTTACGAGGCGGGCAGCACCCCGTTGATGACGTAATCGAGCATCTGGACCACCTGTTCCGGGTGTTCGGCAACGGCCAGCGCAGCCGCATCGACTTCCTTCAGGGCATGGGCATGATCTGGCCCATGCAGCACGATCAACGGCGTGCCGAGCGCCGCCGCCATCCCGGCATCGAAGGCCGCGTTCCACTGCTTGTATTTCTCTCCGAACCGCACCACGACGACATCCGCCTGCTCCATCAGGGTGCGGGTGCGGATTGCGTTGAGTTTCGCGCCCTTGTGGTCGTGCCAGAACTTGTTCTCCTCAGCGCCGAGGATGGTGACGCCGCAATCGTCGGAGGCTTCGTGGTTCGTTACGGGCGCGGTGAACTCAATCGGCAGGCCCGCTTTCCGCGCGCCGGTTTCTATCTGCTCGCGCCAGTCGGAATGGATTTCGCCGGAAAGATAGACGGTCCAGGTCATGGTGATTTCCTTCGATTGAGTGCGGGCGTTTCAATGCATGGATGTAGGGCGCGTGTTACTGGAGGCCACGCCCTACCCAGCCTCGCAGCAGCGCATTCTCATGGTCGAGCGCCTGTCGCAGCCAGCGGCCCGATCCGTGGGGCTTGCGCTCGTCGTAGGGCGCGTATTGGGCATCGAGCATATCCCGGCGCACATCGTCCATGCCGAAGATCACGAAGATCGCGCGCCGTTCCCCGACCTCCAGAAATCCGGACAGACAGCGCACGAAATTCATCGTGCCGGTCTTGCTGCGGAAATTGTAGGTCGGCAGTCCCGTCTTCGCGCCCCGCAAGCGCCCTTCGGTGTGCAGGCCGATATAGCCGCTCCCGAACCGCTCATGTCCGGCGCGCAGGATATCGGCCATCTGGCGCGGCGTGATGCGCGAGCGGGTGGAAAGGCCGGAATGGTTCTCCAGCATCAGGTCGTCCCTGACGATGCCTTCACTCTTCAGCCAGCCGGTCGTCGTCTGCGCGGCGGCTTCGACCGTCTCCGGTGTACCGCCGATTTCCCGCGCAGCAGCTATGCCCAGCATTTCCGCCGACAGGTTGGTCGAATATTTCATCATCTTCTTGATCTGCGCGAAGACGACATCCGAGCGATGCATCGCCAATGGCGCATCGGTGGGGAGGTCCGTCGTCACTTTCGGTTCCGGCAATGCGATCCCTTCTGCCGTACAGAGCGTACGGAACACCGTCGCGGCATAGAGCGACGGTCGGCGCACCGGAAACCAGCGCTCGCCGTCGCGCCGCATGTCGCGCGATGGGATCGCCCAGACCTCGCGTTTTTCCTCCAGCCCGTGCAGGGCACCGCCGGTTCGCAGAGCGCGAAAGGCGATGGCCTCTGCGGGAACGGAACGCTCGCTCGCATGGGCGTGGGTCGTCAGCATCCGTCTGCCGCCACGGTTGCGCCAGCGCAGTAGCACGCGGTTGAAGTTGAGACATAGAGGACCGATGGCTGGGTTGTAGCTGGCCTGAAGCGGCTGAAACGGGTTCAGCACCGGCTGGGTCGGCCCTTCGATCCCCGTCACCAGAAAATCGCCCGTGACCTGTCGCACACTCTTTGCTTTCAACGCCTTGGCAAGCTGCGCAAGATCGCCTGTATCGAGAGCGGAATCTCCCCCACCCACGAGAATCAGGTCGCCGTCGAGGACGCCATCCTTCAGCGGCCCCCGTGCATGGAGGCGCGTGAAGAACCGGGTAGTAGGGGCAAGGGTGGAGAGCGTCACGAAAGCCGTAATCGCCTTCGTCGTCGAGGCCGGGATGAAACCGTCATCGGCATTGCGGGAGTCGAAGACCGCTCCATTCTCTGCATCCATCAGGATGTAGCCGGTTCGTCCTGGGGCAGGGCGTGGCGCGCTTGCCTCCGCCGATCCGATGGGCGAGGCCGCAAGAGCCATGGCTCCGCCGAGAAAGTGCCGTCGCGACGTCATTTCCACGCTCCACTGGCACGCAGGGCAGTGGAGGACAGTCGCGAGGTCGGGTGAGTCAGCATCGTCCAGCAAGGCGGGGAGCAAAAGGGCAGGGCAGCAGCTTCGTATTCAGGTAATCGCATGGCGGCGAATCGGCGTGCAGCGGTGGAAAGCCCGGCGCGCACCTGTTCACCGGGGCGCGCCAGAACGCAGACCGGCAGCGTATGCATTATCTCGACCCAGCGGTGCCAGCGATTAAACTGTGAAAGATTATCCGCCCCCATCAGCCAGACGAACCGCACGGCGGGATAGAGCCTCCGAAGCGCATGGAGGGTATCGACGGTGAAGACCGTTTCCAGTTCACGCTCGATCCCCGTCGCGTCGATACTCGGATGATCGTCAAGAACGGCATTGGCCGCTTCCAGCCGTCGCTCCAGCGATGCGGGCGCATCGGGCTTGAGCGGATTGCCGGGGGAGAGCAGCCACCACACCCGGTCGAGCTGTAGCCGTTTCAGGGCGATGCGCGAAATGTGGAGATGGCCGTCATGGGCGGGGTCGAATGACCCGCCAAGAATGCCGATGCGCAAACCGGCGGCAGCAAGGGGTCGTGCCTGAAACAAAAAACTCTCCCGCACAATTATCGCGCGGGAGAGCCGTATCATCCGTCATCCGCGAGGTCCAGAAGCCCTCGCAAAGCAACTTACATGGCGCAGGCGAACTGCTCATTAGCTGCAAGCTGGATCAGCGAGCCGCCACGGTCAACGCAGTCGATCAGCGCTTCGTCGGCGATGTTCGTGGTGCCCTGATAGGACGAGTCTTCGCCCTGTGGCAGAGTGTAAGCAGACGCGGTCGATGTCTGCGGCGCGCTCTTCTCGTAGTTGCAGAAGTAGCTGAAATCTTCGCGCTGTTTGGCGATACCGCCATTCGAATAGCAGGCGCGGAGGGTGCCGTCTGCGCCGCTCATGTCGAGCGTATCGGAGGCGCTGGGCGCTGCGGCAGGTTCGACATACTCAACGGCTGCAACCGTCTGAGTTGCGGCATCATTCACTTGGGGGATTGCGACGACCACATCGCCGGAACCGTAGATCGGCGCGGTGTAGGCTTCTGGGGTCGCGACGGTCGTCACGTCCTGTGCGAAAACGGTACCGGAGATGAGGGTCGAAGCAGCGACGATTGCCGCGAATGAGAGTTTTGCCACGGTGTTAGCTCCTGCCTGTACTGATCTGAAGTCGCTCACCAGTTCGTCGTGAGGTTTTGAGCGACGGCCACCCGTTCATCGAGTGGCGATGACCGTTTCTGTACGGGATGACGGGTAAAGGCGATAATAAAAAAGGACACATCCAATCCTCACGGAGGATTACAAACTGTGTCAGAATCCTCAGGGAGCGTTGATTCACAACGGAAACTACTCAAAGTGCGGCAGGGTGTCGCAGGTGGCGATTATGGCGGAACCGTGGCAGGTTTGACCCATTCTCCGATGGAGAATCAGTTTTTGAGCCATATGCTCTCGTAATTAAGATGCCAAGTCGGCACTAGCGGCCGTTTGTGAAGCTTAACGAACACTTAACCGCACAAATATGGAAAGGTTCCATCCCCGTGTTGAAAAAAAATTTGGCTGTGTCGCTCTGCGGGTCGATTCGTCCCGCCGACCCGTGCCTGCTTCCGGCGTGAGGCAATCGCCCGTCGACGCTGTGGTGCGAAACAAATTTGAAACCCGACACGCTATTCGTGCGTAATTTTGTTTATATAAGACAGAAGCCTCTCGTGATCGGTGGGACCGTTACAAGAGGCCTTGGAAGCGCTTTCAACCAGGAGAATCCAGCTGATGGCTGTCGTGATCACACAAGTGGGCCTGAATACGATCCTAGAGGAATCGCAAGAAACCGGTGCAGTTCCCGACGGCCCGGCAACCGGACTCTACGACATCACCTTCGACGATGCCTCTATGACCGCAGCGATAAGCGGTTCCTATTCAGGCCTCTCCGCAGCGGCCAGCGCTGCGCATTTGCATATCGGTGCAGCGGGCGCGAACGGGCCGGTGCGCATCGGCTTGTCTGTCAGCGACGACGGCGCAGGCAATGGGTCGGTGACAGGGTCGGGCGTCCTTTCCGCCGCTGATTATGCCGCTGCCAAGGCTGGTGACGGCTACGTGAATATTCACAATTCCAATTTCCCCGGTGGTGAGTTGCGAGGTCAGGTCGTGCCCGGTGACCTCATGAACTCCTATCAGGGTGATGGCGCAAATGATGTGATCTACGGCACGAGTAATGTCGACCTGATCTTCGGCGGCGGCGGTAACGACTTGCTTGCTGGCGGCGTCTCATCCGACCTGTCGAGCACGTCGGGCGCACAAGTGTACCGCATTTATCAGGCGACGCTGGACCGTTTGCCGGATACGGGTGGCTTGGAATTTTGGGCCGGGGAGCTGGAGTCAGGCAGCCGGAGCTTACAGCAGGTCGTGACCGGCTTCACGAACTCTGCCGAGTTCCAGAACACATACGGTAGTCTCGACAACACGGATTTCGTGACACTGCTCTACAACAACGTGCTGGATCGCGCGCCGGATCAGGGCGGCCTGAATGCATGGTTGGATGCCTTGGACAATGGCACCACCCGCGCGCAGGTCGTGACCGGCTTCTCCGAAAGCGGAGAGTTCAAGGCCAATACGAGTGCTCCGGCCAGTGCCTATGCCGAGGCACTCGACGGGCGCGCCGAGTCCGGCTTC
>CALHLW010000255.1 GCA_938034615.1 uncultured Neomegalonema sp. | reverse complement strand
GCCACGCAAGATCTTTCGACGGGACCGCCTGCCCGCGCGGCCCCTGCCGATGCTGTCGGGGCAACGTTCGCATCCATTGCCAACCCCGCGCTCGACCAGCAAGATGCGGGGAAACGAACCGGCACCGGAGGAATACTACCGACAGGTTCTCATCAAGCATCACGCCCCGGCCTTTGCCGTGGTCGACCGCAATCGCACCCTCTGCTACACCTCGGGACAGATCAGCCGCTATCTGGAACTCGGCCCCGGCGTGCCGCGCCTCGATATCGTCGATCTCGGACGAGGGCCGCTGCGGGGGCTGCTGCGTCGCCTACCCAGTCTCGCCTTTGCACACAAGCTCATGGAACAGGGTGTGCCTCTCGTCTTTGCAAGCGGCTATAATCGCTCGGAAGAACTTACCCGCGATTTCGCCGCACCGGTCGTGGTGAAGCCATTTTCCAGCGGAACCATTCGCAGCGCCGTGATGCAGGCAATGGGCTTGGAACAGGCTGATAGTTGAGCCACAAGCATCACGCATTCCAAACCATATCGAGGTCTAGCGGGTAACTCGGTCGGGGAACGCGTGTGAGAGGCCAGCGAGAAAGGACGGGCGAAGTAAGACCGCCGGTGTCGATCTCGTAGACTTGCTCCGGCGAGAACCAGCGATCAAATCCGGCACGAAAATGCCCACGCGACTTCACTGCAATTGCCTGTGCTGCTCCCGGATCGAGCCCCATCATCGTGAAGAAAATCGGATCGGCAGTCTGGGTCCGGTCGGTAATGACGATGGCGGTGATGCCCCCTATCCGTAGGGCCGCACTTGGGCCGAGATGCAATTTGCGTCCGGCAGTCATGCCACGCTCTCCAACAACCTCGCCGTCATGCAAGGCCATCACTTCAGCTTCGGCCTCGAATGGCGCGTCCCATTTCTCCCATGGCTCTGTACTGCGCGCACGATTGAATCGGGCGGTGAAAGTCGTGCCGACACCCATTACATGGGCTTCCGCCGCCAGTTCAGGATCCGCAAAGCTACCATACAGCACGTCGTCACATCCGGCTTCACACAGAGCAGCGAGCAATTCAGTCGTGCGTCCCGATCCTCCTCCGCCCGGATTATCCCCGGCATCAGAAAAGATCACGGGATCGGCGCTTTGTGCCAGCCGAACCGCCTGCTCCACCGATGTCAGGTCACGGTGGAAGCCGTCGCGCATATCCCATGCTGCCCGTGCAATTCGGCTCGCAACCTCTTCCGCTGCCGCTGGATCATCGCGCGCGGTCACGATGATCGAAAGGGTGTTATCGGGGACGTCGGCGAAGATGAAATTGCCGAAGATGGAGACATTGAGGATCGCGCCGCGCGCCTCCGCCTGCAGTCGCTGACCCAGATCGATCAGCGTGCCATAGGGATTTTCCGCCGTAAGCAGGGTAACAGAGGCTGGCGCAATTGGAGGTTTGATGAGGACGGCCTGAGGTCGAGCCATCCCCGCCAGCATACAACGCAGAGAAAAGGCGGCTTCCTCCCCTCTTTCGCGCATATCGACATGGGGATTAGTGCGATAGCCGACGATCAGATCACTCTCCGACACCATGCGCGGCGAGATATTACCGTGCAGATCAAGCGTCACCACGATACGCGTATCCGGCCCAACTATCTCGCGCACCCGTGCGATGAGCGCTCCATCGGGATCGTCCTCATGCTCAGCGACCATGGCGCCATGATTGCAGATATAGACAGCATTGAGCGGTCCGGCATCGCGCAGGAGCTCCGTATTGCGCGCGATCACCGCCTCAAAAACCTCTCGCTCCACAGGCCCCGCAGGATGGCTCGCGGCCAACAGGCAGGGCACGGCTTGCCATGGTCCGGTTGCGTCCATCGCCGCAACGAACGCCGCAAACTCGGTCGCAAGTGATGGGGTGGACCCCCGTGCTTCGGTCATCAGCGCATCACTTTCCAGCCATGTCAGGCTTTCGAAATCGGCCCGCCCTGCGGGTTTCGCAAACCGGTTCGACTCGAGGATCATCCCCAGTAGGGCCACGCGCGGTCCACTCATTGCTCTCTCTCCTTATTGCGCCGCGACGGGCTTCTCCTCGTCGTCCTCGTCCCGGTCGAAGCGTTCCGCGGCCTGCAAGGCCCATTCGTCCGATTCCGGGGCTTGGGAGAAATCGGAACGCAGAATGTCGCTGAGTTCTTCCGATCTCTCACGCGAACGGTTCATGTAATCAGGATCATTCAGGAAATCTTCGGTCCACATATCGCGCAGGACGTCGAAGGTTTCGTCATCATGCTTACGGAATGCGCGGGCAATGCCCTCCGCGCGATAGGGGTGCGTGCCGAGTTGTTCGAGCACCTCGCGCCCCGCTTCGATAGACCCGGCCAGCATCTCACGCACCACCGTCTGCGCCCCCGCTGCCGAAATCTTGTACGCTGAAGTACGGTCCGTGGCGCGAGCGATGATGTGCACATGGGGCCAGCGGCGGCGGATATCCTCGATCATCCGCACCTGCCGCTTCGTATCGCGCAGGGAGGCGACGAAGACTTTCGACCGCTCGATTCCCGCCGCTTCGAGCAGGGTCATGCGCGAGGCATCGCCGTAATAGGCCCGCACACCGAAGCGGCGCAGGGTGTCGATCTGGCGCGCATCTTCATCCAGCACAACCGTTTCGATGCCGTCGGAACGCAGCAACCGGTTGACAATCTGGCCGAAGCGCCCGACCCCGGCGATGATGACCACACCTTCATGGTCAATCGTATCCGCTTCTTTTTTCACCGCTTTTCCGGGGCCGAGACGCGGATCAATGACCTTTTCATACAGCGTGAAGAGGATCGGCGTCAGGAACATGGTCAAGGCAATCACGAGCGTCGTGAGTTGTGCAATATCGGTCGCCAATGCACCCGTGGATACCGCCAGTGCCAACAGAACGAACCCGAATTCACCCCCCTGTGGCAACGACAGGGAAAACAGCCATGCATCGCGCGATGGGAACCGCGATCCGATGGCAAGCGCGGTCAAAACACCCGCCTTGATTGCAATTACCAGCAACGCAGCCCCGAGTATCAACAGCGGCTTGCTCAACAGCAATGCAAAATCGACGCCCGCCCCGACCGTGACGAAAAAGATGCCGAGCAACAATCCCTTGAACGGTTCGATGTCGCTTTCGAGCTGATGTCGATATTCACTGCCCGACAGAACCACCCCCGCCAGAAACGCCCCCAACGCCGGGGAAAGACCGACGAGCGTCATCAACATCGACGTGCCGATCACCAACGCCAGTGCGGCGGCGGTGAAGACCTCTCCCGACCGGCCCGATGCGATGAAGCGGAAAACCGGATAGGCGAGAAACCGCCCCGCCAGAATAATCCCTGCGATTACGGCTAGAATGCTGATCCCCTGAGCCCATGCGGGCAAATCCGCGAGCAGGTTCGTCGTATGATGCACCGCCTCCCCATGGTCCGGGGTACCGAGAACCTCATCCTCATCACCATGGGATTGCGACAGCAGCGGCAGCAGCGCGAGCATCGGGATGACGGCGATATCCTGGAACAGCAGCACGGCAAAAGCGGCTCGCCCGCCCGTACGCCGCTCCAGATTGCGCTCCTGCAAGGTTTGCAGCACGATGGCGGTCGATGACAGGGCCAGCACCATCCCGAGAGTCACGCCCATGCTCAGGCTACCGCCCAGCAGCCAGACCCCTCCAATGATCAGCGCCATCGTACCGAAGACCTGAAGCCCCCCCAACCCGACGAGTTGCGCCCGCATCTTCCACAATTCGCGCGGCTTGAGTTCCAGCCCGATAAGGAACAGCATCATCACGACGCCGAATTCCGAGAAATGCTGAAGATCGACCGCATGTTCGGTCACCAGACCAAGCGCCGGACCGAGCGCCACCCCCGCGATCAGATACCCCAGCACCGACCCGAGGCCGATCCGGTTCGCAATAGGGACAAGAATGACCGCCCCCACCAGATACGGAAGGATATAGATCAGCACTTCCATCAGCTTGCCGCCATCTGCTGCCGATACGGTTGAGCGAGATCGAGCTTTTCGTCGCGCAGGTCACGCAGGAATCGCGCATAGGCCGCCGCGTGGTGTTCGAGGCGCTCGGCCCGGCTTTCATCCGCTTCCTCACGGAACAGCGAGAAGGGTGGCAGATAGCGCATCCCGCACAGCCCCGCCATCGCCTCGAAAGAATGGAACTGCGCGCGCAAGGCCGACCTGCCCGTCACTTCTTGGGCAAAGACGCCGTGCGATGCTGCCGTCGTCACCGCATGGAGATAGATCTTGCCCTTCAGCGCCTCTCGATCACCCAGCGCCCAGCCATAGGTCACGACCCGATCGACCCATTCCTTGACGATTGCGGGAGCGGAAAACCAATAGACAGGATGCTGAAAGATCACCACATCTGCCGCCTCTACCCGCGCCTGTTCCCGCAGGACATCGATGTAAAGCGTGGGGTATTCAGCATAGAGATCGACGATCGTGACCCCGGAAAGTCCCTCCGCCACACGCTTGAGTCGCCGGTTCACGACCGAGCGCGAGGCCCCCGGATGAGCATAGAGGACAAGAATCGAACGTGGCATATAACATCGTCCGATTTTCAAGTCGGTAATGCAATGCACAAAGCGACGAATGCGCGATGTTTCCACGTGTTACAGTCGTCTCCTCGCCCGCCCCGCGCAATGCCAAAAATCTGCAAAACACTCCTTCCTCAACGATGCGCGATAGGGTGAGGGGCGGAAAATCCAATGTTGTCACGCACCGGGCGATAGTGTAAAATTTCCGGTTTTGTTCCAGTTTCCCTTTTGCGCTCCCGCCGCTTTGCTCTATGTCCATTCTGATTCAGAGAATGAGGCGCGCCAAATGGCCGAGACGAAGTACATCTCCGTGCGCGGCGCGCGCGAACACAATCTCAAATCGGTCGATGTCGATATCCCGCGCGATCAGCTTGTGGTGTTCACGGGGCTGTCCGGCTCCGGAAAATCGTCCCTCGCCTTCGACACGATCTATGCGGAGGGACAGCGACGCTACGTCGAATCGCTGTCCGCCTATGCGCGGCAGTTTCTGGAGATGATGCAGAAACCGGATGTGGACCTGATTTCCGGTCTCTCCCCCGCCATCTCCATCGAGCAGAAGACGACCAGCCGCAACCCGCGTTCCACGGTCGGCACGATCACCGAAATCTACGATTACCTGCGCCTGCTGTTCGCGCGGGTCGGGGTGCCCTACTCTCCCGAAACCGGCCTGCCTATCGCCGCCCAGCAGGTTGCGGAGATGGTCGACCGGGTCATGGCCATGCCGGAGGGAACACGCCTCTACCTGCTCGCCCCCATCGTCCGCGACCGCAAGGGCGAATACAAAAAGGAGATCCTTCAACTCAGGAAGGACGGCTTCCAGCGCCTCAAGATCGACGGCGAATTCTACGAGATGGAGGACGCTCCCACCCTTGACAAGAAATTCCGCCATTCCATCGACGTCGTCGTGGACCGCCTAGTCGTGCGCGAAGGCATGGAAACGCGCCTCGCCGACAGCTTCCAGACCGCGCTGGGCCTCGCCGACGGCATCGCCATAGTCGAAACCGCCCCGTCTGAAGGCGACCCGGAACGCATCACGTTCTCTGAGAAATTCGCCTGCCCCGTCAGCGGCTTCACCATCGGCGAGATCGAACCGCGCCTCTTCTCCTTCAACGCGCCATCCGGTGCCTGCCCCGCCTGCGACGGCCTCGGGATGGAGCTGTTCTTCGACCCCCGCCTCGTGGTGCCGGATGAAGACCTGACGCTCTATGGCGGCGCACTGGCCCCGTGGTCAAAATCCGGCCAGCCCTCCCCCTATTACAAACAGACCGTCGACGCCGTCGCGAAACATTTCGGCGGCAGCGTCCGCGAGCCATGGCGTGACCTGCGCGAAAACCTGCGCCACGCGCTCCTCTTCGGCACCAAGGAAAAGATCAAATTCCGCTTCGATGACGGGGGCCGCGTCTACGAGACCGCCCGCAATTTCGAGGGCGTGATCCCGAACCTCACCCGCCGCTACCGCGAAACCGATTCCAACTGGGTCCGCGAGGAATTCGAACGCTACCAGTCCAACAAGCCCTGCGACGTCTGCAATGGCCACCGCCTGCGCCCCGAAGCCCTCGCCGTGAAACTCGATGGCAAGCACGCGGGCGAAGTCACTCAAATGTCAGTTCGACAGGCCTTTGACTGGGCCGACACGCTCTGGGATACCCTCACCGAAAAGCAGCAGCAGATCGCGGAGAAAATCCTCAAGGAAATCAAGGAACGCCTTGGTTTCCTGAACAATGTCGGCCTCGAATACCTCACCCTCTCCCGCACCTCCGGCACCCTCTCCGGCGGCGAGAGCCAGCGCATCCGCCTCGCCTCCCAGATCGGCTCCGGCCTCACCGGCGTTCTCTACGTCCTCGACGAGCCGTCCATCGGCCTGCACCAGCGCGACAATGACCGTCTCCTCGATACCCTCCGCCGCCTGCGCGATACCGGCAATACCGTCATCGTCGTCGAGCATGACGAAGAAGCTGTCCGCAGCGCCGATTACGTCTTCGATATCGGCCCCGGTGCGGGCGTGCGCGGCGGCGAGATCGTCTCCCATGGCACCCCGGCAGAGGTCATCGCCGACGATAATTCCCTGACCGGCCAGTACCTCAGCGGCAAAAAGGAAATCGCGATCCCCGCGACCCGCCGCAAGGGAACCGGCAAATCCGTCACCGTCCAGAACGCCACCGGCAACAATCTGCAAGGCGTGACGGCCAGCTTCCCGCTCGGCATGATGGTCTGCGTCACCGGCGTCTCGGGCGGCGGCAAATCCACCCTGACCAACGAGACACTCTACAAGGCCGCCGCCCGCGCCCTCAACGGCTCCCGCACCAACCCCGCGCCTTTCGACCGGATCGAGGGCCTCGAATATCTCGACAAGGTCATCGACATCGACCAGTCTCCGATTGGCCGCACCCCCCGCTCGAACCCCGCCACCTACACGGGCGCTTTCACCCCCATCCGCGACTGGTTCGCCAACCTCCCCGAATCCAAAGCGCGCGGTTACAAGCCGGGCCGCTTCAGCTTCAACGTCAAGGGAGGCCGCTGCGAGGCGTGTCAGGGCGACGGCGTCATCAAGATCGAGATGCACTTCCTGCCCGATGTCTACGTTACCTGCGACGTCTGCCACGGCAAACGCTACAACCGCGAAACACTCGAAATCCGCTACAAGAACAATTCGATAGCCGATGTTTTGGACATGACGGTCGAAGATGCCGCCCAGTTTTTCAAGGCCGTCCCCTCCATCCGCGACAAGATGGTGACGCTGGAGCGCGTGGGCCTCGGCTACATCAAGGTCGGCCAGCAGGCCAACACCCTCTCCGGCGGCGAAGCCCAGCGCGTGAAACTCTCGAAAGAACTCGCCAAACGCGCCACAGGTCGCACCCTCTACATCCTGGATGAGCCGACCACCGGCCTTCATTTCGAAGACGTCAACCGCCTCCTCGCCGTCCTCCATGAGTTGGTCGAGCAGGGCAACACCGTCGTCGTCATCGAACACAATCTCGACGTGGTCAAAACCGCTGACTGGATCATCGATATCGGCCCCGAAGGCGGCGATGGCGGCGGAAAGATCGTGGCCGAAGGAACCCCCGAAGACGTGGCAGCCGTCAAGGCCAGCTATACCGGAAGCTACCTCGCCGGAATGCTCAAACCCCGCCCCGCCCCGAAGAAAAAGAAGGCCGCCCCGAAAAAGCGCACGAAGAAGATCGCAGCGGAATAATCTACCAGGCCCGTGGCCGGACAGATGCCCCCATACCGTTTCTGGTCCGGAAGAGCCACCATTCGACGGCCAATATGGTCAGCGCCGTGCCGATGATCGACGCTGCAAGAAAGCTTTCCTCCAGCGTGATCCCGAACAACTCGCCGCCATGGATGATCCAGCGCGCAGACGCCACGGTCAGCCCAAGCCCCCATGCCCGCATCATCATCGCCCGGTGCGTCTCGATATCCCATCGGCGAATGGCCCGGATAGCCAACCCGAAGCAACCGACCACCGCAATCCCGATGGCAACCGTCGATACCTGCGTCAGCACCCCGCCATGCGCCGGCAACGCGAAAACCAGCATCCCCATCCCGATTGATGTGACCACACCGGAAACGATGAAGGCATAGCCGCGCACCCGGTGCCATCTCCCCTTCTTCGCGCTGAACTGCAACGGCCCGAGCACGAAGAACACCAGTCCGGGCATCAGATGAAGAGTCGTCAGAACCGGATTGTCGAAATACCGCAGATCGCCCCCATCACCGAACCAGACATGGTGCAAGCGCAGCAGCGCGCTCAGAAGGACCGGCGCGGAGAAGACATAGAGGAGCAGGACAGACATCTTTATTCTTCGAGATATTCCGCATGGGAACTCACCATAGACGGAAGTCGATATAGACCTGAAACTAAATGATGCGCCAGAAGGCAAAACGCCACCCTCGCCAGAGACGAGGATGGCGCAAATCTTGGGCCGCACGAAAAAGCAGATCACTCCGCCAGCGCGTCCCATGCCGTCGTCACCGAGCTGGCCGCCTGCTTGCGCTGAAGCGTCATCGGAATATCACCCGCTGCACCCGATTTGAGCAAAACCGCCGTCTCGTTGCGATAGATCACCCCGCCACGCGGTCCTTCGACGCGGGCCGCGACGGCAGGAAGCTCCATCTCGTTCATCGCCCGCGCGGCGACCGGCACCTTGTACCGAACGGGCAGCCCCTCGGAGACCCTGAAGGCCCCTTCCGCAGCGCGAACATTCACATCACCGCCAGCCGCATCATAGACACGCACAACGAGGCGCGACCCCGACGGAACGCGGCCCTCCGACCCATCGACCGGGAACGCGGTGCCTCCGATGGCAACCTGACGCTCTGTCTGTTGCTGAGGCGCCGGCTGAGGTGGCGCTTGCACCTGTGCAACCGGTGGACGTGCAGCAGGAGGCCGGGCCGCGGGCGGTTGCGCCGCATAAGGCCGTGCTGCCGGTGGTTGAACAGCATAGGGCCGGGCCGCGGGCGGCTGAGCGCTCTGTGGTGGTGGAGGCGGTGCATAGACCTGCCGTTGCGGCCCGGACGAGGCACAGGCGGAAAGCGCTCCGGCAAGACCGATGGCCAGAAAGACGCGGGGGGTGAGGGTATCGAGCTTCATCGTTCATTCTCCTGTCGCCACGATCACATCCCGACCATGACTTCCATACCGCGTACACTGCATGAAACAGGGTGAACAAATTCTTGCGGGAAATCGGATTCCATGATTGGCAAGAGACATCGAATGCAATAGTGTTCTGCAAAAGTTCTTATCTTCTGGGAGGGTTCAGCGCATGGCTGGCAGCGTCAACAAAGTCATTCTGATCGGCAATCTGGGCAATGACCCGGAGGTCCGCACGTTCCAGAACGGAGGAAAGGTCTGCAACCTTTCCATCGCGACCTCCGAAACCTGGAAGGACAAGCAATCCGGCGAGCGCAAGGAGCGCACCGAATGGCACCGCGTTGCGATCTTTTCCGAACCACTCGTTCGCGTAGCCGAGCAATACCTGAAAAAAGGCTCGAAAATATACATCGAGGGCCAGTTGGAAACCCGCAAGTGGCAAGACCAGAGCGGACAGGACAAATACTCGACCGAGGTGGTCCTGCGCCCTTATCGCTCTGAACTGACGATGCTCGACGGTCGCCGTGATGGTGGCGGTGGTGGCGGCGGATACGAGCAAGGGGGTGGCGGCTACTCGCAAGGCAGTGGCGGCGGCTATTCCAGCGGCAACGAGCCTCCCCGCGAAAGCTATGCCCCCGATCTGGACGATGAAATCCCGTTCTGATGCCCGAAAACGACCCCGCGCACGTCGGAAACCGGCGGGTGCGGTTCCACTACACTGCGTCACCCTTCAACCGAGGGAGGACTCAGCATGAATATCCAGACCGGATCGAACCGCAAGATCGACCCCAGCCGTCGCCGCGCAACGACCCTGTTCAAACCCGACGGCACCCCCAGAGACAATGACCGGGTCGAAACCGGCCCGACCGACCTCGCCTTCACCGAATGGGCCGCCCTCGGCATCACGCCCCCCGACATGCCGCGCCTGCGCGAATACCGCCTGTCGCGAATCGTCGATCAGCTACAGAAACGCGATCTCGCGGGCGTCCTGACCTTCGACCCGCTGAATATCCGCTACATCACCGATTCCACGAATATGCAGCTCTGGACGACGCATAACCCTGCGCGCGCCTGCTTCGTCTCGGCGGATGGCTACGTTGTCCTGTGGGATTTCCACGGCTCCGAACACCTGACCGCCCACTTGCCACTCATCCGAGAGGTCCGCCACGGCGCGAGCTTCTTCTATTTCGAAAGCGCCGGACTGGTGGACCAGCACGCCGCCCATTTCGCCGCCGAAATCGATGGCCTCATGCGCGTCCATTGCGGCGCCAACCGCCGCCTCGCCGTGGACCGGATGGAACGCGCAGGCCACCTCGCCCTCGAAAATCTCGGCATCGAAATCACCAACGGTCAGGAAGTCACCGAATTTGCCCGCGTCATCAAGAACGACAACGAAATCAACGCCATGCGCTGCGCCATCGCCGCCTGCGAAGCCGCCATGCACGAGATGGAGGCCATGATCCGCCCCGGCATCACCGAAGTCGATGCCTGGGCGATCCTGCAACACGGAAACCATATCCGGGGCGGCGAGTGGATCGAAACCCGCATCCTCTCCTCCGGCCCCCGCACGAACCCCTGGTTTCAGGAGGCCGGACCGCGCGTCATCGCGGAGGGCGAAATCTTCGCCTTCGATACCGACCTCATCGGCCCCTACGGCTACTGCTCGGACCTCAGCCGCACATGGATCGTCGGTGACGTCGAACCGACCGCCTACGAAAAGCAAATCTATCGCGACGCCCACGATCACATCATGACCAACATGGCCCTGCTCCGCCCCGGCCTCACCATCGACGACCTCACGCGCATGGCCCAGCCTCTGCCCGCGAAATACGCCGAACAACGCTACGGCGTCGTCTATCACGGCGTCGGCCTGTGCGACGAATACCCCTCCGTTCGCTATCCGCAGGATTGGGAAGCTGGGATGCATGACACCACGCTGGAACCGGGCATGACCCTCTGCGTCGAAGTCTATTACGGCGAGGTCGGCGGCCCCTGCGGCATCAAACTGGAGGATCAGGTACTCATCACCGAAGACGGCTTTGAGAACCTGACCCGCTACCCCTTCGATGACCGTTTCCTGACCTGACGTGATCGCTCTCTCGCGTATGGTCGGTTCAACGAATCAGGAGGGATGGCAATGCGCAGCGAGGAATTCACGTTCGAGGGCCATGACGGCATACACCTGTCCGGGCGTCTCGACCTCCCGGCGGGCGAACCCCGCGCCACCGCCCTCTTCGCCCATTGCTTCACCTGCTCGAAGGATTTCGTCGCCTCCCGCCGCATTGCGCGGCGGCTGGCGGAAAACGGCATTGCCGTCCTGCGCTTCGACTTCACGGGTCTCGGTCATTCCCAAGGCGAATTCGCGAACGAGACGTTTACCTCCAACACCGACGACCTCGTCGCGGCGGCAAAGGCCCTTCGCGAGCATGGGATGCCCCCTGCCCTCCTCGTCGGCCATTCGCTAGGCGGAGCCGCCGTCATCGCCGCCGCGTCCCGCATCCCCGAGGTCAGTGCCGTCGCCACAATCGGCGCGCCCGCCGACCCGGCCCATGTCGTCCACCAGTTCGAAGATCGCCGCGAAGAGATCGAGCGCGATGGCGAAGCCGAAGTCAGCCTCGCCGGTCGCCCCTTCACCATCCGCAAAGCGTTTCTGGACGATATCGACGCCACCACACTGGACGACCGCCTCGCCAAACTTGGCCGCGCGCTCCTCGTTATGCACGGGCCTCGCGACGCCACCGTCGGAGTCGAGAACGCGAGTCAGATATTTGTAGCCGCCAAACACCCCAAGAGCTTCGTCAGCCTCGACGACGCCGACCACCTGCTCACCAAACCCGCCGATGCCGATTACGCCGCCGATACCATCGCCGTCTGGGCCAGTCGATACCTGCCTGCCGTCGCCGAAATCCCCGCACCGAAAGCAGGCGTGCGTATCCGCGAGATGGATACCGCCGGCTTCTTCACCGCCATCGACGCCACCCGCGACCGCCGCGCATGGGCGGATGAGCCGGTCAAAGTTGGCGGCACGGATCGCGGCCTGTCACCCTTCGAATTCGTCGGGGCGGGCCTAGGTGCCTGTACCTCGATGACGATGCGGATGTACGCGAACCGCAAGGGCTGGGATGCGGGCGCGGCACAGGTCGATGTAACATGGGAACAGACCGACCGGCACAACAGCACTTTCCAGCGCATGATCCATCTGAGCGGCGACCTGACCGAAGAACAACGCACGCGACTGATCGAAATCGCCGACCGCTGCCCCGTTCACCGGATGCTGGAAGGCACCGTCACAATCGAGACGAAGGCTTCGCCGCCGCACGCTTCAGACGACTGAACCGCATCAGGCCAAAATTGTTCAACGGCTGATAGAGAGTCGCGAAAAGATCATTAAACCGCCCCGGCTCCCATCCGATCATGCGCCGGATGTCTTCGAGGCTGCGCCGCCCGTCCACCGCCGTCAATATCCCCGCCGCATCCTTGGGCAAAGCGCGCTGAAAACCGACCCCGTCAACCTCGCCCCGAATCACACCGTTCTTGAAGATCGACTCGGCGAGCGCAGCGCCCGACACTCCTATCAACGAGGGCACCGAGGCAGGTGACGGCTCCGCGATCCGGGACAGCGCGCCCTTCGCCGCCGCATAGAAGCAGTGCACCTTGATATTCCCGACGAGCCGTTCCGCAAGCGCCGCGCACTGGCGATAGGTCAGCGCCCCCGCCCGCTCTCGCAGCACCGGATCGGATAGCATCAGCCTTGGGTCATACCGCCCCGGCGTCGCAAACGAAACGAACGCGAGGTCTGCGCGCTCCAGAGCATCGAACAATGCATCCACATCATAGGGTCGGTCCCTGCTGTGCAGCAGCAGATCGTAAAGCCCTGCATCTCCACCATGGGCATGATCGTTCAGGAAAGGATTGCGCTTGAGGCCATTCGTCGGCACGAGCGACTGGATTAACGCCTTGGTATGAGCCACCTGCACTTCCGGCGGATCGTCTCCGACCAGCGCCCGCAGCGCATCCTGCATCTCATAGACCCCGGCACGGCCATATGGCGCGTAGACCATCGCCCCGATCCCGCCCCCCTCGACCAGCGCACCCCGCAGAGCGGCAAAGCCCGCATCGGGATCGGACAGATGATGCAGCACCCCGCAGCAATCGATGTAATCGAACGACCCGTATTCCGATGCCCGAAGCAGATCGCCGGTCTCGAACCGGATATTCGTCAACCCGCGCGCCGCCGCTCGTCCCTCCGCAACATGGCGGCTGGCCACCGACATATCGAGATAGACGATCTCGGCATCGACCCCGTTATCCGCAAGGATCTGCGCGAGCATGATCAGCCCATCGCCCGTGCCCCCCCCCGCTACCAGCGCCCGGAAAGGCCGCGACCAGTCCCTCGCTCCACCAAAGAGGAAATGATCAAGTTCGACGGGATGGCTCGGCGATCCGGTAATCAGGCGCATCGCCTCTTCGGCGGGGTCACGCTCGGGATAGGGGTAGGCTTCGTATTGTCGCGCGACGGGGTCCATCAAACCGCTGTCTCCCGTGCGATCTCGATATACCGTTCGCGCAGTTTCTGGGTGACCGGCCCCGGTACGCCCTGCGAGATCGTCTTGTTGTCGATACTGATGACCGGCATGACGAGCGCCGAGGCGCTGGTCGAGAACGCCTCCGCCGCGCCCTGTGCTTCTTCCACGGTGAAGGGCCGTTCCTCGACGGTCAGCCCCTCCTCCGCCGCAATCTCCAGCACCGCCCGACGCGTGATGCCGTGGAGAATATTATTGCCGAGCTGGCGCGTAACCAGCGTCCCATCTGTGGTGACGATAAAAGCATTGTTCGACGACCCCTCGGTCACGAACCCGTCTTCCACCATCCACGCATCATCCGCCCCGGCGGAAAGCGCCGCTTCCTTGACCAGCGATTGCGCGAGTAGCTGCACCGTCTTGATATCCCGCCGCTTCCAGCGAATATCGGGCTGCGTGCTGACGCGGATACCGCGCACGGCCTTCGGGCTGTTGGAAACGGGTCGGTCCTGAGTGAACAACACGAGGCTCGGCTGTTCTTTCTTCGGAAAAGTGAAGTCCCGGTCCGCAACACCCCGGCTGACCTGAAGATAGACCATCCCCTCGTCAATATCGTTTACCTCGACGAGTTCACGCTGGATGGCGGGAATGTCCTCGAAAGGCACCGGACACCGCATCTTCAGTTCCGTAAGCGAGCGCTCCAGCCGCTTCAGATGCGCCTCGTTATCCACCAGCTTCCCACCGATGACCGCCGCGACCTCGTACACGCCATCCGCGAACAGGAACCCCCGATCAAAGACCGAGATCTTCGCGTCCTCTTCGTGGACGTACTCACCGTTGACATAAACGACCCGGCTCATCGCGCAACTCCCCACAATCTTACACAATCGCTTCTAGCGCTCGCACAAGTTTTCACCAAAGTGAATTTGCAGATTTAATCCTTCGGCGCGAGGCGGATGCCCAATTCGCGGAGCTGGGTCTGGTCCACGGCAGCGGGTGCGCCCATCATCAGGTCTTCGGCACGCTGGTTCATGGGGAACATGACCACTTCGCGGATGGCATTCTCCCCGGCCAGCAGCATCACGATACGCTCCATCCCCAGCGCCATGCCGCCATGGGGTGGGGCACCGTATTTGAAGGCGTTGAGCATCCCGCCGAACCGGGCCTCGACTTCCGACGCCGGATACCCGGCAATCTCGAACGCTTTCAGCATGATCTCCGGCTTGTGATTCCGGATCGCACCGGACCCGAGCTCATACCCGTTGCACACCACATCATACTGATAGGCCAGCAGATCGAGCGGATCGCCGCTCTCCAGTGCCTCCAGCCCGCCCATCGGCATCGAGAACGGGTTGTGCGAGAAATCTACCTTCTTGTTTTCCTCGTCGTATTCGTACATCGGGTAATCGACGATCCAGCACAGCTCGAACCGATCCTTGTCTGACAGCTCCAGCTCATCCGCGATCACATCCCGCGCCCGCCCCGCCACGGCCTCGAATTGCGAGGGCTTGCCCGCAAGGAAGAACGCCGCATCGCCATCGCTCAGGCCAAGCTGTTCGCGCACGGCTTCCGTCCGCTCCGGCCCGATATTCTTGGCCAGCGGCCCGCTTCCGCCTCCATCCTTCCAGAAGATGTACCCCATCCCCGGCAGGCCCTCTTTCTGCGCCCATGAGTTCATGCGGTCACAGAACGCACGGCTACCCCCCTTCGGCGCAGGAATAGCCCGGATTTCGTTCTCCGGCTTCTCCAGCATCGACGCAAAAATCTTGAACCCCGATCCCCGGAAATGCTCACTCACCACCTGCATCTCGATGGGATTGCGCAGGTCGGGCTTGTCCGAGCCGTATTTCAACAGCGATTCCGCATAGGGAATACGCCGGAATTCCTGCGTCACCGGCTTGCCATCTGCAAACGCCTCGAAGATGCCCCGAATCACCGGCTCCAACGTCGCCAGAACCTCGTCCTGCTCCACAAAACTCATTTCGAGGTCGAGCTGATAGAACTCCCCCGGCGAGCGGTCGGCGCGCGGGTCTTCATCGCGGAAACATGGCGCGATCTGGAAATAGCGGTCGAACCCGGCGACCATGATGAGCTGCTTGAACTGCTGCGGAGCCTGCGGAAGCGCATAGAACGTTCCCGGATGCAGCCGCGACGGCACCAGAAAGTCCCGCGCCCCCTCGGGCGAGGAAGCCGTCAGGATCGGTGTCTGGTATTCCGTGAACCCGATCCCGTCCATTGCCTGCCGCGTATGAGTAAAGACGCGCGACCGCAGCTTCATGTTCTCGTGCAGGCCCTCGCGGCGCAGGTCGAGAAAGCGGTATTTCAGCCGCGTTTCCTCAGGATATTCCTGATCGCCGAAGACCGGCAGCGGCAATTCATCCGCCTTGCCCAGCACTTCCATGTCGCGGATATAGACCTCGACCTCACCCGTCGCGATATTCTCGTTCACGAGGCTCGCATCCCGCGCTTTTACATTTCCATCGATCCGGATCACCCATTCCGAGCGCACCTTCTCGATCTCCGCAAACACCGGGCTGTCGCTGTCCGCCAATACCTGCGTCATCCCATAATGGTCGCGCAGGTCAATAAACAGCACCCCGCCATGGTCGCGCACACGATGGACCCAGCCGGAGAGGCGCACGGTATTGCCCTCTTCACTCTTGCGGAGGTCGTTGCAGGTATGGGTGCGATAAGCGTGCATGGCGATCATCCGGGCGTACAGGGAATATCCTCGGGGAAAGGCCATGGGATGGACGGGATGTCAACCTCGGGAGCGGACGCTTTCACCGCAACGTCACGTCCGCTTTCGTGCTGCGCTCCAGTACGGTATCGATATTCGCCATGTCGCTCTCGAGTTGCGCCGCGAGTTTCGCCCCTTTTAATCCGTAGGTGTACCAGCGTGCTTCAAGCCTCTGGCGCAAGGTCTCTCTCGACGGTGCAAGCAACACGGATGCTGAAAAATGCTCACGCATGAGCGTCCATGGCTCTTCGTCGAGCAGCAGGTAATTTCCCTCAGCCACAAGGATGTCGGTTTCGGGGCCAATACGGATCGCATTGGCGACGGCGGCATCGAGATCACGGTCAAACCTTGGCGCGAACACCTCCTCCCGCTCGGAAACCAGTTCCGAGAGAAGGCGACAATATCCCCGGCTATTGAAAGTTTCCGGCGCCCCCTTGCGCCACCGCAAACCTCGTTCATCCAGAATCGGGTTATCGAGATGAAACCCGTCCATGGGAACGAGCGCCGCCCGGTGCAGTGCGTCCCGATTGAGAGTTTCGACCACGCGCTCCGCCAGCGAGGATTTCCCCGAAGCCGGAGGACCGGCAATCGCCAGCAGGAACCGCGCTCCTCGCTGCGGTGTCCGCAAAACCAGCGCACACAGCGCATCAGCCTGCTCATTCAGGGATTGATGATCCAAGCTGCAAATCCCCGGCTTTCCTCAATCGAAGCGCGTCAAACCCTTGTCCGGCACCTCGTCGCGCCCCTTGCCCAAACGCCGGTCACGCATGGCCAGCAGGCGCAGGCGCAGGGCGTTGATCTTGATGAAGCCCGCCGCGTCCTTCTGGTCGTAGGCACCCTGATCGTCCTCGAACGTGACGTGCTGCTCCGAATACAGGCTGTCATGCTCCGACCACCGGCCCACGATATCCGCGCTGCCCTTGTAGAGCTTGACCCGCACCGTGCCGTTCGCATTCTCTTGCGACTTGTCGATGGCCGCTTGCAGCATCTCACGCTCGGGGGAGAACCAATAGCCGTTATAGATCAGCTCCGCATATTGCGGCATGAGTTGATCCTTCAGATGCGCCGCGCCGCGATCCAGCGTGATCTGCTCGATCCCTCGATGCGCCGCCAGCAGGATCGTCCCTCCGGGCGTCTCATAGATGCCCCGCGATTTCATGCCGACATAGCGCCCCTCTACCAGATCGAGCCGCCCGATGCCGTGCTTGCCGCCATACTCGTTGAGCGCCGTCAGGATCGTCGCGGGCGACATCGCTTCGCCATTGATCGCCACCGCATCGCCTTTCTCGAACGTCACCTCGATATGCTCCGGCGTATCGGGCGCATCTTCTGGCGCGACCGTGCGCTGATAGACATAATCCGGCGCTTCCTCCGCCGGGTCTTCCAGCACCTTGCCCTCGGATGAGGTGTGCAGCAGGTTCGCATCCACCGAGAACGGCGCTTCCCCACGCTTGTCTTTGGGCACCGGCACCTGATGCGCCTCGGCCCATTCGATCAGCTTGGTGCGCGAGGTCAGATCCCAATCTCGCCACGGCGCGATGACCTTGATGTCCGGGTTCAGTGCATAGGCGGCCAATTCAAACCGCACCTGATCGTTCCCTTTGCCCGTCGCCCCATGGGCGATGGCATCGGCCCCGGTTTCTGCGGCAATCTCGACCAACCGCTTCGAAATCAGAGGCCGCGCGATAGACGTACCGAGCAGATACAGCCCCTCATACACCGCATTGGCCCGGAACATCGGAAACACGAAGTCCCGCACGAACTCCTCGCGGATATCCTCGATGAAGATGTTCTCGTCGGCCAGCCCCATCAGCTTGGCCTTCTCGCGCGCAGGCCCCAGTTCCTCGCCCTGTCCCAGATCGGCAGTGAACGTGACGACCTCGCAGCCATATTCCTTCTGCAACCATTTCAGGATGATCGAGGTATCGAGACCGCCGGAATAGGCGAGGACGACTTTCTTCGGCACGGCTTTGAGGGACATGGAGCTTCTCGTGTATGTTAGGGGCTGCCCGCGATAAGCCAACGTCGCGGGCGTCCGTCAATCGAAAACTGGAGCGACGAGCGCCGAATACTCGCAAAAACGCCCGCCTGACCAGAGGGACAGGCGGGCGCGGAAAGAACGCGGTTCGTGGTGCAACCTGACGCGCGGTCAGCCGCCCATCGTTTTGGCGACTTCAGCGGCGAAGTCTTCTTCTTCCTTCTCGATCCCCTCACCGACGGCGAGGCGCGTGAAGGCCGTAATCTTGACGGGCGCACCGATACCACCCTCGGCTTCTGCCACGGCTTTCTCGACGCTCAGATCCGGGTTCATCACGAAGTCCTGCTTCATCAGGCAGACTTCCTGATAGAACTTGTTCATCCGGCCCACGATCATCTTTTCGATCACCGCGTCGGGCTTGCCGGATTCACGGGCCTGCTCGGTCAGAACGCTCTTCTCGCGTTCGACCAGCGTCGCATCGAGATCATCGACATCCAGCGAGGCAGGGCTGGTCGCCGCGATATGCATCGCGATCTTGCGGCCCAGGTCTTCCAGCTTGGCGGCGTCCCCGGCGGATTCCATCGCGACCAAGACGCCGATCTTGCCCATGCCGGGCGCGGCGGCGTTGTGGACGTAGGACGCGACGACGCCCTCATTCACGGTCAGGCGCGCGGCGCGGCGGGCGTTCATGTTCTCGCCGACCGTCGCGACCTTGTCCTTGATGTGCTCCTCAACCGACTTGCCCGAAGACGGCACGGTTGCAGCCTGAACGGAGGCGATCGTGTCATGCCCGGCGACGTCGATATCCTTTGCGACACCGGCAATCTCGCCGACCATCTGCTGGAACTCGGCGTTGCGCGCGACGAAATCGGTCTCGGAGTTCACTTCGACAGCCGCGCCGACACCCGCCGACGCCGCGACGCCAACGAGGCCCTCGGCAGCAGTGCGTCCGGCCTTCTTGTCGGCCTTCGCAATGCCTTTCGAGCGCAGCCAATCGACGGCAGCTTCCATATCGCCGTTATTCTCGGTCAGCGCTTTCTTGCTGTCCATCATGCCTGCGCCGGTCTTGTCGCGCAGTTCCTTCACCATTGCAGCCGTAATCGCCATGGTGAGTCCTCCTCACATTGGTGCCCGTCGCCCCCGGTGGAGCGCAGCACGGAAAATTTACGGAAAGTCGCGCGCCTTATATCAGACGCGCGATCACAGGTTTCAAGAGCGGGTCGCCGACGCTCAGGAAGGAGCGGCTGCCGTCGCTTCTTCGGTCGGCGCGGCCTCGGCTTCTGCGGGCGCAGCTTCGGCAGGAGCGGCTTCCTCAGTGGGAAGCTCTTCCATCATCGGCTCGTCCATCTCGCCCAGATCCATACCCGACGCACCGGCTGCAACGCTGATACCATCGAGGGCAGCGGCGGCGATGAGATCGACATAGAGCGAAATCGCACGGCTCGCGTCGTCGTTGCCGGGGATCGGATAGTCGATGCCAGCCGGATTGCAGTTGGTATCCAGGATCGCGACGACCGGGATGTTCAACCGGTTGGCTTCCTTGATCGCCAGTTCTTCCTTGTTCGTGTCGACCACGAAGATCATATCGGGAACCGACCCCATCTCCTTGATCCCGCCCAGAGCAAGGGACAGCTTGTCCTTCTTGCGCTGACGGCTCAGCAACTCGCGCTTGGTATAGCCCGTGCCGCCGTCTTCCAGCTCGCTCTCCAGCGACTTGAGCTGATTGATCGACTTGGAAACGGTGTTCCAGTTCGTCAGCATGCCGCCGAGCCAGCGGTGATTGATGTAATATTGCGCGCTGCGTTCGGCGGCCTGCGCGATAGGGTCTTGCGCCTGACGCTTGGTGCCGACGAAGAGAACGCGGCCGCCCTTGGCAACCATGTCGCGCACGGCAACGAGCGCCGTGTGCAGCATCGGAACTGTTTGGGTGAGGTCCACGATATGCACGCCGTTACGCGAGCCGTAGATGTAGGTGTCCATACGCGGGTTCCAGCGGTGGGTCTGGTGCCCGAAGTGAACGCCAGCTTCCAGAAGCTGACGCATGGTGAACTCTGGCAGAGCCATGTCGTCTCCGATTTTTTCCGGTTGATCCTCGGCGCGCCTGTCATCCAACCGTACGGCTGGACACCGGGTGGATGCAGCAGGGATGTCTCCCCCGTGCACCCGAAGCACGCCTGTGAAGTAAGGCGCGGATAACCGATGGAGGGAAGTGGCGCAAGCAGATTCGGGGTTATTCCCGATTCCGCACCACCAGCGTCGTCACGAGGACGAGCACGAAAACGACCGACTCGAAAATCGTCTCGTTGAGAACCGGCCCGTTCGGCATCCCCTCCTCCGCGAAGCCCACGACCCGCGCGACGAGCAATCCGCCAAAGACGAACAGCATAACGGCCCCACCATCCATCGCCCGACGCTTGCGCCAGATCAACCACAGCACCCCGGCGCCAATACCCCCCATCAATCCGCCAAAGACGGCCCGGATTTCGGACACAGCCATCGGGCCGACCAGCCGCATCGGATAGAGTTCTTCGACCGCAAGAGGGTCGAGCATGAGCCATATGCCCAACCCGACGAAGAGCACAGAGACAAGCGAGATCAGGCCCTTGTGAAAGGCAAGCATGATATCTCCGGACAAAGGGACGATCTGCATTGAACGCTATCGAGCACTCTTATTGCACGGATTTGGAATGCCATCTTCACGAAAATGGCACGCGAGTTCAGGGATCAATCCTTAAAATTAGCATTTGATCAATCCAGGTTGCGTAAGATGAGCCTCGAGTCGGCATCGGGGACCACTCGCATCGTGCTTTGCACCCCCGTGCCTGGAGAAAAGCGATGTTCGGCAAGAAGATCAATCCGGCGGATTACCGCATTCACGAGCGCCACAGCGCCGAGAACATGAGCGTCGTCATCGACGGCGTGGAATGCACCCTGCACGACTATTCCGATGGTGGCGTGCGTATCTCTGCGCGTGGACAGACCCGCCGCGTTGCCCTGATCGAAGTGTACAAGAACGGGAAGTGCATCCGCAAATCTCCCGCTATCACCGCGTGGCGCCGCGAATCGCAGGCGGGTTACGCCTTCCGCAGCAATCTCAAGATCTGCGAAGTCGCAGGTGCCGAGCAATATCACCGCAAGCCGATCCCCGAGGAGAAGCTCAAGAACGACACGGGTGCCGTCCGGGGCAATGCCCTGCGCGCAAGGCTCAAGATGTAATCGTTTTCGCTGGCGAAGATCTGGAGGCGGCTGCACCGGCAGCCGCCTCTTTCATTTCGCGCGTCGGTGCTTGCAGTGTGAAAGGTTTGCCGAAAAGATGGAGACATCCATCCATCGAGCGGATCTCCTAAAATGCCCGACGCCCCCTTGCCGGATCGCCCCGACTATACCCGCCTCGCTTCGCGGATCGAAGGGGATGTCCTGAGCAATGTCTTCGACCGGGGCCGCTATGCGACGGACGCCTCGATCTACCAGATATTTCCCAAAGCCATCGTCGTGCCAAAACGGTGGGAGGATGTGGAGGCCACGCTGGCTTTCGCGCGCGAACAGGGGATTTCCGTCCTGCCTAGAGGTGGCGGAACATCACAGGCAGGTCAGACGATCAACGACGCTCTGGTCGTGGATTTCTCGCAACACCTCAACAATGTGATCGACTACGACCCTATGTCCCGTACCGCCACGGTCGAGCCGGGCATCGTGCTGGAACAGTTCAACGCGATGGCTAAGAAGGATAGCGTCTGGTTCCCGGTCGATGTCTCGACTGCATCCCGCGCGACCATCGGAGGGATGGCGGCAAATAATAGCTGCGGTTCGCGCTCGCTGCGCTACGGGACGATGCGCGATAATACGCTGGCACTGAACGCCATGACGGCGGACGGAACCCTGCGCGCCTTCGGACCAGTGGCACGCGACTCCAACGATTCGCTCGATGCCGATATGCTGGCGTTGGGGGCGCGGGAGGCCGACGAGATCGCCGCGCGCTTCCCTGCCGTGCAGCGACGGGTTGGTGGGTACAATATCGACTCCCTCGTTCCGAACGGGCCGACCAATAATATGGGCCACCTGCTCGTCGGGTCCGAGGGCACGCTGGCGATCACACGAGATGTTAGCATCCGTCTCTCGCCCACGCTAACGCGCAAAACGCTGGGCGTCTGCCATTTCCCGACCTTTCACGAAGCCATGGATGCCGCACAGCATATCGTACCGCTCGGCCCCGTAGCCGTGGAGTTGGTCGATCACAACATGATCGCACTGGGTCGCGATATCCCGCAGTTCCGCCCCATCGTCGACGAGTTCGTGCGCGGCAATCCCGCCGCCTTGCTACTGGTCGAATTTGCCGAGGATGAGCCAGCAGAGAACCGGCGGCGGCTGACCACATTGGGCGATCTGATGGGCGAGCTTGGTTTCGCATGGACCGGCCCCCGCGAAGGCGGCGTGGTGGAGGCCGAAGACCCCGCCTTTCAGGCGCGCATCTGGGGAGTACGGACTCAGGGCCTCAACATCATGATGTCGATGCGCTCGGAGGGCAAACCCGTCTCCTTCGTCGAGGATTGCGCCGTCGCCCTGCCCGATCTGGCCGCGTTCACCGACCGCCTGACGGGCGTATTCCGCAAGAACGGCACGGATGGCACATGGTACGCCCATGCCTCCGTCGGCCTGCTGCACGTGCGCCCAGTCCTGAACCTCAAGGAGGATGTCGGCGCAAAGCAACTGCGCGCTATCGCCGAGGAAGCCTTCGATATCGTCGCCGAGTACAAAGGCAGCCATTCCGGCGAGCATGGTGACGGGATCGTCCGGTCTGAGTTCCACGAGAAGATGTTCGGCCCTCGCATCGTGCAGGCCTTCGAGACGGTGAAAGACCGCTTCGACCCAGAAGGTGTGCTCAACCCCGGCAAGATCGTGCGCGCACCAAGGATGGACGACCGCAGCCTCTTCCGCACGGCCCCCGGTTATACACGGTCGGATCGGGAGACCGTCTTCGATTGGACGGCATGGCCCGGCGGCCTGACCGGCGCAGCGGAGATGTGCAACAATAACGGGGCCTGCCGCAAGCTGTCCGGCGGAGCGATGTGCCCCTCCTACCGCGCCACCCGCAATGAACGCGATCTGACGCGCGGACGGGCCAACACCCTGCGCCTCGCCCTGACCGGCCAGCTTGGCGATGACGCTTTCACCTCTGACGCCATGGCCGAGACGATGAGCCTTTGCGTGTCCTGCAAGGCCTGCAAGCGCGAATGTCCGATGTCCGTGGACATGGCCAAGATGAAGATCGAAGTGCAGGCCGCCCGCGCCGCAAAGCACGGCCATTCGATGCGCGACCGCCTGATCGGCCACCTCCCCCGCTACGCGCCGACCCTGTCGCGAATGCCATGGCTGGCGAATATGCGCGACACGATCCCCGGCCTCGCCGCCCTCTCCGAGCGCATGACAGGATTTTCGGCGGTGCGCAAACTGCCCAAGTGGCGGAAACCGGCCCAGACAGCGCGTGCGGCGGATGCCGATGTGCTGCTCTTCGCCGACACCTTCAATCGCTATTTCGAGCCGGAAAATGTCACTGCCGCGCGAACGGTGCTGGAGGCTGCGGGTCTGCGAGTCGGAGAGATCGACCCCGATGGCGAGCGCCCCCTCTGTTGCGGACGCACTTATCTCTCGGCGGGAATGGTCGAGGAAGCTCGTCTAGAAATGACGCGCAGCGTCGCGGCCTTCCGCACAGCTATAGAGGCGGGAACGCCCATCGTCGGGCTGGAACCCTCCTGCGTCCTCACCTTCCGCGACGAAGCCCCGCGTCTGATCGACGGCTGGACCGAGGAGATGGGCGAGATGATCCTGACCTTCGAAGAATTCATCGACGCCCACGTCCCCGACCTGCCCCTTGGCCCCGTCGCCGCATCAAAGGCCCTGCTGCACGGCCATTGCCATCAGAAAGCCGCCGATATCATGGGACCGGTCCAACGGACTCTGGCGCGCATTCCGGGACTGGAAGTCGAGATGATCGACAGCTCATGCTGCGGCATGGCGGGCGCCTTCGGCTACCAAGCCGAAACCCGCGACGTCTCCCTCGCCATGGCCGAACTGTCCCTCGCCCCGACGATCCGTGCCGCAGATGCAGACACCATCGTCATTGCCAGCGGCACGTCCTGCCGTCACCAGATCGCCGATACGACGACCAGAAAAGCCCGCCATGTCGCACATGTCCTGGCGGAGGCGGTCACACAAAAATGACGAATTTCGGCTCGAAGTGGGCACATTCTTCTGTCAGGAAATGCAGCATGAGAAAACTTGTCCCCCTCGCGGTTGCCGCGACCCTCGCCTCCTTGCCTGCCCATGCCGCTTGCGTTGCCATCGCTCCCGGCCTGCCTGGATGGGAGCGATTGAACTTCGATGACATTCCTCCGAATGTCTGGTCCGAGGAGGGCGGCGCGGTCGTGGCATCCTCCAATGGCAGCGCGTCTCTGCTCTATGCCAGTGCTCCGGGTGGATCGCTGCCCGTGCTGACGTGGAAATGGCGCGTGGACAAAGGCGTCCCGGCCACGGATCTCACCCGCAAGGGCGGCGATGACCGCTCCATCGCGCTGACGGTCGGCTTTGCCTATGATCCCTCCAGCGCGAGTATGGGCGAGCGGATGAAGCGTGTGGTCGTCGAGGCTGTCGCCGGAGCCGATGCGCCGGGGCGGGTGATCGAATTCGTCTGGGGCGGGATGCAGCCTGTCGGCAGTCGCGCGCAAAGCCCGTATTCCGGGAGCGCCGGTCAACTCGTCACGCTTCGGGCCGCCAATACACCAACCGGACAGTGGATGACCGAACGGGTAGACCTCGCCACACTCTATACTGAAATATGGGGCAGTGCACCACCGCCTGCTACCCGTATTGCTTTGACAGCCGACAGTGACGATACGGGCGGATCAAGCAATGCCCGCATTGCGGACGTCTGCTTTTCAACGCGTTAACAAAAATTAACAACCAATGAAAATATCCATTCAAGAAATTTACCATTCATTAATATTAATTAATTAAAAATTGTGAAAAAAATAGAATCGATTTAATCTACCTTCGAATGGAACTTTGTTACTTCGGCTCGGTTTAAGGATCAACATACGCTGTAGATTGACGATCAAAGGAATGGAAGCCATGTCCAGTTTCGTGCGTCGCGCCCCTGAAACACTGATGACATCGGTTAGCCCCTACCTGCTTCGCCCCCTCAGAACGTATGAGCAGGCCGTGGCAGATATCGCAGCCGCAAAAACCCCGGTCAATAATATCAAGACGTTCTCGACCGGGTCTTCTGTCAAGCGCAGCGAGATGCCGCTGAAATTGGTCGCTGCCTAGACTGAATCGAGTGGAACGATGACGACCCGCTCCCCCGACTTGCGGGGGGGATCATTGATCGGGCGCATCATGAGAGCGTTTGCCTGCGACAGTAACGCCAGACGGGCACTGTCCTGACTATCGAAAGGGGTCACGGCGACGACTCCTTCCTTCGTCTCGCACCGAGCACGCATGTAGTGTTCACGCGGGCCGTTTTTCGGCATGTCGATTTCCAGCCGCGCTTCGCGAGTGACGGGGTCGCTCGCCTGCATTCCCGATAGGACCGCGAGGGCCGGAGCGAGAAAAATCCGCCCACAGACCATGGCCGATACCGGATTTCCCGGCAGGCCCAGCATTGGCGTCCCGTTCAACCGCCCAGCCATCAGCGGCTTTCCGGGCCGCATTGCCACTTTGTAGAGATCAAGTTCAAGGCCATGGCCTGTCAACGCGGGGCGGATCAGATCGTGATCGCCAACAGACGCCCCTCCGAGCGTGACGAACAGATCCGCCTCCGCCCCCTCCAGCGCCAATCGCCGCAATGCCTGCGGCTCATCCGGTGCGATGGGCAAGATATCCGCAACCCCGCCTAGCATCTCGACCAACGCCGCCAACCCAAAATTATTCGACGAGACGATGCCCCCTTCCCCAACCGGATCACCGGGAAGCGCCAATTCGTCGCCCGTGGCCAGCAAGGTCACGCGCGGCTTGCGATGGACTGTGATAAAGGCATGACCTGCCGCCGCGAGCAACGCGATATTCTCAGGCGACAGCCGTATCCCCGCATCCAGCAACACATCACCTTCGGAGAAATCCAGACCTGCACGCCGCAAATACGGCGAAGGATCGAGATCGTCATGCAGGGTAATCCGTGCCCCCTCACGGGTCGCATCCTCCTGAATGACGATCCGATCTAGCCCATGCGGAACGGGCGCACCCGTAAAGATGCGGATCGTCTCGCCGGGGCCGACCGGGCCGGAGAATGGATGCCCCGCCGCCGCCTCGCCGACGACCGTGAAGGCAGCACCCGGATGAACTTCGTCGCCACGCACCGCATAGCCATCCATCGCGGAGGCATCGAAAGGCGGCTGCGTCCGTCGCGCCACCACAGTTTGCGCCAGCACGCGACCGACCGCGGCCGTGATCGCCACCGTTTCGCGCCCAACCGGAGCCATGAGCGAAAGGATGCGCGCGCGTGCGTCTTGGACGGAAATCATGTGGCCTCAAAAGGCCCGGACGCGCCGCCATCCTTATGAGTCAGGCGCACCGCCTCGATTCGCATCCCCTTATCCACCGCCTTGCACATATCGTAGATCGTCAGGGCCGCAACGCTCACCGCCGTCAGCGCCTCCATCTCCACGCCCGTCTGGCCCGTGACCTTGGCGGTGGCCTCGATATCGATGGCACTGGCCTCGCCGTTCGGGTGGAAATCGACCGAGACTTTCGACAGGCCGAGCGGATGACACAGCGGGATAAGATCGCTGGTCTTCTTCGCGCCCATGATCCCTGCGAGCCGCGCCACACCAAGAACATCGCCCTTCTTGTGCCCGCCTTCGAGGATCATCGCGAGCGTCTCGCCCTTCATGACGATACGCCCCCGCGCCGTGGCCGTGCGCGATGTCACCTCCTTCGTGGAGACATCGACCATCGCCGCCGCCCCTGTCTCGTCGAAATGCGTGAATCCAGCCATGCGCTCTCCTCCCTAGCAGGCGAGATAAGGCGAAACCGCTATGCGGAGCAAGTCGCCTCACGCCGCCGGAAAATCTTCCGTATGCACAAGGACACCATCATCGTGCAGGAATACGATGCCGAACGCCGGAGGATCGAGGTTCTCGACTTTGCTGTCGGTTCCCTCGAACATCAGCGGCATCTGACCGACCGTGCTCTTGAACACGGCCCAGGGCGTGCCGCGATGGACACCCGAGATCGTGCGGTGAACATGACCGCTGAGCAGGTACCGGACATTGCCATGCCGCTCGATCAGGTCATGAAACGCCTCGCCCTCGCGCAGCATAAGCGCATCCATGGCCTCGAACCCCGTCGCATGGGGCGGATGGTGCATGGCAACGATACAGGGTGCGTCGCTCGCCTCCGTCAGCGCGTTATCGAGCCATTCCATCCGCCGCGCGCATAACTCGCCAGCATGGACGAGCGGTTCCCCCTCACCCCGCACGATCAGCGTATCGAGGGTGATGAGGCGATGATCACCCAGAGAAACGACCTGCTGCACGAAACCATCGGGATCGACCGGCACATCTGAAAAGACCGTCCGAAAAGCCGTTCGATCATCATGATTTCCGAGCATCAAGACCACCGGGATCGGCAATGCATCCAGAAACGGCTTCAGCTTGCGATAGGACGCCTCGTCGCCCCAATGGGTCAGGTCACCGCAGAGCAGGATCAGTTCCGCATTAGGCACGCCCGCCATAGCATGAGCCAGCCCGGCGCGCAGGCGCGATTCCGGGTCCGGGCATCCGTCACGAGGCTGCGCGGTCATGTGCAGGTCGGTGACGACAAGAAACCGGGGTGATTTCGCCATGGCCATGATCCGAAAAGGTTTACGTTTTGACAGCGAGCCTAGCGATGCCTAACCCTTCAAGGAATGATTTTTCGACACAGGGAGCAGACCATGGCCGACGTGAAATGCGTGCAGATCGAGACGCCGGGTGGACCGGACGCCATGAAGATCGTCCAGATCGCGCTCGGCGAGCCGGGAGACGGGGAAATCCGGGTCCGGCACCATGCCTGCGGCCTGAACTTCATCGATGTCTATCAGCGCGAGGGCCTCTATCCCCTACCCATGCCCGCAACCCTTGGAATGGAGGCGGCGGGCGTCGTCGAGGCGGTCGGCTCCGGCGTCTCGCATCTGAAGGAAGGCGACCGGGTCGCCTATGCCTCCGGTCCTCCCGGTTCCTACTCCGAGGCGCGAGTGATGAAGGCAATGCATGTCTGCAAGCTGCCTGACGACATCAGTTTCGAAACCGGCGCGGCGATGATGCTGAAAGGGCTGACGGTCGAATATCTTTTCAACCGCACGGCGCAACTGAAAGCGGGCGATACGATCCTGTTTCATGCGGCGGCGGGAGGCGTGGGCCTGATCGCCTGCCAATGGGCGCGCTCGCAGGGTGTCACGCTGATCGGCACCGCAGGAACCGACGAGAAATGTGCGCTGGCCAAGGAGCACGGCGCGGCCTTCACCATTAACTACCGCACCGAAGATTTCGCCGCCCGCGTCAAAGAGATGACCGGCGGCAACGGCGTCCGTGCAGTCCTCGATTCGGTTGGCAAGGACACGTGGGAGGGTTCGCTCGATTGCCTCGAACCCTTCGGCCTGATGGTCACGTTCGGGAATGCGTCGGGCAAGGTGCCTCCCTTCGACCCCGGTATTCTAGGCCCGAAAGGCTGTCTCTACGTCACACGCCCGACCCTCTTCGGCCACATCAACACCCGCGAGAAAACGCAGGAGATGGCCGATAACCTGTTCGAGAAGGTCACAAGCGGCGACGTATCGATCCGCATTGACCAGCGTTTTGCCCTCGACGATGTGGCCGCGGCGCACCGGGCGCTCGAAGCGCGCAAGACCACCGGCGCGACGGTCCTGACGGTGTGACCCCCGACGAAGAAGCCATGCGGCGCGCGATCATTGACGGATGCCTGTCGATGAACGCCGCCGGGATCAATCAGGGGACATCTGGCAATATCGCCACCCGGTTCGGGGATCGGATGATCGTCACACCCTCGGCAACGCCCTACGATCAAATGACCCCCGCATCGCTCGCAAGCTGTGGCCTGGACGGTGACGAGCCTGAATGGCATGGCCCTCTTCCGCCCTCGACCGAATGGCGCTTCCATCGCGATATCCTGCGCGAAAGGCCAGAGATCGAGGCGGTCGTTCATGCCCATCCGCCCTATTGCACGGCCTTCGCGATGACACGGCGGGGGATACCGGCGGCGCATTACATGATCGCGGCCTTCGGTGGGAATGATGTGCGGTGTTCGGAGTATGAAACCTTCGGGACGGCGGCACTGTCGGCCACGGCACTCGACGCGCTGGAAGGGCGCACCGCCTGCCTCCTCGCCAATCACGGCATGATCACGCTGGGCGAAACGCTGGCAAAGGCTCTGTGGCGGGCAGTCGAGCTCGAAACTCTGGCCCGTCAATACCACCATGCCCTCGCGCTCGGCAGTCCGGTCCTGTTATCGGAGGCCGAGGTTGCCGAAGCCGCAGCCGGATTCGCGACATACGGCCTGCGCAGCGCAGACGATAGCTAGGCGGCTCAGGATAAATATACGGCAAACAAGCCATTTACACCTTTCATACTCCCTGATTGAACGAGTTATCAACTTTCCCGCGACAACTTGTTCCGGTCCGGTATGCGGTGTATATCGGGCGCGAATATTGCTGCGGCCCCTTTGCCGTTTCCCGGACTGCACTATATCCGGGTCTGGAGTATTGCTTCGTATGCGTGACATGAGGACCGTGATGACCCCGACCCCGCTCAAGCTTGCCATGGCTACACTTCTCGTTGCCCTTGCAGCGCCGGGATGCACGCGCTTGCTCAATCCCGACCCCCTGAACAAGACCGAATCCATCGTGAATGGTACGCAGGTTACACGCGGCCCGTCTCGCGGCGCTCGTGGAACGGTCGATTCCGGCTTCGCTTCCACCGCCGCGCCCACAGGTAACAGTTTCGAACCTGCCGTAGGCGAACCATTCGCCGTCGAAGAACTTGCCGGACTGCCCAGCAACGATGCCGCTCTGCCAGAGCTGCAGGACATCGATTTCGGAGCGGAACAGCGATACATCTCGGATATCACTGCGTCGGGCGTCATTCCGGCAGACGAGAACTCCGCCGAGTATTTCAGCTCAAATATCGGCCAGAGCGTCTATTTCGATACCAACAGCTCCGAACTGAACGAGCGCTCGCGCGAGACACTTCGCCGACAGGCGGCTTGGCTGAACGTCAACTCTGCGGTTCGCGTGACGATCGAAGGCCACGCGGATGAGCGCGGTACCCGTGAATACAACCTCGCCCTCGGCGACCGCCGCGCCAGCGCCACGCGCGGCTATCTGATCGCCGTCGGTGTGGACGAGAGCCGTCTCGACAAGACATCCTACGGCAAGGAACGCCCCGTCGCCCTAGGGTCGGACGAAGCATCATGGGCGCAGAACCGGCGCACAGAAACGGTGATCGAAGGCGACGATGCCTTCTCGTCGAATCCACTCGCCGCCGATCCGATTCTCAGCAGTTCGAGCGAAAGCCTGTTCCCGTCGCAGTCAGTCACATATGACACAATGGCCTTCCCGGATACGACGACGCTGGATCCGCTTATCGTCACGCCCACGACGAATGACGTATACGGCACCTCTGATATCGGAACGATCACGGTTTTCGACAGCGGCTCCATCGCTCCGACCGTCTTCGATACGGGTACGATCGCGCCCCAGCCGCAGTTCGGCATGATGGTTCCTGTAACTCCAGCCCCTGTCAGCCCTCCCGCCGCCTCGGCTAGCATCGAGAATTACAGCGTGGACGATCTGCTGCGCGACCCGAGCCTGATCGACCGCATCGGTACGCCAGGCTCAACCACGCCCGGTTCCTGAACGGTTCAGATCCTGTCCATGACGAGTGTTTCGGTGTTGTTCCACTGGACGACTCCAACGCGCTTGTAGCCGAGTTTCTCGGCCACACGCTCCGATGCACGATGTTGCGGATCGAGGATGCAGAAGGTGCGAAGCCAATCTCTCTCGCTATCGGCCCAAGCCAAAGCTACCGCCATTGCTTCCGTCGCAAGCCCCCGTCCCTGCGCCTCGGGTGTCAGCACCCACCCTGCCTCCGGCAGGCCAGCCATCCAGAGCCGGGTCGATACCGCGTTTGTGGTCAGCAAAACCGGCCTGTCCGAGATAAGCACCAGTCTCCCGCTCGGTCACGGCCCAGTATCCGTAATTCAACGCTGCCCAATGGCCGATCTGGCGGAGCAGACGTGCCCATGAGGCCGCTGGGGTGTGGGGTTTCCCATCGATATATCGCACGACCTGCGGATCGCCCCATAAACGCGCGACCGCATCGAAATCCGCGACCCCCTGCGCGCGCAAGGTGAGCCGGTCGGTACGGAGTTCGGGGGCCTCCAAAAGATCAGTCCCGCTTGCCCTGTATCACCCGGTTCAGAATCATCGCACAGAAGAGGATCGCGAAGCCTGCGAGGATGCCCTGCCCTACCGAGGAATATTGCAGGGCTTCAAGCACGTCCTCACCTAATCCTTTTGCACCGATAAGGGAGGCGACGACGACCATAGCAAGGCTGAGCATGATGGTCTGGTTCACCCCTGCAAGGATCGAGGGCGCGGCGAGGGGAAGATCGACCTTCGTGAGCAGATACCATTTTGAAGCACCATAGGCGATGGCGGCTTCGCGGATGGATTCCGGCACCCCCCGCATCCCCAGCACCGTAAGGCGCACGACCGGGGTGCCACCGAAGATCATCGTCGTGATAACGGCGGCGGGCTTGCCGACGCTGAAGAACGCGATCACCGGGATCATGAAAACGAAGGACGGCATTGTCTGCATGAAATCCATGATCGGGCGGATCACTGCATAGACCCTAGGGCGGCGGGCACAGAAGAGGCCGAGAGGAATGCC
>CALHLW010000254.1 GCA_938034615.1 uncultured Neomegalonema sp. | reverse complement strand
ACCCGGCGCAGACCGGCGCTTTGGATCAGGATCGCGCATCTGGTCGGTCAGGCGGAACACCGGCTTGCGCTCCGCGCCGGTCCCCTTCGGCAGCATCCCCGGAAAAGCCTGCACAGGAGGCAGCGTCACCGTCAGATCACGCGCCATCACGAAGATCAGCCGCCGCAATGCTGATTCCATCGGCACCAACCGCGCCAGAACCTGCCGCCAGACGACCCGCGTCACCCGATCCCCGGACCCGAGCAGGACGAACAGCCCAGCGAGCAGCCCAATCAGCCGCACCCGATTCGCCTCCACCATCTCGTCCCAGTTCCAGTGTCGCAAAATGAATCCGCTTATCTGAACATAACGCGAACAAACAACTGGATTTCCCGTGGGATGTCAACACCGCACGGTCCCGCCCTCACCGTCCCCCGTCGCTGCAATACGAGGGTCGAAGCCACGAAGATCGGTCCATTCCTTCTCGATCAATTCCAGAAGGTTATCGCGTCCAGCCAAATCGGGATGTGCTCATAGAGATAACCCCCTTTCAGCAGGGTCTTCGACAGGGATGGGACTAGCGCTACGGTGAACCAGACCGTCACCAGCGACAGAAGATACATCGTGGCGTATCTGAGCAGTCGGAAATACGGAACGCCTGTCACGCCGGATGCGACGTACAGGTTCAGCCCGTAGGGCGGCGTGATGAAGCCGATGGACGCGCCCACGAGGAAGATCACCGCGAACTGGATGGGATCGACTCCGACGGAATGGGCAATCGGCGCAAGGATCGGCGCAAGGATGATGGTCACGGGTAGGGATTCGAGGATCATGCCCGCCACGAACACGATGGCCATGGCGGTGAAGAGAACCGGGTAGTAGCCGCCCATGCTCGTCACGAAGCCGCCGATCACCTGCTGCGCGCCGAGCAGCGACAGGATCTGCTGCATCACCACCGAAACCGCGATCAGCGGCGCTAGGATGCCCGTGATCTGAGCCGAGCGCACCACGATGGAGGGAATATCGAACGGGGTGAACCCCTCGACGACGACCATCGATGCCAGCGATTTTTCATCAACCGGCGTGGTGGGGTCGTTCCGCATGACCTTGTTCAGCGGCCAGGAAAGAAGGGCAACCAGAATACAGAAGCCCACCGTTACACCCGCCGCTTCGGTCGGCGAGAACTTGCCGGTGTAGATGCCCCACAACACTAGCCCGATGGCGAAGAAGCCCAGCCATGCTCCGACGGCAGTCTTGAAGATGCGCCATGGATTGAGGGTGATCAGAAAGCCCCATCCGTTGCGGTAACAGATCAGGAAACAGGCGATCATCATCGCCATTACCATCAGACTGCCCGGCAGAAGACCCGCAATGAACAGGTCCGAAATCGGCAGGTTCATCAGGAAGCCGTAGACGATGAAGATGATCGATGGCGGGATGATGATCCCGACCGTGCCGCCCGCCGCCGCCGTCGCCGCCGAAAACCGCTCGTCATAGCCGCCCTTGACCATTTCGGGGTGCAGCATCGAGCCGATTGTCGCCGTCGTTGCCGAGTTCGACCCGGAGATTGCCGCAAACAATCCGCAGGCACCGAGCGCCGCCATCGCCAGACCGCCCCGTATCCAGCCAAGGCAGGAATAGGCGAAATCCGACAGGCGTTTTGCAATCCCCGACTTGTTGATCAGATCACCCGTGAGGATGAACAGCGGCATCGCCAGGAGAGCAAAGCCATCCTTGAAGACGTTCAACAATTCGGAGCCGGTGTTGTCGAGGGTCAGCCCCATGACGAAACTGCACCCGACCACCCAGTAAAAGATGACCAGCAGAACCGGCGTGCCGAGCATGAACAATACGGTCACGGCGAGCGAGATAATGGTGATCCATGTTGCGTCGGTCATCAGACATCCCCCCCGATTACGGCCTGTTTTATCATCGGTTCGCCGTTGCGATAATTGGCGAGGTCTTCGACCATATTGCCGAACACGCGACCCGCCATGATGACGAAGCAGACCGGCATCGTGGCAATGAACCACCAGCGCATGACGTTATCGGTGCCCAGAACGATGGCGAAGTTGTCATAGGTATTCACGGTCACACGCGCGGTCGTGGTGACGACGATGATGCAGAATCCCATCCACAGCAGGTTATCGAGCATCAGGCTCATCAACTGTCCCTTGCGGCCCATCTTGGTGCGGAATTCTGAGAAGCTGAGATGGGTCCGCAGGCGGACGTTAAACGCGCAGCCGAACCATGCCATGATCATGAAGAGGAGCGGCGGGATCGTCGTGGACCACGGCACTTGCGTATCACCCCAGCTTTCGGGCCACCATGACAGAGACGGACCAAAGCGTTGCAGGACACCGACGAAGATGATCGTAGCGATGACGATATAGGTCCAGACGACAATCGTCCGCTCCAGATGACGGTCGAGAAAGGGACTCTTTTTATACATCAGATGGACCAGCCAGCCGCCGATCAGGGTAATTGGGGTAAAGACCCACCATGCAGCGGGTGACCGATATGCGTTCGCGACGGAAAAATCGATGTCCCCCGTCAGCGTGGACGAAATAATTGTCCATGCGTCAGTCCATATGGACATGCCGCGCCCCTCCCTTGGTTTTTCGAGATGCCACCTTTTCCGGTGATCTGATCTAAAAAAGCCGGCCCCCTTGGGGGCCGACCCGATTTATCGACAATCCTGACGGATTATGCTTTCCACCAACGACGGGGTTCGACGTTTTCAGCGAGCGTGTGCGTATTGGTACGCACTTCGTCGTAGATTTCCTGATACGTGTCGTGACCACCGGACCAGCCGTTGAGGCGCTCGCGCCATTGCTCCCAGAGCGCAGGCTGGAATTCAGGCGAACACATCTCTTCGCACTTCTTGATCTCTGCATCGGACAGGAATGCGTTGCGCACGTTGTCTTTGGCAAAGATCGTGTTGGGAAGCTGCGGATCGGACTGACCGACCGTGTTGACCAGCGCGGCTTCGTTGGCCGCCTGAACATGGACCTGTGCGAGGTAGGCCGATTCCATAACCGCGTCCTGCAACTCACCGCCAAGCTTGTCGAAGGCCGCAGCGGACATCGCCGTATGCTCGGTACCGCAGAAGAAGTTGAGATGAACCGCTTGCGATACAACCGGCGACATGTTGGCGTATGCCACGGCAGATGCCCAGGTTTCCGCCCCGTCGATCAGGCCCTGCTTGAGCGCATCGAGCGTCTCTTCCCACGCGACCGGGGTCGGGTTGAGCTGCATGGCGGTCATGGCGATTCGGCCAAGCTGCGTGCCGGTGACGCGGTTTTTCGTGCCGAACAGTTGCTCGATAGAGGTCACCGTCGGCTTGTCTTTCCATGCCAGACCGAGCTGGATGCCCCGCAGTTCTGCGTGCGAGAACAGGAATTTCAGGCCGTGGCGGCGCTCATAGGGTTCGCGCAGCAATTTCTGCGACGCGGGCGAGTAGAGGAAGTGGTACTGGTCGGCCCGATTACGGAACATGTAGGCATAATCGAGCACGTTCAGATATGGCGCACCACCGGCAGAGTTCTGCGTGGAGGCGGCGTAGATGTCGACGATGCCCTGCTGGGTCTTCTCGACGCAGGAGACCTGACCACAGATCTGGTTGTCACCGATAAACTCGACCCGGATTTCTCCGTCCGTGCGGCTTTCGAGGTCGCGCGCGAATTCGAGGCAACCGGCCCGTTCTACAAGCAGGTTACGCTGGTTGAAGCCAGCCGCACCGAACTTGAACGTGAATTTCGGTTCTTTGGCGAAACGCTTTTCATAGGACGATTCCGCCGCCGTCGCCAGATTGGCGAGGCTCATAGCACCGCCAAAAGACCCGGCTGCCAGCAGCGTCGAGCTCATGCCGTATTGCCCTGCCACTTTGAACAGATCCCGGCGTGAGATGCCTTTCAGCTTTTCTTGGACGTTCATTCTTTCCTCCCGGTTTATGGTTGTCGGTGATCATTGCGATTTTTCACGCGAAAAAACCAGCACTTTAACAATGCCAATATCTTGAGGTCTTCTCAACCTCATGATCGGTTTCGGCGACTGCCCACGATCGGCCTCACTCCGGGCAATGCGCCCCGGTATCGATCCACGCCTGTGTCAGCTCGCCGAAGCCAGCCTGCGTCCCCGGCGCAGGCTCGCGTCCCTCACCCGGTTCCCAGCCCCAGCCGACGAGGCCGTCTTCGGCCATATGCTCATGGATATCTGCGAGCGTCCGGTCGCCATTGCGCCCGGGGTCTTTCAACTGCGCGCAGATTTCCGGCACCGTCAGGCCGATCCAGCCCATGGATTTCGGGGCCAGATGCCATGGCTCGTGGCCAGGTATGCTCTGGATCCCCCCCACGCCGACCAACGCAACATTCGTGGCCCCGTGACAAGTCGTGCACCGCATCCCCGGTGCCCCGAAGCCGCTCTCGTCATAGCGCACCACCGGCGGCACATGCTTGACCATCGCCATCCCCTGACGCGGAGTATCGTCGCGCGGATGACAGTTCATGCAGCGCGGATGGGTGATGACTTTCGCCATCTCCCCGAACAGCGCGACGGAGCGTTGCGTCTCGTCCGCGATGCTGTCGAATTCCTGCACGACGCGCAGGGATTGCGAGGACGTTGACGACGTCTGGGCCGTCGGTGCATTCACCGCGACGAGGCCGATGGCGGCAAGGGCGACGGTGGCCGCAGCGATCTGATATCTCATCGTCATTCCCTTAAACCTGTGCAATCGGAACCATGGGCAGCGTCGCCATACGCTCTCCCGTCAGTGTGCGCCACGCATTGGCCACGGCGGGCGCAATCGGCGGCGTCCCCGGCTCGCCCACCCCCGTCGGATCGGCCTCGGATTCGATGATCGACACCTCGATATTCGGCATCTCCCCGATCCGCAGCATCCGGTAGCTGTCCCAATTCGCCTGCTGCACCGAACCGCCTTCGCCCAGCGTGATCGCATCGTAGAGCGCCGCCCCGGCCCCATAGCCGATGCCTCCCTCCATCTGCGCGCGGATGACATTGGGGTTCACCGCCACGCCGCAATCGACCGCACACCACACATTGACGATATGCGGCTCGCCGTCCCGGTCTTCGACCTCGGCAATCTCGGCGACATAGCTGTTGAAGGACTTCGCGACCGCCAAACCAAAGCCCTTCTGCCCGCTCCATCCCGCCATATCGGCAACCCGTTTCAGCACAGCCGCCTCGCGCGCCTGCTCTTCGCCCATCAGCGCAAGACGTCCCTCGACCGCATCCTTGCCGCCCTTGGCCAGCAATTCGTCGATGAACGTCTCCACCGCATAGGCCGTATGGGTATGCCCGACCGAGCGCCACCACAGCACGGAGACGGGCGATTCCATCTGCGCCCAGCCAAGCCGATGGTTCGGCACGGCATAGGGCAGTTCCTGCGCGCCCTCATAGGCGGTCGGGTCCAGCCCGTCCTTCATCATCATCTCGAAGGGTGTTCCGGCCATGATCGACTGCGTTGCAATGGTATGATCCCATGCGGTGATCGCACCATCAGCATCCAGCCCGCCCTTCATCTTGTGGACGGTGAGAGGCCGGTAATACCCACCCCGAATGTCGTCCTCGCGGGTCCAGAGCAGCTTGGTCGCCCCCTTGCCCCGCGCTTTGGCGACCTCTGCCGCCTCGACCGCGAAATGCGAGTCGCCTGTAGCCCGGCGACCGAAGCTCCCCCCGGCCAGCATCGTATTGAGCGTCACCTTGTCCTGCGGCATCCCCAGCACCTTGGCAAAGGCGCCATGGTCCATCGTCTGCATCTGGCAGCCCATCCAGATTTCCGCCTCGTCGTCGCGGATCTCGACCACCGCATCCAGCGGCTCCATCGGCGTATGGGCGAGGAAAGGAAATTCCAGCGTCACCTCATGGGTAGTCGCGGCCTCGGCCAGCGCGGCCTTGGCATCGCCCTTGTTCGTGACCTCTTTCCCGTCACCCTCTGCGGCTTCGGCCCAATCGGCCATCATCTGTTCGGTCGAGCGGGTTTCGGCCCCGCTCTCGTCCCATTCCGCCTTGATCGCCGCACGTCCTTTCAGCGCCGCGAAGGTATTCTCGCCATAGACGGCCACGCCTTGCGAAACCGCCTCGACCTTCACGACCCCCGGTATCTTCAGCGCGTCGGTCGCATCATGCGAGGCAAGCGTCGCCCCGAATTTCGGCGGATGCACCACCATCGCCGTCAGCATATCGTCGCGATAGACATCCAGCGTGAACTGCGCCGTGCCATCGGATTTCGCGCGGCTGTCCACCTTCGGCACATCTGTCCCGACCAGCGCAAAGTCCTTTGCGTCCTTCACCTGCGGGTCAACGGGAGGCTCGATCTGCGAAGCCGCTTCGGCCAACTCGCCGAATCGCGCCGATTGCCCGGAGGCTTCGTGGCTGACCACGCCGTTGGAAACCGTGATCTCCTGAGCGGGTACATCGAAGCGATCGGCAGCGGCACTCACCAGCATTGCCCGCGCCGCCGCTCCGGCTTTGCGCATCTGCATGTAGCTGTTGGGCATGGCGGTCGATCCGCCCGTCCCCTGAATCCCGAAGGCGGTATTGGCATAGAGCGTCACATCGGCGGGGGCGGAGGTCGCCCGCATCTGGCCCCAATCGGCGTCCATCTCCTCGGCCACCAGCGTGGAGAGGCCCGTATACGTACCTTGTCCGAACTCGACATGCTTGATCAGCACCGTAACCGTGTCATCCGGCGCGACCCGCACGAAAGCGTTGGGCGCGAACGTGCCCTCGACGATCTCATCGGTCGCCAGCGCGGCCATCGCCCCGGACTTCTGCTGCGCCTTGGCCATCGCGGGCAGCATAACGCCGATGACGAGGCCCGCGCCGGTTCCCTTGAGGAATGCGCGGCGGTTTGAATGAATGGTCATGCTCAACCCTCCAGCGTTTTGGCGGCGGTATGAATGGCCTGCCGGATGCGGTGATATGTGGCGCAGCGGCAGATATTGCCCGCCATCGCCTCGTCGATATCCTGATCGCTTGGAGAGGGGTTTCCCTCCAGCAGCGCCGTTGCACTCATCACCTGACCCGAGTGGCAATAGCCGCATTGCGGCACGTCGATGCCGACCCAGGCGTCCTGCACGGCCCTTGCCTCGGGGCTCTGCAACCCTTCGATGGTCGTGACCTCGGCCCCCTCGACCATGCTCACCGGCGTAACGCAGGATCGCCGCGTCGTGCCGTCCAGATGCACGGTGCAGGCCCCGCATTGCGCAATGCCGCACCCGAATTTCGTCCCCGTGAGGCGCAGCTCGTCGCGCAGTACCCACAGCAGAGGCGTGTCAGGATCGACATCGACACGCCGCTCCTCGCCATTGACGGTGAACGTGATGGCCATGGAATCGCCTCCTCCTCGGAATGTCGGGTTCGGTGCATCGAAGTGGAGCGGTGGCCCTAACCTTCAAGCGACGATGTGCGATGTACCGCGGTGATATTTCGGGGTGTCCTAAGGACATAGTGCGCGCATGAAATCTCGCGATGGGACAGAATTTGCGAACTTCCATGCCGAGAAAAGAGATGAAAGCATTCAACCGAGACGATTTTCACCTTGCGACAGACATATTCGTTAACTTTTTGAATTTGAATAGAAATTTATTTTTCCCCTGCGGGAACGATACGGTGCGGGTCGTGTTCTCTGTCCCGATGGCAGTGGGCATCGACGTCGATGGCGACGGGTTCATCCGCTACGACGAGTTCTTCTCCTCGCCGACGGTCGTGCGCTACTACGACAGCGGCGCGATCACGATCCCGACCCGCACCGTGTCGGTCCAGCGCAGCTACTTCACCGGCATCGACCGGGACCGCAACGGCCTGATCGATGCGGACGAGCTGATGGAAGTCTCTCCTTCGGTGAACCAGACCGTCTATACCTCGGTAGATACCAACGGTGATGGCGTCGTCAGCTATGACGAACTCTACGGTACGAAGTGGTTCACGACGGCGGTGGAAGAGGATTCCATTATCACTCCCGCCTATGTCTACCGCTACTACGCTCCGAAAGGCTGATCCGCCGGAGTTCAATGTTCGTAAACCTGTAACCGCGTAGACGGCCCGCCTCTGGAAGGGGGCGGGCTTTTTTCTGGACAGGACAGACGCGCCCCGCGCCCTATCTCCCTTCCATGCACGCCACCGACCTCCTCACCCTGACCGACGAAGGCCTCTACTGTCCGCAGGGGGGCTTTCATATCGACCCGCATAAGCCCGCGGCGAAGGCGGTCGTCACCCATGGCCATGCGGATCATTGCCGTGCTGGCTCGACAGCCATGCTCGCCACGCCTGAGACCGTCGAGATCGCCCTCACTCGCTATGGCGAGAACGCCTTCGAAACGACGCAGGGGCTGCCCTATGGCGAAGTGCAGCGCATCGGCGATGTCGATGTCACCTTCTTCCCCGCCGGTCATGTCCTCGGCTCTGCGCAGGTGCTGATCGAGCATAAGGGACGTCGCGCGGTGGTTTCCGGCGATTACAAATGCCGCCCCGATCTCTCCAGCGCCGATTTCGAGCTGGTCCCCTGCGACCTGTTCGTCACCGAAGCCACCTTTGGCCTGCCTGTCTTCCGCCACCCGGAGGCCCGCACCGAGATCGACAAGCTGCTCCGCTCCCTCGCCACATTCCCCCATCGCAGTCACGTCATCGGCGTCTATGCACTCGGCAAGGCTCAACGCCTGATCGCGGAGTTACGCGCGGCAGGATACGACGCCCCCATCCATATCCACGGAGCCTTGCGCAAGCTGTGCGATCTCTACGACCGCCACGGCATCGCCATGGGCGACCTGCCCGATGCCACCGCCAAGGGCGACAAGGACCGTTTCCGCGGCGGCATCACCCTCGCCCCGCCCTCGGCCATCGCCGACCGCTGGGCGCGGCGGCTGCCCGATGTCCTCACCGGCATGGCCAGCGGCTGGATGAGCGTGCGCCAGCGCATCAAGCAGCGGAACGTCGAGCTACCCCTCATCCTCTCCGACCATGCCGACTGGGACGAACTCTGCGACACCATCATCGCCACCGGGGCTGAGGACATCTGGGTGACGCATGGCCGCGAAGACGCGCTGGTGTACTGGTGCGGCACGAAGGGCATTCGCGCCCAGCCTCTCTCCATCGTGGGGCTTGGGGAGGAGGAGGATTGATGGTCGCTCACGTTTGTCATTCCCGCGAATGCGGGAATCTCTCTCCACACAGCGAGATCTTCGCATTCGCGGGAATGACAAGCAGAAGGGAATGAGATCTCTCCCCATGACCCCCTTCCTCGGCATCCTCATGCTCGACACCGCCTTCCCGCGCATTCCCGGCGATGTGGGAAGCCCCGACAGCTATCCCCATCCCGTTCGCTTTCATGTCGTGCAGGATGCCGATGTCACCCGCATCGTGCGCGGCGCTCCGCCCGACCCCGAACTGGTCGCTGCCTTCGTGCAAGGCGCACAAAAGCTGGAGGCCAACGGCGCATGGGGCATCGTCACCTCCTGCGGGTTTCTCGGTCATGCACAGCAGACCCTCGCCGCCTCCGTCCGCATCCCCGTCATCGCCTCGGCCCTCTCCCTTGGCCCTCTCATTCGCAGTATGACCGACGCACGCCCCATAGGCATCCTCACTGCCGATTCCCGCGCTCTGACCCCGGCCCTGCTGCACGCCTGCGGCCTGACCCCCGAACATGTCCGCATTGCCGGACTGGAAGGGCAGGGCGCATGGCAACGCCTCATCCTTGCCCCGAAACACAAGCAAGCCAACACCCTCGACCCAGAGGAAATCGGCAGCATCGTGGAAACCGCTACCCACTCTCTCATCGCAGAACACCCGGAAATCGGAGCCGTGCTTCTGGAATGTACGAACCTGCCTCCCTATGTGAAGCGCATCCGCCGAGCGACCGGCCTGCCGGTGTTCGATATCCTGCACGCCGCCGCGCTGATGCGTCCACACGATTTGTTAACCAAAGGCGGATCACACCTGTCGTCTTCATAACATGAGAGAGAAGCCCATGTCCGTCGCCCGTATCACCGAGATTTCCGCCACCTCGTCCAAAAGCTTCGACGATGCCGTCAAGAAAGGTATTGGCCGCGCGCACAAGACCCTCAAGAACGTAAAGGGTGCGTGGATCGAAGATCAGAAGCTTGAATGCGAAGGCGGAAAGATCAAGAAATACATGGTCCGCATGAAGGTCACGTTCGTCCTCAACGACTGAACGACGAAGTATGGGCGTCGGCGCTTTCGCGTCGGCGTTCCGCCATCTCTTCCGTCAGTTCGTCGATCTGTTCGAGCAGGTCACGGGTGTCGTTCTTGCGGTTCGAAGCGCCGTTCGCGATACGGAATGTATCGAGGAAGGCCGCGTCGAAATCCGCCCTGCGGATTGCCGTGCGCACATCCGGCACGCTGATCATGCGTCCGTCGATTTCGAGGATTCCCTCGCGACACAGCGCTTTCAGCTTCTTGTTCACATGCACGACCGACAGGCCGAGGGCATTGCCCACCTGCTCCTGCGTCATCCGCATGTGAAACCCGTCGCTCGATGCCTCCCCCACCAGCATCAACCGGCACCAAAGCTCCAGATAGAAATGCAGGATGCGCTCCTCCGCCGTCCGTGCGCCCAACGAGACGTTATGCTCGCTCAGGATATTCGAACTGCGCACGGCGGCCCAGTCCAGTCCCGCCGCCAGAACCGGGTATCGCTGGTGGATATCGATCAGGCGCATCGGCTCGATCAAGGCAGCTTCCACCTTGTTGAGGGCGGCCACGGTATAGATCGCGGTGCGGTGGAAATTGATGTGCAGCCCGATGAAATCTCCGGGCAGGTAGACCGATAGAATCTGCCGCCGTCCGGCCATCGTGACCCGGTATGAAATCGCCCAACCCGACCGGATCGCAAAGCAGCACTGGAATTCGTCACCCTCGGAGATCAGCGCCTCGCCCTTGCCATAGGTGGCGCGGTTCTGCTGCATGTTTTCGAAGAAATCGATTTCGTCGGTGGAAAGCAGCACGGACTGCCCCAGACGCCGCAGCGGCGGGCTGACATCGCCGTCATGCGCAAATTCGATGGTCTGTGGCACAGTCGATCTCCGGTGCGGGGGACGATAGCGTATGCTATTGCAACATACTCCGAAGAGAAAGCGCGTAAACGCCTTTATGATTCGGGCCGCACCGAGCCAGAACCATGCTGCGGCTCTGCCGGGATCTCGAAGAGCGTAGGGGGTCATTTCGAAAACTCACCCTCGCTGCATTGCAAAGGATGACGGAAGAGGATCGCCGGAAGGAGACAGAAAAGATTGCGTAGCGATGTGCTTCCTCGATGACATATCGATTACACTCGGTATCGTCGGCGACCAGAACACGCACATGCCCTAATTGCTGACCTGCGCTTTCCGCCGGCGTGACGATAGAGTTGATCGCCTCTGCGCCCCTGAACGCGCCGGAGGCAATGCACCCCACGAGAATATCAATATCGTTCCGGCTGTACGGCACCCGCAACACATCTACGAAAGTGCCGTCCCGCAAGCTGTCATGCGTTTCGGTATCGCCGAGACGCCAGTAGGCGACGGCAGGAATTCCACTCCGCTGCATTTCGGTTCGAGGGGTGAGCTTCTGCTTTTCGAAGTGACCCACTCATCGTGAAGATGGGTTCCCTTTGCGTTCCTGTCCTGCTATGGCACGTTGCACCTATAGCAATTTGCATTCTAGTTGGATCGGCTTTCGCTGCCTCTCGCCTTACAGGCTCGAACACTGCGTGTCGCACACGAAACCGGATACTCTGTTCAACCCGAATGCAATTTGCTCCAAAGCGACCGATCCATCCGGCGGAAGACTATGACGACCGATGCGCTGACCCTGCGATTGCTGGACGAGCCGGTGGAGCCGCGCGCAAGCGGGGCCTTGTGGATACCCGGATCGCGCACTCTCGTTGTCTCGGACCTGCATCTGGGCAAGTCCGAGCGCAATGCGCGCCGGGGCGGCGGCTTCTGGCCGCCCTACGAGAATACCGAGACGCTGAACCGGCTGGAGGGCGAGATTGCCGCCCTCGATCCGGCCTGTGTCGTGACACTTGGCGACAGTTTCGACGATGGGGCCTGCGTTGCGGGGCTGGATGACGCGACACGTGGGCGCATCGACGCGCTCGTTGAGGCGCGGCGCTGGATTTGGGTGACGGGCAACCACGACCCCGCCCCATCGCGACTGGGCGGCGAGAGCGTCGACACAGTCACACTCGGCCCCCTCACTCTACGCCATATTGCGGAGCCGGGAGCGCAGGGCGAGATTTCGGGGCATTACCACCCCAAGGCCAGCTTGCGCATCCGGGGGCGGCGCATTGCTCGCAAGTGCTTTCTCGCGAGTGCCGACCGTATCGTCCTGCCTGCCTTCGGAGCCTTTACCGGAGGGCTGGACGTTTTCGATCCGGCTTTTGAGCCGCTGTTCGACCGCGATGCCTGCGTCGTCCTCACTGGCACGCGGGTCGCCGCCTTGCCGCTCACCCGATTGCGCCGGATGGCAGCGTGAATCCGTAATTCCGTTATAGTTTACAGGAGTATTCCCATGATCCGACCGTTCGGTGTGTTCCTTCTCTGCGTCGGTCTTGTGACGACCCCGGCCATCGCGCAGGAGGCAAAACCTTCTGCACGCCCGAAGACGGGTGGTACCATGATCGTCAACTTCCTCGGCCCCGTCACTTCGGCCTCGATGGCAGAGATCGTTCGGGCGGGGCAGGACGCAGTTCTGGTCGGCGCGGATGAATTGCAGATCAATATCAGCTCGGGCGGAGGCCGTGTCTATGCTGCGCGCTTCGCCGTCAATGTCCTGCGCTCCCTGCCGATCAAGGTCGTCACCGTCGCGATGTCCGATGTTGGCAGTTCGGCCGTCGCTCTCTTCTGTGCGGGCGAGGAACGCTACGTCGCCCCCGGTTCCTCGATCTTCCTGCATCAGCTTACCCGTTTTGCCGAACGCTCGGTCAAGACGGCGCGGGCGCAGGAGCGCGAAGACGAGATCGTGCGCGGCTGGTACGACACGATGCTGGCCGGATGCCTCGCAGACCGCACCTCAATGGACGAGATCGAAGTCTACAACGAGCGCGACCTCATCCTCGACGACGCCGATATCCTGCGCCTCGGCATGGCGAACAAGGCGTATTCGAGCCTGCGCGACAAACGGCTCTTTGGCCGCGCGGTCAACGTGGTGCCGGGCGACCTCAAGCGGGTCATGCCCGGCGATTAAAGCAATTTGCATTTAGATTGAACGAAGTATCGGGTTTCGTGTGCGACACGCAGTGTTCGAGCCGTCAGGCGAGAGGCAGCGAAAGCCGATTCAACTTGAATGCAATTTGCTTTAGTGAGTGCCTCGTATCGGATACCCTTTATCACGCACGAACCCGATGCCCCCGGCAAGCACTTCCAGATCGGGCCGCGCGAACGGCGCATTCGAGATATCGAGAATCTGCACCTTGCCCTCGCCGTTCAGCACAAACAGCCCCGGCTCTGCGAAAGGTCGGTCGGTCTCTTCGGGTGAGCGCGGGTCCGAGATATAGAGACCGAGTTCGGCCATCTGATCGAGGGTTAGGTCATAACCCATCGGCACCGTCGTTCCGGTATCGTCGATGAACGCCTGCGCCTTAACTTCGGGATCGGCGGAGACCGCGACGACCTCCACGCCCAACTCGGCGAACCGCCCCTTCATGCCTTCAAGCTGCTTGAAGTATTTTGCGCAAAGCGGGCAGTGTTTGCCGCGATAGACGATCACCATGCGCCATTCGCCCCCGGACCCTCCCAGGTCAAGGTTTCCGCCCCCGGCTTTCGGCACGGTGATGGAGGGGAAGGCGGAACCGGCGGTGAGGGCGGTGGGCATGGTTAAAGTCTCCTGAAATCGGGTGTCGTCTTCAAGGAGATGCGCGCCGCGCCATCCGGATCAAGCGCGGCTCACGAAAGCGTCACCCCAAACACCATCGCAGGATGCTCTTTTGCGCGTGCAGGCGATTTTCGGCCTCGTCGAAGATCACCGATTGCGGGCCGTCCATCACTGCCGTCGTGGCTTCTTCTTCGCGATGGGCGGGTAGGCAATGCATGAAGACGGCCTCTGGGTTCGCCTTTGCCATCAGCGCCGCATCGACCTGATAGGGCGCAAGCTGGTTGTGCCGTCGCTCGCGCACATCGTCGCTATCGTTCATCGACAGCCACGTATCGGTCACGACCGCATCCGCCCCGGCAACCGCTTCCGCCGGATCGTCCAGCACCCGCACCGCCGCTCCGTTCGCCTTCGCCCATTCCAATGCGCGCGCATCGGGGCGCAGGGTTTCCGGGCAGGCGATATCGAGCGAAAACCCGAACTGCCCCGACGCATGGATCAGGCTGGAGACAACGTTGTTCCCGTCCCCCGCATAGGCGATCTTGCGCCCCGCGACCGGCCCGTGATGCTCCTCGAAGGTCATCACATCGGCCATGATCTGACAGGGATGGCTGTCATCGGTCAGGCCGTTGATGACCGGCACGGTCGCGTGTTCGGCCAGCTCCAGCAGCGTGTCATGGGCATTGCAGCGGATCATGATCGCATCCACATATCGCGAGAGGACGCGCGCCGTATCGGCCACCGTCTCCCCGCGCCCAAGCTGCATATCGGCGGCAGAAAGCACGATGGTCTCTCCCCCAAGCTGCCGCATCCCCACATCGAAACTGACGCGGGTTCGGGTCGAGGGTTTTTCGAAGATCATCGCCAGCATCTTGCCCGCCAGCGGCGCATCCGCATCGCGCGCCGCCTGCCCCAACCCCTCGCGCGCGCTCTTGCGGCTGCGGCTGTCATCGAGAATACCGCGCAAGTCGGACGGCTCGACCGTGTGGAGATCAAGGAAATGCCGTCCCTGTCCGGCCCCGAGGGGCCGGTTGTTCGGTGTCTTCGTCATGGGAAAGCCTTCTACTTCGCAGCGACCGCTGCGCTGTCGCGCAGGGACGTGCAAGCCTCGGTCAGGGTATCGACCGCTTGGCGCACATGCTCGGCCTCCACGATCAGCGGTGGCAGGATGCGCACGACATTGTCTCCGGCAGGCACCGTGAGCAGACGTCGCTCGAAGGCCGCTGTCACCAGCGCGCCATTGACCACGCCTTCGCGCAGTTTGATGCCGAGCATCAGCCCTTCGCCGCGTATTTCCTCGATGATATCGGGGAATTCATCGGCCAGCCCCGCAAGACGTTGGCGCAGCAGCCCCGCCATCTCGATCACATGCTCCATGAAGCCCGGCGCGGTCATCTCTTCCATGACTGCATTGCCAACCGCCATGGCCAGCGGATTGCCGCCATAGGTCGTGCCATGCGACCCGGCGGTCATGCCAGACGCGGCGCGTTCCTTGGCCAGACAGGCCCCGAGCGGAAAGCCCCCGCCGATCCCCTTCGCACTCGCGAGGATATCTGGCGCGGCATCCCCGGCCCATTCATGGGCGAACAGCTTGCCGGTCCGACCCATCCCGCACTGGATTTCATCGAATATCAGCAGGATGCCGTGTTCGTCACACATCTCCCGCAGGCCCCGCAGACATTGCCGAGGCACAGGCCGAATACCCCCCTCG
>CALHLW010000253.1 GCA_938034615.1 uncultured Neomegalonema sp. | reverse complement strand
AAACGACGGAAAAGGTGGAGTCATTCGTGACACACCCGTCGCCGTTCCGACACAAAACCATCACGGACCATACGCTGGATGACTTGACGGCAGGAGACAGGAGGGCACCAGATATGGCGATGCTTCGGGTAGCGGTAACCGGCGATACGGCGCGGCTCTATGACCCCGAGGAGGGTGCGGAAGCCCCAGCGCTGACCTCCGGTGCCATCCGCAAGGCCGCCCCCGCCCTCGCGCCCCGAACGCCCATCGTCATCCTGATCCACGGATATCGCTACGATCCCCAGGCCGCCCCCTTGGCCAACCCCCACGAGACCCTGTTCGCTTTCGATCCGATCCGCCCGCGCAATGATCGCTGGCAGAAGAACGAAAGCTGGCCCCGTGGCCTCGGCTTCACGCCGGAGGATACCACCGGGCGCGAGGGCCTGTGCGTCGGTTTCGGCTGGCCGAGCCGCCCCCGTGCGCGGTTCGGGCGGTTCTGCTCCGCCTATGCCAATGCCGAGCGGGCGGGGCGGGCACTCCTGCGGACCGTCGAGCTGCTCGCCCGCGTGCATCCGGGCCGACCCATCGATTTCGTCGCCCACAGCCTCGGCGCACGGGTCGTCCTCTGCGCGATGCGCCTCGCCGCCGAACGCCGTCGCCATGATCTGCTCGACGCCATGGGCCGCGCGATCATGCTCGGGCCAGCGGAACTGGCCTTCGTGGCACGCGGGGCACTCGCCGATGTCGATTCCGTGACGCGCCGGGGCGGGCCGTGCGTCTTTGCGATGCTTGCCCGAGAGAATGACGTATTCGACGCCCTGCTGGAGCATTTCGCGCCCGCGATGCCCCTGCGCCGCAAGATCGGCATCGGAGCATCGGGCCTCGGGAAAGGGCGGCGCAACTGGATCGATATGCAGATCGACCATCCCCATACTCAGCAATGGCTGGCCGAACGCGGCGCGGTCATCGGTGGGGAGGCACGGCGGGCCTGTCACTGGGGCGTATACAATCGCCCCGGCACGCTCGATCTCTACGCTGCGATCCTGCGCGATCGGGCGCGCTGGTCGATCCCGGCCCTGCGCGAAGAAGGGGTGCCGGAGGATCTGGAGCCGCGCTGGTGCCGCCTGCCCTGGTTCCTGCGCCGCCGCATCTCGCGCCCCGATGAGATCGATGTCGCAGGCATGACAGCAAGCTGATCCTCTACCCGAAAACGAAAGAACGGCGCAGTTTCCTGCGCCGTCAAGGTGTCAACATCGGTGCGTCCACAAAGGACTCCGGGAAGCCTCCCCCGCCGTAGCGGGAGAGGAAAGGATCAGAAGCTGCCGAAGCCGGGCAGGCCGCCGTTACCCCAGCCATAGGCGAAAGGAAGCGCCTGCTGGAGAGCCGGGTACTGCGCGCTTGGCAGAAAGGCGCTCGCCGCACCGTAATGGGGACGAATATGCGCCGCCTCGATGCCGTGATGGCCGAAGCCGCCTACCCCATATTGGCCGCCGCCATGATGGCCCTTGGCGAACTGCTTTGCGAGTTCCTCGTTGCGCTTTTCGTACTGCGCAACCAAGTCTTCGTTATGCTTGGCCTGCTTCATCTGCTGGGCAAGCTGACGAACGCTGGCCGCGACGACCTCGATCTCTTTCTCTTCGAAGCGTCCGTCCTTGCGGGCGGAGGTCAGCTCCTTGGAGACGGTCTGGATCTTCGTGCGCAGGCTGGCCGCTTCCGCTGCCGTGATCGCGCCGGAGTTCTGGCCGTCCGCGATGCGGGCGGAGATCTTCGAGATCCGCTCCGAGATGTGCTTGAAGGCATCCTTGGAGTGACCGCCACCGAAACCGTGGCCGAAGCCATAGCCGCCATAGGTCGTGCCGCCGGTGTAACCGGTGCAGCAATCCTGAGCGCCGAAGCCGCCAAGATCCCCATAACCGCCAAACGATGCTGCGCCACCATGGTACTCATAGCCGCCGCTCACCACCGGAGCCGTATAGGACGATGGTTCGATGTAGGAGGACGACGTGCCATAAGCATTGCCGTAACCGTAGTTCCCATGACCACCGTAGCTTCCATGGCCATAACCGCCGCAACCGCTATACGCAGGGGCCGTGACGGTGACGGGAGCCGCTGCAACGCCGCAGCCGCCGAAGTTCTGGGCAACCGACTGGAAGACAGGCGTCTGGATCGGACGGTCGATATAAACCGGGCGATCCACGGGAACCGGACGGTCCACAGGAACCGCAACGCGCTTTTCGACATAGACAGGACGATCAACAGGAACCGGAACACGCTGTACGACAGGAACCGCAACGCGCTTCTCGACATAGACCGGACGATCAACAGGCACCGCGACCCGCTTTACGACGGGAACCGCAACGCGCTTCTCAACATAGACGGGACGATCCACCGGAACCGGAACACGCTGCACGACGGGAACCGGCACGCGGCGCTCGACATAGACCGGGCGATCCACGGGGACCGGACGGTCCACAGGAACCGGAACACGCTTGGGAACATAAACCGGACGATCGATATAGATCGGACGATTCACATAGACCTTACGCTCGATGGGGCGGTCCACGAAGACCTTCTTCTCGACGATGCGATCCCGATAGACGGGACGGTCGCGATAAACAGGACGATCCCGGTAGACCGGCTTCTCGATGATCTGCGGCGGCTGGTAAACCGGCACTCGCTTCTCAACGATCTGCGGAGCCTGATAGACAGGAGCCGGCTGCCGATAGACGGGCGGCGCAACGTAGGTCGGTGGCGTATAGACGGGAGGCGTGTAGGTCTGCACCGGAGGATGGGGATGGGGATGCGGCGCAACACTGCCATGAGGATGCGGATGCGGCGCAACACCGTTATAGGTCTGCGTCGTCCCGTAGGAAGGCGACGTGATCTCATACCCGGAAGACGATGCTGCCGTGGTGGGTGTTTCGGCATAAGAGGTTTCCGGCGTGGCCAGCGGGGTGGCCTGCACGGTGGTCTCTGCCGGGGGCAGGTATTCGTATTCGGGAGCCTGCGCCACGGCCTCTGCTGATCCGCCGAGATCGGCCCAGACCGGCTCCGACGCCGATGGCGCGGTCGCCACGATCGGGGGCGTAACCCATTGGCTGTTGTTCGCGTAATCGCCGGGGCCGGATGCATACGCGCTGCCCGACAGCCCGAAACCAGCCATCCCGGCAACGAGCGCGAGAGGCGATGTCACTTTCAGAAATTTATCCATTACTCGATCCTCGTGTTGCCGAAGGGATCGTTGATCGCCCCCTCGTCTAACATCCTACATTAAGAAAAATTTTCAACTACGCAATACAAAACAGCTTTTCGCGTTAGTTAAAGTGATTTCTGAAGTCATTCAACGATTTCACCCAGCCTTCCGTAGGCGTTGCAATGGACGAGTGATGCAACAGCGCAACGGTTGTCAGACAGCACTGCACGTTCAAACGACCCGGTTCGTGAATCACGGGACTTGCCCTTCCCCGCCCTCCCCGCCATACAAACCTCGCCCGCCAGACGGGCCAATCCCGCTCCCCAAGTCGAGATGCGAGCCATGGCCGAGACCCCCGAATACCGGGACACGCTGTTCCTGCCGAAGACCGAGTTCCCCATGCGGGCAGGCCTGCCCAAACGTGAACCGGAATGGATTGCCCATTGGGATCGGATCGGGCTGTACGAGGCCCAGCGCGAAGCGGCGGCAGGGCGTGAGCCGTTCGAGCTGCACGACGGCCCTCCCTACGCAAACGGCAATCTGCATATCGGCCATGCACTCAACAAGATACTGAAGGATGTTGTCGTTCGATCTCATCAGATGATGGGCTACGACAGCCGCTATGTTCCCGGCTGGGACTGTCACGGCCTGCCCATCGAATGGAAGGTCGAGGAAAAATATCGCAAGAAGGGCAAGAACAAGGACGAGGTGCCGGTCAATCAACTCCGCAAGGAGTGTCGCGAATTTGCCGGTGAGTGGATCGGCTTGCAGATGGAAGAATTCCAGCGCCTCGGCGTCATCGGCGACTGGCCCGGCCATTATGAAACCATGAGCTTTCAGGCCGAAGCCGTTATTGCTGAAGAGTTTTTGAAGATGGTCGATAACGGGCTGGTCTATCGTGGGTCCAAGCCCGTGATGTGGTCGCCGATCGAGAAAACCGCGTTGGCCGAGGCCGAGGTCGAGTATCACGACCACCAGAGCCACACGATCTGGGTAAAGTTCCCGGTCGCCGAAAAGGAAATCCCGGATCCGTTGAAGACCGAGGATGGGGATAAGTCCAAACCGCCAACTCCGACAATGTTTGCTCAAACACCATCGCCGCAAATGTTTGCTCAAGCACCATCGCCGCAAGTGTCGCCACTTCCAATTGCTTCAGATCTAGTCAGTGCCTCCGTCGTCATCTGGACCACGACCCCATGGACGATCCCCCAGAACCGCGCGATCTGCTTCAGCGAGACGATCTCCTACGGCCTCTATCACGTCACCGATGCCGCGCCTGAGAACTGGACGGCAAAGGGCGACATGCTACTGGTCGCCGACAACCTCGCCGCCGATGTGTTCAAGGCGGCGCGGGTCGATGCCTATGAGAAGGTCCGCACAGTCGGAGCCGATGAACTCGCAGGTCTGGTCACCGCGCATCCCCTCCGGGGTGCTGACGATGCCAACGGCGAATGGGATTACGACGTCCCCCTCCTCCCCGGCGACCACGTCACAGACGAGGCGGGCACCGGCTTCGTCCACACCGCCCCCTCGCATGGGGCCGACGACTACATGATCGGCGTGAAATACAAGCTGCCCATGACCCACAATGTCGGCCCGGCAGGAGAATTTCGCGACGACCTGCCCTTCTTCGGCGGCCTGCACATCCTCGACCGCAAGGGCAAGGAGGGCAAGGCGAACGATGCCGTCATCAAGAAACTGGCCGAAGTCGGCAGACTGGCCGCGCGCGGAAAGCTGACCCACTCCTATCCGCATTCGTGGCGCTCGAAAGCCCCGTTGATCTTCCGCAATACGCCGCAATGGTTCGCGTCGATGGACAAAGAAATCGCCGACGACACTGAATATTCGGGAAAAACCCTCCGTGAGCGCGCGACCGAATCCATCGACCGCGATGTCCGCTGGGTTCCCCGCGCGGGCCGCAACCGTCTCTACAACATGATCGAGAACCGTCCCGACTGGGTGCTCTCGCGTCAGCGCATCTGGGGCGTACCGCTTTGCGTCTTCATGCGCGAGACGGGGCCGGGACAGACCGAAATCCTGCGCGACGCAGAAGTCGATGCCAGAGTCCTCAAAGCCTTCCGCGAAGAGGGAGCCGATGCATGGTTCGAGGAGGATGCCCATGCACGCTTCCTCGCCGGTCGCGACGACGCCGCCGAGTGGACCAAGGTGTCGGATATCCTCGACGTGTGGTTCGATTCCGGCTGCACCCACGCCTATGTCCTGCGGGACGGGGGCGGCAAATGGCCTGCCTCAGTCTATCTCGAAGGCACCGACCAGCATCGCGGCTGGTTCCATTCCTCGCTGCTGGAATCGAGCGCCACGACGGGTCGCGCCCCCTATGAGACTGTCGTAACCCACGGCTTCACGCTGGACCAGAACGGCCTGAAGATGTCGAAATCCTTGGGCAACCAGACTGCCCCGCAGGAGGTCATCAAGCAATACGGGGCCGATATACTGCGCCTGTGGGTGATGCAGGTCGATTATACCGAGGACCAGCGGATCGGGCCTGAAATCCTGAAATCCGTGGCCGACAGCTATCGGCGGCTGCGCAATACGTTCCGCTTCCTGCTCGGCGCGCTCGACGGGTTCTCCGATGCCGAGCGTATGCCAGTTGGGGAGATGCCGGAGTTGGAGCGCCTGATGCTGCATCGCCTCGCAGAACTCGACGGTGTGGTGCGACAGGGCTATCGCGATTTCGAATACCAGAAGACTTTCCAGACCCTCTTCCACTTCGCGACGGTCGATCTCAGTGCCTTCTATTTCGATATTCGCAAGGATGCCCTCTATTGCGATGCGCCCGATAGCGCCCGCCGTCGCGCCTGTCGCACCGTCCTCGACCTTCTTTTCGAACGGCTGACGATCTGGCTCGCCCCCATGCTGTGCTTCACTATGGAAGAGGTCTGGCTGACCCGTCTGGGCGAGAACGACTCCTCCGTCCATCTCCAGATCATCCCGGAAACACCGGAAGCATGGCGCGACGAAACGCTGGCAAAGAAATGGAGCGCAATCAGGCATGTCCGGCGCGTCGTTACTGGCGCACTCGAAGAGCGTCGGCGCGACAAGACCATCGGAGCCTCGCTGGAAGCCGCGCCCACCGTCTACGTGACCGACGGCGCCATGGCTGAGGCCGCCAGCTCGGTGACGTTCGAGGATGTCTGCATTACGTCGGGTATCACGGTCGAGATCGGCGATGGACCGGCAGACGCTTTCCGGTTGGAGGACGTCCCGAATGTATCGGTGTCATTTGCGAAGGCCAGTGGTGAGAAATGCGCCCGATGCTGGAAGATCCTCCCCGATGTCGGGACGCATGACGCGCCGCAGACCTGCGCACGCTGCGCGGCAACAGTCGCCTGAAACAATCGTTCAATGCACGATAAATGACACTTTAGCGAGCAACTGCATACGAAGCGTATCCGATTTGGGACAATCAGGGTGGACTTAGGAAAAACCCTTCACAAACTGTCCCATAATATGTCAGTCTACCTCGAGGTGACGTCTTATTTTGCGTCACAATAGCGCCAGAGGTATGGACTATGAACAGAACAGGGCTTCTCAGTGCAGTCACTTTCGTGATCGGAAGCGGGTTTGCCGCTCCGGCGATTGCGGGTGGTTGCGGTATGCCGGTCTACATGACGTGCGGTACGGTCGCGACGGCGGCACCAACCTATCACGCACCCGTGGCCGCCACGACGCGGCAGGTCGCACGCACGGTCTATGAAAGCGTGCCAGTCACGACTCACAAGCAGGTCGCCCGTACCGTGACCGAACAGGTTGCGCGCACCGTGACCGAGCAGGTTCCCGTGACACGCGCCGAAACGGTTGCCCGCGTGGTCAACAAGCAGGTTCCCTATTCCTACACCGATCAGGTAGCTCGTACCGTTGACCGCACGGTTTCGGAAACTGTCGTGGATACGGTGGAAGAGGAATACTACGAAACCGTACCGGTGACGACCTATCAGCAGGTTCGCCGCGTGCGCACCAAGGAAGTGCCCCGCACCGTGACGAAGGTGGTTCCGGAAACCGTCTACGAGAACGTCGAACGTACCGGCTACAAGGACGTTCAGGAAACCGTCTATGACACGGTGAACAAGACGGTGTACGAATCGCGCCAGAAGACGGTCTACGAACCACAGCAGAAGACGGTCTACGAAAGCGTGCCGACGACGACCTACAAGCAGGTTCCGAAGACCGTCTACGAAACGGTCTCCGTCCCCGCGCCCGCAGCGGCCCGCACCGTGACGATCAATGTCGTTGCGGCCCCTGCGCCCGCACCGACCGTCATTCAGCAGCCTGCGCCGATCTATCAGCAGCCTCTCCTGATCCCGACTTTCGGTGGCGGCTTCTTCGGCGGCTTCTCGGGCGGCAGCAGCGTGTCGAACCAGACGGTCATCATCAACAACCGCGGCGGCAATCGCATGATGCGTGGCAACCGCGGTAATCGCATGATGCGCGGTAATCGCGGCCAGCGCATGAACCGGATGCGCAATATGCGCCGGATGCGTGGTGGCATGATGGGCGGCGGCGCAGACTAAAGCCGCATCCCCTTCCTATCGATCCGTAGCCCCGGAAGGTGAAAGCCTTCCGGGGCTATTCTTTTTTCAGACGATCAAGGGCCACATCAAATGCCGCTCTGGCCTCCCGCCACGGAACGTCCTCGGGATAGGTGCGCAGGACCGGCAAAAGCTGCGCCGAAAAGTCCTCCGATGCCTCACGGGGCAAAAGCGAAGGCAAATTATCGATGGCCGTAAGCCAGACATCGCAAGCACCGCCCAGATGCAAAAACGGCGCATCCCAACCTGTCGGCGTGTCGTAGACGGGCAACGGATTGAAATCCGACAGCGGATCACAGGCCACATCCGAGATCACACCCAGCCGCGTGGCTGGATCGGCGAGATCATCCGCCGTGGCCAGCACGAGACCGGGACCGCGCAGCAAGACACAGTTCACGAGAATATCGTGGTCGAGCAAGGCGGCACGATCCAGATTGACCGTCTCCTCCTTGTCCCAGCGTGCCACAGGGATGCCCATCGCCTTGAACAGATCGCCCGCGCCCTGCCCCGACCGACCCTTGGCCCCGATAATGATCGCGCGCGGCATGGCAGCATCATCACGCAAACTTCTGATTTCGCTCAGAAACAGCTCCCGTGATTCGTGCGGCTCAACAGGTGCCGCCACCTTACCGCGCTCCCGCAGGAACCAGCCGCGCAGACCCAGCGCCGCCCCGAGCCAACCAGCCCAATACCCGAAGGCCGCGACCCGCGCACCGCTCTTGTCGGTGAGATATTCCAGATCGTAGAGCGCGCCGCCTCCCCGCGCGAAGCGGGCAAGCTCATCCTGCCATCCACGCTGATCTTTATAAAGATGCGCGAAATGAGCGTAGTTTCCGGCAAGAACATCAGGCTTCTGCGGCAACTCCTTCACCCCGAGGACGAGCGTATCCGAGGGCGCATCCATCCACGAACCGGAATCGACCAGCGCGCATCCCGCCTCAGCATAAGCCGCATCATCGAAAATACGCCGAGCGCTACGCTCTACCGATACTGATGCCCCCTCCGACACCAGAACCGTTGCATCCGCCGGGGTCAGCGGTGTCCGACGCTCCGTCTCCCGCGCTTCCTCGCGCAACAGGAAATTCATCGCGCACCCTCCGGCGGATTGATAGCAGGCTCCGGCAGCGGATGCCCGCGCAGGACCACACGCTCGCCCTCGACCGTCGCCGCTCCCGAGGCAACCAGCGCGAGCGCATGGGGATAGAGACGATGCTCCTGCACCAACACCCGCGTGCCGAGCGACTCCGCCGTGTCATCGGCAGCCACAGGCACGATGGCCTGCGCGATGATCGGGCCTTCGTCCATCGCCACGCGCACGAAATGGACGGTACACCCGTGCCACAGCGCGCCCGCCTCCAACACCCGCTCATGGGTATCCAACCCCTTGAAAGCGGGCAGCAGCGAGGGATGGATATTGATGATCCGGTTACGCCACCGCTCCACGAACCACGGGGTCAGGAGGCGCATGTACCCGGCCAGACAGACGAGATCGATAGCATGACGCTCCAGCGCAGCGTCGATAGCGCGCTCATGGGCCTCCCGGTCGCCCGCAAAAGGACGATGCGGCACGGCCTCGGTGGCAATCCCCCGTTCCGCTGCGAGGCCCAGACCGGGCGCATCCACCACGTTCGAAAGCACAAGCGCAATCTCGGCAGGAAAATCCGAAACCGCACACGCATCGGCCAGCGCCAGCATGTTCGACCCACGCCCGGAGATAAAGGCCGCAACCCGCATCTCAGAGCGAACCATAGACGACCGCCGCCCCGTCACGCGGATGCAGGTGGCCGATCTCATAGACGCTCTCGCCCTCGCTCTCCAGAACAGCGCGCACCTCCGCCGCCGCATCGGGCGCGACCACGATCACCATGCCGATGCCGAGGTTGAAGGCCCGACGCATTTCGGTTTCGTCCACCCCGCCCTCCCGCGCCAGCCAATCGAAGACTGGCGGGCGCGGCCATGCCTGCGGGTCGATCCGGGCGGCAAGCCCCTCGGGCAGCACACGCGGCACGTTCTCGGTCAGCCCGCCCCCGGTAATATGCGCAAAACCGCGCAAACCGGGATGCTTCATCGCCGCCAACCCGGAGCGCACATAGATGCGGGTCGGCGCGATCAACGCTTCAGCCACGGTGCCCTCGCCGAACGGGGCGGGATCATGCCAATCGAGGCCCACCATGCCGACGATCTTGCGGATCAACGAATAGCCGTTGGAGTGAGGTCCGCTGGACGCCAGCCCAAGCAGCACATCGCCCTCCCGCGCCTCGCGTGGCAAGACCCCGTCGCGTTCCACCGCCCCGACTGAAAATCCCGCCAGATCGTAATCGCCGGGAGCATAGAGACCCGGCATCTCCGCCGTCTCCCCGCCGATCAGACCACAGCCGGCCTGCCGACACCCTTCAGCGATCCCCTCGACGATGGCCCTGCCCTGCTCCAGATCGAGCGCGCCGGTCGCGTAATAGTCGAGGAAGAACAACGGCTGCGCCCCTTGGGCCAACAGATCATTCACGCACATCGCGACCAGATCGACGCCGATACCACGGTGCAGGCCCGTCTCAATGGCAATCTTCAGCTTGGTGCCGACCCCGTCCGTCGCCGCCACGAGGATCGGATCATCGAACCCCGCTGCCTTCAGATCGAACAGCCCGCCAAAGCCCCCGATCCCGCCCATCATACCGGGCCGCGTGGTCGAGCGCACGGCGGGCTTGATCGCCTCCACGAAGGCATTGCCCGCGTCGACATCGACCCCCGCATCGCGATAGGTCAGCCCGTTTCCGTCCCGTTGATCCGCCATGTCCCGCCCATTCTTAATGTCGGGTGTGGGCTAGCGCATCCGGGGCGATTTGGAAAGCCGAGACCATCTCGTCGGTGACACCCAGAACGCGCTCTCGCAGCGCGGGGCTGAAGGCATTGCAGACGACCGCGACGCCGATGCCCTTGGTGGGCAGCAAGCGAATATCGGCAAACCACATTGTATTCGTGCCCGTATGACGCAGCAACGGCGTGCCATCGCGCAAGGTTCCGGTCCCCCATCCTGCGGCATAGCCCGTGCGACCGGCCCGATGCATCTCCCGCAACAAAGGAGCGGCCAGATACCCCACAGGCCCGGCGCCCAGATGAACCGCCGAAAACCGCGCCCAATCGGCAAGCGGCAGATGCACCCGCCCCGCAGGACCATAGAGCCTCGGATTGTCCGACCACGGGCCGGGAGGCTTTGGATGCCAACCGCTGCGCCCGGCACTATGCCCCACCGGCGCAGGGAAAAGTGGCGCACCAAAGCCCGCACCCAACATTCCGAGGGGAGCGAAGACCTCTCGTTCGAGAGCCCGCTCCCACGGCATCCCCATCGCTGCTTCGATGACCGCCCCGAGAACGATATAGCCGAGATTGGAATAGCCGGCTTTTGCGAGCGGCCTGTCAGCCAGCGCCAGCGCGGCAAGATGCCGTCGCTGCTCGATGATCGGAGCGCGGGTCGCGCGCAATCGGGCAAAGACACTCCAATGCGGATCACGACGGATGCCCGCCTCATGGCGCAGAACCGCACGCAACGGCATGTGGGCAAGGGCCGGGTGCATAGGAACACCGGGCAGCGCCTCGCCCAACCCCGCCCCCAGATCGACACGCCCTTGCGCCTGTAGCCGCGCCAAAACGGTCGCCGTCATCGCTTTGGTGCAGGAGCCGATATGCCACGCATCGCCCAACCGCACCAGGTCCGGTCGCCCCGCGATCCGCACGCCCGCCACCGTCCGCGCAATGACTTGCCCCTCGCGCAGAACCATCGCCCCGACCCCCGGTGCCACGCGCGTCAGGGCTTCAAGCCGCTGCGAAAGATCGTCCGCCGTATCCATCGACGAACCCATCCACGTCCCGTGCCAGTCCGTCGATCAGGCGAAAATCGCACGCCCTCCCCACCGATCTCACAGTTGACGCCACTCTTCCCACATCCTATTCGATGAAGACTTCGGGCCCGTAGCTCAACTGGTTAGAGCAGTCCGCTCATAACGGATTGGTTGGGGGTTCAAGTCCCTCCGGGCCTACCACGCTAATTCAATAACAAATGTATTTCAGGGTGTTAGCGGGAAAAATCGTCCCACCCCTGATTTTACAGCCTCGAAGTGGGACTGTTTGTGGCCAGTTTGTTCGCCGCCGAAGTGACGAGACGGCGATTGTCAGCCGACGCCGTGTAGGTCTTTACCTGCTCAAGATCGGTATGACCAAGCGCAGCGGCGATCTCCTTTTCGGCCGCGCCCGCTTCTGCGAGAAGTGCACCACGCAACTTGCGAAGCCCATGCGACGAGCGGGCCTGTAGTCCCGCTGCCGTTGTCCATGAACGCATCCGCCCGGTGAACGCCTTATCTGAGAATGGATTGCCATACTCGGTCACGAGGAAAGCAAGATCACCGGTCGGTCCGGCATCGAGCGATCCCGCGAAAGCGCATCGCAGGAGCGGCCAGAACCGTCTCAGATTAGCGAGCCGCAAATCGCACAAGAGGCAGAGCGAGCGGAAACCCAGAGGCAGGAGGATGAGCAAGCCCGCATCGAAAATCGCAGAATGGACTTCCGCGCAATGGTTCGGCAGATGCGGGAGCGCCGCAATGCGCGCGACGTTGCATCCGAGCCTTCGCGCAAAAAGCCAATAGCGCCGATGATAGAGCAGGACGAGCAGCCAGAACTGCCCACGCCGGAACCACAGCCCTATGCTGTTCGCTATGCGCTGTGCCCGAACGCTCGGAATGGGAGCAGCGACAACTCGACATCGCTCGCCGTGAACGTGAGGCGCGGGAGCAAAATGCTGGCAGCAATTCGCGTGATGTAGAGAAACAAGACCATGACCAAAGTCGCGGTGAACGGGAGCGCACGGATGAACCTAACAAGCGGCTGACGCTCCAATAAGCTGCGATGTGCTCATTAAGCGTGAGCGGCAGCTTATGCAGGAGATGAAGCAACGCCAGCGCGACGAACCAGAACGAAAGCCAGATCGCGGAACAGGATATGGATACGACTGACATCTTTTAACGTAAGTCGTCACCGAAGATTAAGACC
>CALHLW010000252.1 GCA_938034615.1 uncultured Neomegalonema sp. | reverse complement strand
GACCCACTTATCGCGAATAATTTCCAGTAAGGGCAATTGTCTGAAATAAAAGGATAAAATGGTGGGCGGTACTGGATTCGAACCAGTGACCCCAGCGATGTGAACACTGTGCTCTACCAACTGAGCTAACCGCCCTCCGGGTGCGCTGCTTTACGCTCGGGGAGGGTTGGCAGTCAAGCGGATATCGGGTCAGGTTTCGCGCAAAGGACGCGTTGCCCGTTGCATTGCCACGAGCAGGGCGTCGCGTTTTCCGGCGAGAGCCGCCTGATCCTCGGAGTCAGCCTCTTCGGTAACGCCTGCCACCAGCATCTTTGCAGTGTCGGCGTCGAGATGCAGGGTGCCGAGATCGTCCCACCAGCGGTTGAAGCTGTCAGTATAGCGATTGCAGAATTCTTCGAGGCCGCCGTCCCCCGCCGCGAGGCTGAACAGCATGGTCGGCCCCATCGCGGCCCAGCGCAGCCCCGGCCCCGCCCAAATGGCCGTATCCACATCCTTGACCGAGGCGACACCTTCCTTCACCAGATGGATCGCCTCGCGCCAGAGCGCAGCTTGCAGGCGGTTGGCGACATGGCCGGGAACTTCCCGATTGACGCGGATCGTGACTTTGCCTGCATCCTCGTAGAATCGCTGCGCCTGCTCGACCACACCATCGGCAGTGCGATCATTGCCCATCACCTCGACCAACGGGATCAGATGCGGCGGGTTGAACGGATGCCCCAGCACGAAGCGCGATGGATTGCGCCAGCCGCCCTGCATCTCGGTCAGGGTCAGGCCGGAGGCGGAGGAAGCGACGATGGCGTCGGCCTCCAGTGCATCCTCGATCTTTCGATAGAGTTCGTGTTTGATTGGCAGGCGCTCGGGAACGCTTTCCTGAACGAAGGACGCGCCCGCGACCGCTTCGGCGAGGTCGGCATGGAACGTGATCGCCGATGCATCGCCGCGCTCCGTCAGGTCGAGGGCTTCGAGGGTCGGCCAGGCCTTCGCGATCATGGCTCGCACTGCCGGTTCTGCCCCGTCCATCGGATCGTAGACGGCGACGCGATGCCCCGCCGCCATAAAGAGCGCCGCCCAGCTTGCGCCGATGACGCCCGCTCCGAGAATTGCTGTCTGTGCCATCATGAAAGTCCCGGTTGGAGGGGTGATGCGGCGGTCAACCCGCCGTCGATGGTGAAAAGCTGTCCGTTTGCGAACCCTGCCGCATCGCTCGCGAGCCAGACGGCCATTTCGGCGATATCGTCCGGCTTGCCGAAGCGGCCCACGGGATGCCGTTTCAGGGCTTCCTCGCGCGCGACTTCGGGTTCGTCGGCAAGGGCGAATCCGGCATCGAGCATCCCGGTTTCGATCCAGCCCGGACAGATTGCATTGCAGCGGATGCGCGCCCCATGATCGACGGCTATCGAGCGCGTCAGGCCGTGAACGAAGGCTTTCGAAGCATTGTAAAGTGCCATTTCCGGGTCGGCGACCTTGCCCGAGATCGAGCCGATATTGATGATCGACCCGCCCTCGCGCAGCAGCGGCAGGAAGGCGCGGCAACAGTTGAAGACACCGCGCGCATTCACTCCCATGACAAGATCCCAATCGGCATCGGTGCTGTCCATGACGGTCTTCTCGACCTGTACTCCCGCATTGTTCACGAGGATATCGAGCGGTCCGACCGCCTCGGCCAATTGCGTCACCTGTTCGGGGTCGGCCACGTCGATCCGGTGCCAGTCGCAGGCATCCGACAACTCGTCCGGCTTGTCGCCGCGCCCGCAGGTCGTCACCGTCGCGCCTTCGCGCAGGAATGCCTCGACGATACCGCGTCCGATGCCCTGCCGTCCGCCGGTTACGAGTGCGCTTTTCGATGCAAGGCGCATGGTCAACCTCTTGTTTCAGAGACGCATTTGCTGTACCTGCGCCGAGAGGCCGCCGTCCAGCACCCAAAGCTGCCCAGAGGCATAGCGCGCTTCGTCGGAGGCCAGCCATAGCACGAGGTTCGCCACATCGTCGGGGGTGCCGTAGCGGCGCATCGGATGCACATCGCGCACGGCCTGTTGCAGATCGTCGATGCTCTTGCCGTCGCCGCCCGACCCCTCGCCCGTAAAGAAGGATTGCAGCATCGGCGTATCGACATAGCCGGGGCAGATAGCGTTGACGCGGATGCCCTCCGGCCCGTGGTCGCAGGCCATCGCGCGGGTCAGGGCGTGGACGGCCCCCTTAGTCGCGCAATAGGCGGCAAGCCCCGGATCGGCGATGAAGCCATCATAACTGCCGAAATTGATGATTGATGCTCCTTCGCTCTTGCGCAGTAGTGGCAGGGAGAACTTGCTCGTCAGGAAAGTGCCGGTGACGTTGACCGCGAAGCTGCGGTTCCACTCCTCCAGCGTCGTGTCTTCGACGGTCTTCTCGATCTCGATCCCGGCGGCATTGACCAGAATGTCGAGGCTGTCCCGCTCCGCGCCCAGCCGCGCGAAGGCCGATTGCACGGCGCTCTCATCGGCGATGTCGAGGCTGCGATGCTCGACGCCTTCGGGCGGAAAGTCGCCCGGCGCGGTGATATCGGCACAGATCACCCGCGCCCCCTCGGCAGCGAATCGTCGGCAGATCGCCCAGCCGATCCCCCCTGCGCCCCCCGTTACGAATGCCGTCTTGCCTTCGATGCGTCCGCTCATGCGGTTTCTCCCATAGTCAAACCATCGACTCTTGCGATTGCGAGGCCGCTCTCTCCTGCGACGGAGTAGAGGAGATAATCGACCCCGTCTTCCGTGAAGAAACCCGGATCCCGTAACTCATTGACCGGCTCGATGCGGATGCCGGGTTGGGAGGGTGCGACGGGCAAATCGGCCCCTTCCCACGGGTATTCGGGGCGGAGAAGTTCGCGGATATTCTCGACTTTCCATGTTGCCCAATCGGCGGACAGATTCACGCTGCCGATATAAATGCGCTCGGGGGCGTCGCCGGTGACGGACCATGCGACCCAGAGCGTGCTGCGCTTGCGCAGGACGGCAAGGTGGCGGGTCTTGGGAGGCAGGTTCGAGCGCGTCGGGCGCTCTTCGAAGGGTTCGATACCGTCCGGTGAACGCCATAACCGGCCATAGAGCGAGAAGGCGTACCAGTATCCGTCCCATTGCCACGCGCGGAAATAGAGCGGCCCCAGCATCTCGGGTCGCGCTGCGAAGGTGATGCCGTCGAAGGAATGGGCGACGCAGGTGGATTGTACCGGCTCGATGAACGGATTGGGGCTGCTGACGCCATGGAAATACATGCGGAGTTCGCGCCGTTCGTGATCGATATGCACATCGGGGGAGGCGATATGCTCGTACAGCATCGGCGTCTGCGCGATATCCAATACGCCGGGTGCATGGATATGCCACGGCCCCGCCAGATCATCGGCATAGGCGAGGCGGATATACGTCCCCAGATGATGCGCGAAATAGAGATGATAGCGCCCCAGCGCGCAAGCGAGCCAATCGGGCGTGCGGATCAGCGAGGGGCCGTTGAGATTGGCTCCCATGCGCCGCTCCGCGAAAGGGCGAATGATGGGGTTTCCCGCAAGCCGATGGACTGTCGGAGCGGGCATCACTGGGTCAATCCGCTGCCGCGCGACGGTAAGCATCTAACACCAGCCCGTGGAAATGGTGGACGGCGTGTTCGGATTTGCCGGAGCCTTCGGGGTCGTTGACGATGCGGCCCTGCTGGAAGGCGGGTGTGTTCATGCCGCGTTGAACGCTCTCGACGAGGCCGATATCTTCGACCTGCAATACCTCGTCCAGATAGCGGATTGCCTCCACCTCTGTCTCGTTGGGTTCGGGCGTTTCCAGAAAGAAGTCATAGGTCTCGAAGGTGCGGTCCGGCCCCGCCGGGATGATGTTCAGCACGATCATGCTGGATCGCCCCGGATAGCGCATCAGGCAGGTCGTCGGCCACAGCCACCAGACCGCATGGGTGCGCACGCTGGCGTTCGAGACGTCGTAGGCGCTGTTCGTGCCCTTGCCCGCATCGGCCATATGGCTGGACCAGATGCCGTGGGTCGTGACCTTGTAGGTGTCCATATCGACCAGTGAGCAGAAATCCTTATGCGCCGTCGGGCAGTGGTAGCATTCGAGGAAATTATCGACGACGTTCTTCCAGTTCGATTTGATCTCATAGGTCAGGCGATGGCCGAAGGTGAGGTCGGCCACATCCGGTGCCCAATGCTTGATTTCGAGGGCAAGGTCGCCCGTCTGCTCGGCCAGCGATGCGGCGGTGGGGTCGAGATTGACGTAGACGAAGCCGCAGAATTCCTCGACCTGCACTTGGTCGAGGCATACCGACGAGAGGTCGAAATTCTCCAGCGTCTCGGTATGCGGCGCGCGTATGAGCTGGCCGTCGAGCTTGTAGGCCCAGGCATGGTAGGGACACATGATCCGCTTGACCTGTCCCTCGCCGCTAAGCAGTTCATGGGCGCGGTGTTTGCAGACGTTGTAGAAGGCGCGCAATGTGCCGCCACCATCGCGCACGATGGCCACCGGTTGTCCGGCGACCTGCACCGCCACATACGATCCGGGCTCGCGCAGCTTTTCGACATGGCAGACCCATTGCCACGTTTTCGCAAGGATCGCCTTCAGATCGGCATCGTACCATTGCGGTTGCGTGTACGCTTCGGCACGCAGGGACAGGGACCGCGCAGGGGAAGGGTCGTAGCCCCGCGAAATGAAATCGATATCGCTTTCGGGAGAATCGAGGGCCATCCGGTGCTTCTCCGCCAATGGGAATATCGCCCGATCATCACCTGATTCGACCGATTGCTCCAGACACGAAGGGCCAAAAAACTGACCATTTCAGACATTGCAAGGCGTTCACGAGAAATCCGGGCGGCGTTTTTCGAGAAAGGCGCTGATGCCTTCTCGGCCTTCCGCGCTGCCGAGGGCCGTTGCGATGCCGTCGGCTTCGCTGTCGAGATGAGATTCGAAATCGGCGTGTTCTGCGGCGGCGATCAAGGCTTTGCCCGTGGCGATGGCATCGCGTGCACCTGTTGCCAGCCTTGCGGCGAAGGCCTGGGCTTCGGTCAGGGCGTCGCCGGGATCGGTCAGGCGGTTGATGAGGCCGAGATCGTGGAGGCGCTCGACGCCGATACGGTCGCCGGTCCAGACCATTTCTGACACCAGTTGCCGGGGCAGGGCGGCGGAGAGCAGGGCGGTTGCCCCGCCATCGGGGGTCAGGCCGATCTTGACATAGGCGACGGAGAGATAGGCCCCGCGCGCCGCGACGACGATATCGGAAGCCAGCGCGAGCGAGACGCCAGCGCCCGCCGCTCCACCCTCAATGGCGGCGATGATCGGTTTGGGGCAGGCGCGCATGGCGCGGATCATGGAGTGGAGCTTGTCGACGCCTTTGCGGCGGTCGGCGTAGAGGGACTCGGAGCGTTCTTTGAGGCCCGAGACATTGCCTCCCGAGCAGAAAAACTCCCCCGCACCCGTTACGACGATAGCGCGCACGGCAGGGTTTGTGGCGGCGTTTTCCAGTGTTTTGCGGAAACCGTCGTAGAAGGCGGGTGAGAGGGCATTGCGTGTGGCGGGGTCGGAGTTGGTGACGGTGAGGACGCCGCCCACTGCGCTCGTAATGATCTCGCCGCTCATGCCGCCCGTTCCTTCGAAACCTGCTGAAATCGTGCGAGGTGATGATCGGTATCACCGAACAGGTGGTCGATCATCACGAGGCGCTTTGCGTAATGGGGCAGGGCGTAATCCCATGTCATCGCGATGCCGCCATGAAGCTGGATGCTCTCCTCCGCGACAAGCCGTCCGACGCGGCCAATCAGGTTCTTGGCCGCCGAGGCCGTGCGCTCGCGCTCCACACGCGGGCCATCGAGATGGGCGGCGGCAAGCATGACCGCCGAGCGGGCCTGTTCGATCTCAAGCACCAGATCGACCATGCGATGCTGGATCACCTGAAACTTGCCGATAGGCCGCCCGAACTGGGCGCGGGTCTTCAGGTAATCGAGGGTCATGTCCTTGCAGACCTCCATGATCCCCACCGCTTCGGAGCAGAGAGCAAGAAGCGCGCGGGCAATGGTCGCCTCGATCACCGGCGCGGCCTCATCGGGGGTGCCGATGGCTTCGGCGGGGGTGCCGTCGAAGGTGATATCGCAGGCGTGACCCCCTTCCACCGTGCCATAGCTGCGGGTCGAGAGGCCGGGGGCATCGCGGGCAACGAGGAAGAGGCCGATGCCGTCCGGGTCGGTTGCCTCCCCGGCGATGCGTGCTGTGACGATCAGGTGATCCGCTGTTGCACCGTTCAGCACCACGGCCTTCGAGCCGGTGAGCCGCCAGCCATCCCCGATCTCTTCTGCGCGGGTCTCGACATGGGTGAGGGCGTAGCGGCCATTCGGCTCACCATGGGCGAAGGCGAGGGTGGTGCGTCCTTCGATCAGGGGTTCGACGAGCATCGCTTTCTGGGCATCGCTGCCCGCCATCAGGATCGGGGTTGCCCCGAGGATTCCCGTGGCAAGGAACGGCTCGACCACCAAGGCGCGGCCCAAGGATTCGAAGACCAGTGCGATATCTTCGCCCGTGCCGCCATAGCCGCCGATATCGGGCGGCAGTAGCGCGCCGATGAGGCCGAGATCGGCCATCTGCACCCATTGTTCCGGGTCGTAGCCGCCGTCCATCGCCGCCGCCGAGTGGCGCGTGTCGATGGTGTAGGTGTCGATGAGGTAACGATCCGCCGTTTCCTTGAGCATCCGGCGTTCGTCGGAGAGGGTGAAATCCATCAGAATGTCCTCGTTGCGGTTGCCGAAAAGCGCCTGTGGCGCGCCCCACCTAACCCTCCCCACAAGCGGGGAGGGCTTTGCATCGTACCGGTTTTGCCGATTTCGCCTCCCTCCCTGTGCAACGGGGAGGGATCAAGGGTGGGGCAAGCGATTTTGTCGCTCATCATCACAATCCCAGCATCGCTTTCGACACGATGTTCTTTTGAATCTCGTTCGAGCCGCCATAGATCGACACCTTGCGCATGTTGAAATATTGCTTGGCCAGCGGCATCGCATCGTCAGGACCGATGGGTTCCTCATTATACCCCGCATCGAAGGCTTCGGGCACATAGGGCATCGCGTAGGGGCCGACAGCACGGCGCAGTAGGTCGGTGATTTCCTGTCGGACTTCCGTGCCCTTGATCTTCAGCAGAGAGCTTTCGGGGCCGGGGGCCTTGCCCTCGCCCGCCGCCGAGACAATGCGCAGATTGAACATCTCCATCGCCATCAGGTCGATTTCCACCTGTGCCATGCGGGCGGCGAACATCGGGTCGTCGCTCAGGGGTTTGCCCCCCGATTGCTCGCGCGCGGCGATGTTTTTCAGATGCGAGAACGCGCTCTTGGAATAGGCGACCCCGGCGATGCCCGTGCGCTCATAGGTCAGCAG
>CALHLW010000251.1 GCA_938034615.1 uncultured Neomegalonema sp. | reverse complement strand
TCAGAGACCCCGTTCGCGGGCCATTAATGCAGCTTCAACGCGATTACGCACATGAAGCTTCTGCAGAATGTTGGACATGTAGTGCTTGATTGTCTTTTCTTGCAGGTTGAGTTCGCCGCCTACTTCCTTGTTGCTCATGCCCTTCGCGACAAGCTCGAGAATCTGTTCCTCGCGCTTCGTCAGCGTGTCGATCGGATCGATCTCTTCCCGTGACATGCGGGAGTTTTTTGCGTTTAGCAGACGTGCCGCGAGTTCAGGGGAGATATAGGATCGCTCAGCGGCAATACCGAGAAGAGCATCGCTGAGCTGAGTGGCACTGACGCCTTTTAGAATATAGCCTAGTGCGCCTGCATCGAGGGCGGCGGCTACGTCTTCGTCAGCTTCCGAAACGGTGAGCATCACGATCTTCACCTGTGGGAACTCTGTGCCGATGCGTCGTGCGGCCTCGATCCCGCCGCCAGGCATTGATATGTCAAGGCACACGATGTCGGGCAGTTCCTTCTCAACGAGCGCGAAGGCGTCGGCGGCGGTCTCTCCCGCGCCGACGACATCGAGATCTACACTTTCGTTTATACTGCGCGCTACGCCATCACGGAACAGGGGGTGGTCATCGACGATGACGATACGAAGGGGATCATTTTGCATCGCCATTTTCCTTTGCGTCGATGGTCATCCGTATCGTGGTGCCCCTGCCTGGCGCGCTGTTGATATGAAACGAGCCGCCATGGCTCTCTATCCGTTCCCGTAGACCGCGCAGGCCGAGTCCGAAGGCTTGTCCTGGATCATCGACCGAGAAGCCGGGGCCGGTGTCGCTGACCGTAATTGTGCACTGGTCCTGGTCGAAGATGCAGAGCACGCGAATACCTTCCGCGTTTGCATGTCGGCTGGCGTTGTTCAATGTCTCCTGCAAAAAGCGAAAGACGCAAATCCGCGCGGGGTGATCGTACTCTCGGTCGGGTTTGCCCACGATAACCAGATCGATTTGCTGGTTCGTACGTTTTTCGTGCGCCCTCGCAGCCCTTGTCACGACCTCTTCCAGGTTCGATGATTCCAGTTCCGGCAAACTCAGACCACGGCAAATGTTGCGGATATCCCCCAAGGCCTCGTCGAGCGCCGACTTGATCCGCGTCGCTTCCTGTCCAGCGGCGCTCTCGCCTTGCGCGAGGCTATTGATCCGCAGCGACGCAAAAGCGACCGATTGTGCAGGACCGTCGTGCAGTTCCGCGCTGATACGCCTCAGATAGCGTTCGTTCAATTCGCTCGCCCGTGCCGAGGCGGCCTGAATACGACGCCGCAGCAATTCGTTCTGCAACGAAACCTGCAAAATCTGATTGACCCGTTTTTCGAGATCCGAGCGTTGTTGCTCGATGAGTTGGCTGCCTTGGTAGACGATACTGAACAACAGCGCGAACATTCCCATCGACACACCGGCAACGATAAGCCACGATCGGAGACGTGCATCGAAGAGATCGTTTTGCAGTTGCGTTGCGTCTTCGTAAAATTCGGCGACAGCGATAATGGCCGGAGGGTCAAAGACCGAGTGGATCGGATTGTAAACTTCGAGAATCGGCAGATCCCCAAATTCCTCATCAGCGTGCTCTCCGTCGCCGGCGCTACTGAACCGTGAGGTGAGTTCACCGCGCCAAGCGGCCTTCAGGGTTTCCTCCGGCTCGAACCGCTGGCCGATCAGATCTGGATCGGTCGAGAAGGCGACGAGCCCGTCTTCCTTCCATAGCTTTATCAAGGGAACCCGTTCTCTCAGATGCGGTTGACGGGCCAGCGCGTGCAGTGCCCTGGACGTCTCGGGGGAGACGACGTCCTTGCTGGCGAGTTCCTGAGCCAGCGGCGCGATAAAACTCTCCATGTAGAGAGCAGTAGAAATCGCCGAGTTGCGGGTGAACGAGTGCTCGATCTTGCTGCCGACCCACCAACCGATCAGCATCATTCCGACCAGCACTACAACGCTCCCAGCGGCTGCAAATCTCAGATGCAGGGGCCAATAACTCCGCGAGACGTATTCGGTGTCACGTGCCTGCCCTCCGGGATTTTCCAAGGTCATATCGATGCCCACTTCTTCCGTATTCACAGATGATAACAGAAGAGAAGCAGTAGGAACATCAGGTTCATTAGAGAAAGCATTTAGACGGCGAAACTCTGCAACCTGATTATCGTTGGAGTACGCAAAATCTGCTCTGGTATTGATAATCAAGTCAATTGGAACGTTATGATTATCGAAGAGGAGATTTCGTATTGATAATAGAAAATTCATGTAACGCACGTCATCCAAATCACGATAAATCCAATGGTATGATTTTCACGTAACGACCACTGGATTTTTATGTTAATGGATCAACTCCTCTGGATTTTGAACGCTTTACAGTAATTCACAGTGAAGGGAATTGACCATGTGTGGATGCACTGCCAGAGTAACGATCCGCAAATTACCGACACACGGCCTTCAGGACACGGCCTCCTGAAGTTGCGTGGCAAGCGCGCAGGACACGGTGTTCCGCGTCTGGATTCCACGTAAGACCGCTACGGTTGATTGCTCCAATCCGGCGATCTCATCCCAGACCGCCGGATTGGTTTGCCTCTTTACATCGCCAGCAGGAAGTCCGACTGGTCAATGGTCGTGGCATCGGTGCTGTTGAGGTTCACCGTTTCGGTACCGATCTCGAGGATGGTGCGTGCACCAAGCTGCGAGATCGTGACATCGGCCATGAAGCTTGCATCCGTTACGCCAAGGGCGGAGATGTCCAGAAGATCCTGGCCGCCGACTGCATCGGAGTCGAAGTCGGTGATCGTGTCCTCACCCGAACCGGAACTGAACACAAAGACATCACTGCCACCGGCGCCGGTCATCAGGTCCGAACCGACACCGCCCTCGATCGTATTGTCAGCCGCGTTACCGACAATGCGGTTATCGAATTCGTTGCCGCTCAGCGCGACGCCGCCGCCTGTCTGGGAGGCGTAGAGTCCCTCGATTTCCTGCCCAGCGCCGAGGGTGAAATCGACCGACGTGACGACCCTGTCAGAGCCCTCGCCCGCAGCCTCAAGCACCGTGTCGCCGGTGTCGTTGACGAAGAAGGCGTCGTCACCAGCACCGCCGGACATGACGTCGTCCAAACTGCTGCTGAAGAACCGGTTGTCGAGTTCATTGCCGGTCAACGAGATGCCTCCGCCTGTGTTCGAGGCGTAGAGAAGTTCGACTTCCTGGCCGGCACCGAGGGCGAAGTCGGCCGACGCGATGACCCTGTCAAGGCCCTCGCCGACAGCCTCAAACACAGTGTCGCCGGTGCTGTTG
>CALHLW010000250.1 GCA_938034615.1 uncultured Neomegalonema sp. | reverse complement strand
CATCGCGCAGATGCAGCCTTTGATGATCGGGATTTCCAGCATCGGGTTTGCGACGGTTGCCACGAACCTTTGGTTCATCCTGCACCGCGCGCCGGAGCGCAATGCATGGTTGCGCCAGCATCTCAAAGGATTGGTGGGGGCGGGTATCTCGGTCTACACGGCGTTCTTCGCCTTTGGGGCCGTGAGGATTGCGCCGCAACTGGCACTGTCGCCGATCCTCTGGGCGACGCCTTGCATCGTGGGGCTGGGGATTATCTTCTGGCATTGGTGGGATATCTATCGAAAGGCCCGTCGGCGGGCCGCGATACAGCCCTCGCACGCGGCGTTTTCCTAGGCCGACAGGACGGAGACACGCATGAACGAACCCAGCCTCACCATTGGCGTCGAGGAGGAATATCTCCTCGTCGATCGCGAAACGCGCAATCTGGTGGCCTCGCCCGCGCCGGGTCTGCACGAGGCGATGAGCGATGCCATCGGCTCGCAGGTGACGCAGGAATTCCTGCAATGCCAGGTGGAGGTCGGCTCTGCCCCCGTGCACACTGCCGAGGAGGCCCGCGCTGATCTGGCCCGCCTGCGCCGCGCCGTTTCTGATGTTGCGGGTGGTTATGGGTATGCGATCATCGCCGCCTCCACGCATCCCTTCGCCAAATGGCGCGAGCAGATGCAGACGCGCAAGGAACGCTATGACGGCGTTCATGCAGCGCTGGCGCAGAATGCGCGGCGGATGCTGATCTCTGGCTGTCATGTCCATGCGTGCATCGAAGACCCGGACTTGCGGATCGATCTGATGAATCAGGTCAGCTATTTCCTGCCGCATCTGCTGGCGCTCTCATGCTCGTCGCCTTACTGGGAGGGCGAGGATACCGGGTTGTCCAGCTATCGCCTGACGGTGATGGATGCGTTGCCGCGCACCGGATTGCCGGACTCGATGGTGTCCTATGCCGAGTATGAGCGGTTCGTCGGGACGTTGGTGGATGCCGGGTGTCTGGAGGATTCTTCGAAGATCTGGTGGGACGTGCGGCCCTCCTCGAAATATCCGACGCTGGAGATGCGGGTCGCGGATGTGTGCACGCGGCTGGACGATGCGGTCTGCATCGCGGCGATGTACCAATGTGCGTTGTCGTTCCTGCTGCGCCTACGGCAGGGCAATCAGCGCTGGCGCATCTATCCGCATACTCTCATCGGCGAGAACCGCTGGCGGGCGCAGCGATACGGGATGACGGAACCGCTGCTCGATCTCGGGAAGGGGCAGATGACCCCGGTGGCCGATCTGATCGAGGAGATCATCACGCTTTTCATGCCCGATGCGGAGCGTCTTGGCTGTATGCCGCATCTGGAGCACGCCCGGACCATCGCAGCGGAGGGCACGAGTGCCGGTCGGCAGCGCGCGGTCTTTGCCAAAGCGCTGGACGCTGGCGCGGAGCGCGAGGAGGCGCTGCGCGCGGTCGTCGATCATCTGATGGTGGAGACGTTGGACGGGGTTTGATCTTCTGTCATCATGCTCGCGAAAGCGGGCATCTTTCTGAAGATGCGAAAGATTCCCGCTTTCGCGGGAATGACAAATATCCGGTCGGCTCGATCTTCAGGTGCGGGCGATCTTCAGGCGGTGAGTGCGAAGCTGGGCGTCTTTCCAGTTCGTCGAGACCTGTTCGCTTGCCGCCTTTGCCGCCGCGCAGTCGCAGGGCTTGTCGCCCAGCGCGCCCTCGTGGTGCAATTCGAGGGTCGCGGCATCGGCCATGACGTCGAGCTTCACGAAGACCGGTCCCTGCTCGTTCAGGCAATAAGCGCGCTCCGATACGGCTCGCGCGCTTTCGGAAACGCATGCGGCAAGGCGCTCTGCCTCTTCATCGGACCACCCGGATCGGGCGGCGCAATCCTGTACCCAGGACGATGCAGCATCGGTATCGAACCGCTCGTTCAGGAATAGTGTATCGGTCATTGCGTGCTCTCCAGTTCTGCCCCCGAACCACTTTCTCATAAACTCACGAAGTATACGTAAATTAGAAGTGATTTCCGTCACCTCTGGAATGTTCTTCATTGTAAATTTTATCTAAAATCGAGTGTTTCGTCGCGACCGTTGCGTAAAAGTATCGGTCTGGATAGCGTTGCGGGATTCGTGCCAGCCGGAGCCTCCCCATGAAAATCGCATCGCTCGAAACCTTCACTGTCGGGAACCCACCTCCCGGCTTCGGGGGTCGGTATTTTATCTTTGTCAAGCTGACCACGGCCTGTGGTGTCGTGGGATATGGCGAGGTCTATGCCGCGACTTTCGGGCCGAAGGTGATCGAGGCGATGGTGGCCGACGTCTTCGCGCGCTTTGTCGAAGGAGCCGATCCGTTCGCCATCGAGGCACTGTGGCATCGGGGCTATGGCGCGGGGTTTTCGCATCGACCTGATTTGTCGATGATGGGTGTCATTTCTGGGCTGGAGATGGCGTGCTGGGACATCGTCGGAAAAGCGGTGGACAAGCCCGTGCATATGCTGATGGGCGGGCGGGTGCATGAGCGG
>CALHLW010000249.1 GCA_938034615.1 uncultured Neomegalonema sp. | reverse complement strand
AGATTCAGAGTTTCATAGGTCATGGCAAAGCTCGCATGGGCATGGTGATGGTCATTGACATTCATGCCGCCGATCCGAAGCTGACACAATCCATCATTGGATGATGCAGGGTCAGCGAGGCTTCCCATGAACAAGGTTCTCTACGAACGCGACGCTCGCATCGGGCGGATCACGCTGAACTGTCCGGAAGTCATGAACGCCATCGACGATGACCTGCCCCGGGAGTTGGAGGCGGCGGTCGTACGCGCCGATGCCGACCCGGACGTGCATGTGATGGTACTGTCGGGCGCGGGCCGTGCCTTCTGCTCAGGCTATGACCTCGCCTATTACGCCGAGGGCAACAGCGAAAATACGGTGGTGCAAGACATGCCGTGGGATCCCGTGAAGGATTACGCCTTCATGTGGAAGAATACGCAGGCGTTCATGTCCCTGTGGCGCGCGATGAAGCCCGTGATCTGCAAGGTGCATGGCTTTGCCGTCGCGGGCGGTTCGGACATCGCCCTCTGCGCCGATCTGACCTTCATGGGCGAAACGGCCCAGATCGGCTACATGCCCGCCCGTGTCTGGGGATGTCCGACGACGGCCATGTGGGTCTACCGCCTCGGGGCGGAGAAGGCCAAGCGGATGCTCTTAACCGGCGACAGGATTACCGGACGCGAGGCCGAGGCCATGGGCCTAGTTCTGAAAGCCGTCCCCGACGACCAGCTCGATGCCGAAGTCGAGGCGATGGCCGCACGCATGGCCAGCGTCCCGATCAACCAGCTCGCCATGCAGAAGATGGTCATCAATCAGGCCATCGAAGCAAACGGCATGATGCAGACCCAGCGCCTCGCCACGATCTTCGACGGCATCTCCCGCCACTCCCCCGAAGGCGTCGCCTTCAAGGCCCGCTCTGAAGAACTGGGCTGGAAACAGGCCGTGCGTGAGCGCGACGAAGGTACTTACGACTGGACCCAAAATCGTCCCATCGGTGAAGGCGGTTGAGTCGAAGAGGACTCAAGGGGAGGCGATCAACCGCGCAGCTTTCTCGGCAATCATCAGGGTCGGGCCATTGGTATTGCCGCTTGTGATCGTCGGCATGACGGAGGCATCGACCACACGCAATCCGTCGATACCCTTTACCCTCAACTGAGGATCTACGACGGCCATGGGATCATCCACCGCCCCCATACGCGCGGTGCCAACGGGGTGGAAGATCGTCGTGGCGATGTCACCGGCCAACCGCCACAGTTCCTCGTCGGTCTGATACTGCACACCGGGTCGAAACTCCTTCGGCTCGAACCGGGCAAGCGCGGGCTGCGCCGCGATGTCACGCACCTGTCGCAAACTCTGCGCCGCGACCAGCCGATCCTCATCCGTCGCCAGATAGTTCGGCGCGATGAGCGGCGCGGCATTCGCGTCACTGCCGCGCAGCCGAATCGTCCCCCGGCTCGTCGGATTGAGATTGCAGACACTCACGGTAAAGGCAGGAAACGAATGTAATTCTTCGCCGAATGCCTCCAGCGACAACGGCTGCACATGATATTGCAGGTTCGGATGCAGGCGATCCGGGTCGGATCGTGTGAAGGCCCCCAACTGGCTCGGAGCCATGCTCATCGGACCAGTGCGGCGGAGGAGGTATTCGAGGCCGATCCGGGCCTTTCCCGTCAGACTATTCGCAAGGGTGTTGAGGGTCTTCGCGTTCTGCACCTTAAAGACTGCCCGGATTTGCAGGTGATCCTGAAGGTTCTCCCCCACCCCCGGCGCATCATGAACCACCCCCACGCCATTTCCTTGCAGATGCGCCCCCGGCCCGATGCCGGACCGCAGTAGCAGATGCGGCGACCCCACTGATCCTGCGCTCAGGACTGTCTCCCGCCGGGCCATGATCGTTTCTCCTCCTCGCAGGGCAACGCCGGTGCAACGTTTATCCGCGAAGGTCAGATGCTCGACTTCGGCCCCAGTGCGCACGGTCAGGTTCGGGCGATCCTTTGCAGGGCGCAGGAACGCCTTTGAGGTGTTCCAGCGCCAGCCGTCCCGCTGCGTCACGTCGAAATACCCGATCCCCGCATTGTCGCCGGTATTGAAATCATCCGTGCGTTCGATCCCGGCTTCGGTGGCCGCATCGGCGAAGGCATCGAGGATGTCCCAGCGGAGGCGTTGTTTCTCGACCCGCCATTCGCCACCATGCCCGTGAAAGTCCGAGAAGCGAGCGTTTCCGCCCACCGCCGGATCGGCCCCACCGTCAAGTTTGTAGTGATCCTCATGCGCCATGAAGTCCGGCAGCGCGTTCTCCCACCGCCAGCCGTCCTCCCCCGTCACCGACGCCCAAAAATCGTAATCCCGCGCCTGTCCGCGCATGTAGATCATGCCATTGATCGAGGAACATCCCCCCAGCACCTTCCCGCGTGGATAGATCAGGCTGCGCCCGTTCAGCCCGGTCTCCCCTTCGGTGCGATACATCCAGTCCGTGCGGGGATTATCGATGCAATATAGATACCCCACTGGAATGTGAATCCAGTGGTAATCATCGCGCCCGCCCGCCTCCAGCAGCAGGACGCGAATATTAGGATCGGCACTCAGACGGTTGGCGAGCAGGCAGCCGGCAGTACCCGCCCCGACGATGATGTAGTCGTATTCCATTCCCGTAGACTCACCTGAACATGAACCCCTTGGCAATTCAATTCGGTATGAAATAGATCACGAATGCCTCCCGGCACGATGTCAGGCACTCTGACGTCATCATTGAATTCAAATACACCGAGGTTGCCCATGTCCGATGACGACGCCTACGATCTCGCCATAATCGGCGGAGGTATCAATGGCTGTGGCATAGCCCGTGATGCGGCGGGGCGGGGCTTGAAGGTGTTACTCTGCGAGAAAGACGATCTCGCGCAAGCAACCTCGTCGGCTTCGACCAAACTATTCCACGGTGGATTGCGTTATCTCGAATACTACGAGTTCCGCCTCGTCCGGGAGGCGTTGATTGAGCGGGAGAACCTGCTCGTCGCCATGCCACATATCTCATGGCCAATGCGTTTCGTGCTGCCACATCATTCCGGCCTGCGCCCCGCATGGCTGTTGCGCCTCGGTCTGCTGATGTATGATTATATCGGAGGCCGCAAAATTTTGCCTTCGACCAAAACCCTTCGTCTGCGCGATCACCCTGTCGGCAAGGCACTGAAGGATGGCTTCACGAAAGCCTTCGAGTATTCCGATTGCTGGGTCGAGGATTCGCGTCTCGTCGCCCTCAACGCCCGCGATGCCTCCGAACGGGGGGCGGAAATCCTGACCCGCACCAAATGCGATTCCGGTGAGCGGGAAGGCGATCACTGGATGCTGACCCTGCGCGACACCCGAACCGACGGGACTTTCACCATCCGCGCCCGAGCCGTCGTCAACGCGGGCGGACCTTGGGTCGAGGATATCTTGCGCGGTAAACTGCGCCGCAACTCATCCGACGGCGTCCGTCTCGTGAGGGGCAGCCATATAGTCACCAAACGCCTCGTCGATCACGATCAGCCATACATCTTCCAGCAATCAGACGGGCGCATCGTCTTCGCTATCCCCTACGAGACCGACTACACCCTGATCGGCACCACCGACGCAGAGCATGAGGGCGACCCCGGCGCCGCCCATTGCACTCCCGAGGAAGCCGACTACCTGCGCCATGCTGCCTCCGAATATTTCGCCGAACCCATCGCAGCGGACGATATCGTCTGGACCTATTCCGGCGTCCGCCCCCTCTACGACGATGGCGCATCATCGGCAACCGAGGCAACCCGCGACTACGTGTTGACGCTCGACGAGGCGGAGGACGGCGCACCGCTCCTCAACATCTTCGGCGGCAAGATCACGACATACCGCAAGCTGGCAGAATCCGCGCTGAAGAAACTCTCCCCTTTCTTCCCCGACGCAGGCGACCCATGGACCTGTCGCGCCGCCCTCCCCGGAGGCGACATGCCAGTGGATGGCACACCTGCGCTTGTTGCTTCACTGCGCGAGGCGCATCCTTTCCTCAGCGACCGCTGGGCATTGCGCCTCATCCGCGCCTATGGCACCGAAGCGGCGGACATGCTGGAAGGTGCAAAGCTGGCATCCGATCTTGGCCACGACTTTGGTGCATCCCTCACAGAACGTGAGGTTCGCTGGCTGATGGAAAAGGAGTGGGCCACGTCCGCCGACGATATCCTATGGCGCAGATCAAAACTCGGGCTGCGGATGACGGCGGACGAAGCGAGGGTGTTGAACGAGTGGATCGCGTCGAACGCAGCGTAATCGTTACTCCACGACCGCCACCGTCTCTGCCGTCCCGCGCGACAGGATCAGCAGGTTCGAGAGCTTACCGGTCTGCGTGACTGCCAAGGTCCCGCAATTCCGAGCAGTGTCTCCTTGGATGCGGCAATAATCATAGCTGCCCATATCGAGGTTCAGCGCCATGACCGGTGACAAGGCATCCGCCACAGCAACCGCCGCATCGTGCAATGTCTGCGGTGGTGTCTCGTAAAGGCCGATACTGCCATCCTCCAACACGTATAGCAGCCGCCGCGCAAAGCGGGGTGCGCCGTCGCGGGGGCGGGTATCGATCTCCCCGTCGATGACGAGCATGTGGCTCTGGAAAGCCGACCAACCTCGCATCTTCGCGGCTTGGGCGAAGGCGCGGCGAGAAGCTTTGCGGCGCAGATCGTAGCGTTCGTTCCCGATATCGATCCGCTCAGCATGGTGCAGCGACAAGCGCCCCTGACCGTCGATCAGCGCTACCCCGTCCCAACCCTGCGGATAAGGATCGAGCGCCTCACCGCGCATGATGAACAGCCCCTCCGGCTCGCGCTTTTCGCCGCTAGTGTAAGCGCCCGTCACGGTCACGCTACGGCCCGCAGCGAGCGAACCTTCCGCTGCGACACCCCCTTCATCCACAAGAACGAGCTGCGCTACCATCTCTCCGGCACATCCCGCGAAGAGGACGCCGGGTATCCCGTCACCACACTCGCCTGCCGCCGCCGGGGCTGCACCCAGCGCACAGAGACAGGCCATCGCCGACAGGCATCTCAAAAAAGACAATCCGGTTCTCCTCGCAAGGCGACTTCTCGCCTGACGTTACCATCATGACCCCTGCGGCGTGAATAAGGCGTTGACCGGGCAGGGTTTAGTTCGCGATGCTGCGCGCCGTGGCGGGATTGAAACAAGGCGGCAGGGCAGTATGGGCGCTTTTCTTCGGGGTTGTGCCCTTTTCGTCAGCATCCTTGCGTTTCCGGCGCCAGCTCTTGCCCATGCCTCCGACAGCGGTATCAAGTTGTTACTGCCCACAGGCTATTATCTTGTAGGGGGAACACTCGCCGTCGCCGCCACGGTCCTGATCGCGGCTTCGATGCCTGCGCGGTGGGCGACAGCCCTTTTTCGTTCCCATACCCTCTGGAGTGGCACGCTACCGCGCATCGAGATCGTCACAAGTCTTCTTGGTGCAGTCGTTCTGGCGGCACTCATATACGCAGGTTTCATCGGCACGCACGATCCGCTGGAGAATCCGTTACCCCTCACAGTCTGGACGTTCTGGTGGGTGGCCTTGCCACTGCTCTGCGCCGTATCCGGCAATCTCTGGGCGCTGATCAACCCATGGTTGGGAATCCTGACCTTGCTGGATGCCAAGGGTTTTTTGCCCTTGCCAAAGCATATCGGTTATATGCCCGCAACGCTCCTGTTTCTGGCCTTTGCATGGTTCGAGTTGGTGTCGCTTTCACCCGAAGACCCCGAAGGATTGGCATGGACGGTTTCCGCCTATGCCCTTTTTACGTTCATCGCGGCTGTCCTGTTCGGCTGGGAAGCATGGTCGGAGCGCGGAGAGTGTTTTTCGGTCTTCTTCCGGTTCATCTCACGCCTCGCGCCCCTACAGATTTCACGCGAGAATGGGGGCGTCATTGTGCGCATCGGCTTTCCCGGCTTTCAGGTTCTCCACGGCACCGCGATCACGGTCAGCGGGGCGCTCTTCATTTTGCTCGCACTGGCCACGGTATCCTTCGACGGCTTGTCAAAGACGTTCCCATGGCTTGGCTTGATCGGCGTCAATCCGCTCCAGTTTCCGGGGAGGTCAGGGGTTGCGCTACCCAATACATTTGGTCTCGTCTGGGCGTGGGCGGTGCTGGCCAGTGCCTTCTTCGCCTGCGTCATTGCGGGCCGCTGGCTCGGACGCGAGAGCGATGCTCCGATGGTCGGACGACTCGCGCTCACGATCCTGCCGATTTCGCTTGCCTACCATGCCTCCCACTATCTCACCGTTCTTTTGGTCAACGGGCAATATCTGCGGGCGACCATGCAAAGAATGGTTGGCCTTGATGAAACACAGGTAACAACCTCATTTCTCAATACGCACGAGGATGTCGAGCGCATCTGGCAGGCCCAGTCGGGTGCCATCGTCATCGGCCATATCCTCGCCATTCTGCTCGCCCATGCGAGCATTCTCGCCATCACGCAGTCCACGGGCGAAGCCACCCGGCGCGGCGCACCCCTCGCGATCCTGATGGTCGGCTATACCGCTTTCGGCCTATGGCTCCTTGCTGCCCCCACCGGTGCCTAACCCTTTGTTACGGAAACAGTCCTAGGGTTTCCTTGGGGGCAAAAGGGACTTATGATGGTCGGACGAGGCCTATTCGGCGACGATACGGCTTGGTCACAGTCGTTCTACGCCAGGAATGACCAACGGAAATTTGCCCAACGGGGCATCTTCCTGTTTCTCGCAATCCAGACCTATGCATTCTTCGGTATTCTTGATCCGTTGACGGGCGGTGAAGCGGCACCATTGCTCATTCAGATCAGAATCGTGACTGTCATCGCGCTGTCGTTATGTTGGGCCATCTTCGTGGCGACGAAGGACTATCGGATACGCGAGGCGAGTATTCTGGCATTCGCCATGACCTGCACATTTTCGATCCTGACGATGATCGTGTGCGCACGCGGACCTGCGGCAGATTACTATCCTTTCGCAATCGGCGTGATTCAGGTTTTCGGAGGCGGCCTCGTGGTGCCGCAGTTCCGCACAATGGCCATCACTTCGATCGTTTCCTATGTCGGGTTCTGGTCAACGGTCCATCTCGGCCAGATGTCGACCGCATCTCTTTATGCAAACGGTTTTTTGCTGACGGTCACGACCGAAGCGATCATCGTCGGTTCCTATGCGCGCGAAGCCCTCGAACGCGATCAGCTTCGCAAGGAACAACAACTCCTGGAGGGCGTGTTCGGCGAGATCTTCGATAAGATCGCCTCGTCCGGAACGCGGATCGTGAACTGACAATCCCGCACCAAGCGGTCTGTCCAGCCCTTCTTTGGGCTGGACAATTCGTCTTCGCCGCATGACCATCGTCACCGTACATCACGATGCACGATGGAGATCAGCATGGCTTCGGCAGACGGTAACGATATGACGAAACTTGATCGCAGGACGGTACTGGGCGGCGCGGCACTGCTCGCAGCGTCGGGTTCAGGTCTCCTGCCCGGACTTTCCGGCTATGCACAGGCCCAGAGTTCCGCGCCGATCAAGATCGGCTTTCAGGTTCACCGCACCGGCATTGGTGCCGCCTATGGGCGGTGGTATGATCGCACCACCAAAGCCGCCGCCAAACTCATCAACGACACTGGCGGGATCAACGGGCGACCCATCGAGATCGTCGCGGAGGATGATGGCACCGATCCCAAGCGCGGTGCGGAAGTCATCGAAAAATTCGCAACCAAACATGAATGCGACGTGGCGTTCGGAACGCTGTTCTCCCATGTCGTCATCGGCTCCGCCCCACGTGCCGGTGAGCTGAAACTTCCCTATTTCGTTGTTTCCGAAGGCCATCACGTCGCAAGCGGAATGCTCAACCGCTACACCCTGCAACCGGGTATCACGGATGTGAAAAGCCAGGTGCAGTCGATGGCCCCGTGGGTTGCCGATAATCTCGGCAAGAAGGTCACGATGATCTACCCCGATTTTGCCTTTGGCCACGATCACCGAGATTACTTCTCCGAGGCCATCGAGCGACAGGGCGGCAACGTCATCTCCAAGATCGCCATCCCTCCGCGCGAGACATCCTTCTTCAAATATCTACCCAAGATTCCAAAGGAAACAGAGGTTCTCTATCACGTCATGGTTGGCCCCGGCGTCCTGACTTTCGTGAAGGAGATGGGGGAGTATTTCGGGGATAAGCGCCCGGAAATCTTCGGCTTCATCGACTCATTGGAAGCGGTAGATATCACCTCTCCCGGTCTCGAATTCCTCGAAGGCTCGCATTTCTGGGAAGGTTATCCGCGCTATGCCGGGCCGGACCAGACCGAACACGACAAGTTCTACCGTGCCGCCGTCGGTGTGGACAATAACGGGGCCTCCCTGTCAGACCCCAAGGACGTTTCCACCTACGCCCATATGTTCGGTTGCTGGGAGACGCTGCATATCCTGAAAGCCGGGATGGAAGCCGCTGATTACAAAGGGCCAAAAGATCGGCAGGCCCTGATCGAAGCGGTGGAAAACATGGACGTCTTCCCGGAGAGTCGGGCCCACCCCCAAGGCTCGAAACTCTTCAACGGGCGCACGCACCAAGCCTTCGCGCATCAACACATCTCGAAAGTAGAGGGCGGCAAACTCGTCCCGGTCCACAAGACGTCGATCTTCGATACCTATTACGAGGACGAGGTGGATTATACGAAGATGTCGTTCTGACATTTTGTCATTCCGCGACTTGATCGCGGAATTCATCGTTCCGCATAAGCTGACACATGGAACCCGCGCTTCGCGCCGCGCATCGGAAGTCGCGGGGTGACCGTTTAAAGATTGGTCGAGATTTTCGTGGACCTCCTCTCTTACCTTCCCTTCACCCTCCCCCATCCCGCACTCCTCCTCGCGGGCGTACTGGAAGGGACGGTCCTTGCCGCCGTCCTTGCCCTGACGGCGCTGGGTCTCTCCATCGTGTTCGGGATCATGCGGGTCGTGAACGTGGCGCATGGCGAGTTCTACATGCTCGGTGCGGTGTTGGCCTGGTTCATCACACATACCATCACGGGCGCAGTCGGTGGCCCTCCATGGCTTGGCTTCGCCGTGGCTCTGATCGTGGCCCCGCTGATCGTCGCGGCCATCGCGGCGACGACGGACTGGCTGATCCTGAAGCGGCTGAATTACGATCCCGAAGCGACCATCGTGGCGACTATCGGGATTCTCTATATACTGCAACAGCTTGCGCTCACCTTCTACGGCCCCGATGCAAGGCCAGTCGAAGCGCCCTTCGACTTTAGAGTGCAGACGCCGTATTTCGGCTATTCCGGCTACAAGCTCTGCGTCGTCGGCGCAGCGATCCTTCTGATGCTCGTCGTCTGGCTCGTCCTGACCCGCACGAAGATCGGCTTTGTCATGCGGGCAACCCAATATGACAGCGAAACCGCCCAAGCCTTTGGTATTCCCGTCGATAAGGTCTATGCGGGTGTCTTCGCGCTCGGCGCAGGACTGGCCGCCATCGGCGCGGTCCTCATCGTCCCGATCCAGCAGGCCCATTACCTCATGGGTGGCGATCCCCTGCTCCTGTCCTTCATCGTGGTGATCCTCGGTGGGCTTGGCTCGCTGAAGGGAACGCTGGTCGCTGCCATCTTCATCGGCCTGTCAGACGGCATCATTTCAACACTCTACGAGCCGACACTCGCAAAGATTCTCGCGACCTTGCTCGTCGCCATGGTCCTCGTCTTTCGCCCGCAGGGCCTCTTCGGAGCGCGGGCGGCATGATCCGGTCGATCCTACTCCACGGCCTCGTCATCGCGGCCCTGATTGCGCTGGAGCCGATGCTGTCGGAGTACCACCACGGCAACCTTGCCCGCATCATGGTGCTGGCAACCTATGCGGTCGGCTACAATGTCCTATTCGGTTATACTGGGTTGCTCAGCCTCGGTCACGCCATGTTCTTCGCCGCCGGGATGTATGGCTGTGCGCTGATGGTGCGCCTTGCGGAGTGGAGCGTTGGACCCGCTTTCCTCGTCGGCGTTGCTTGCGCCCTGATCGCGGGGATCGTGGTCGGCTTCCTCGCCCTTCGCACCATTGGTGTCGGGTTTATGATCGTGACGCTCATGTTCGCGGAGGCCGCCTATCTCACGATCCTCTACTACAACGAATACACGCGCGGCGACGAAGGATTCACGATCCCGCAATCCGTGCGGGCCATCGGCACTCTCGACCTCTCCGACACTACCACCCGCTATTTTGCGGCACTGACTCTCTTCTCGATCTGCCTGATTGCTAGCGCCGCGCTCGTACAATCAAAGGCCGGGCGCGTGTTGATCGCCATCCGCGAAAACGAAGATCGGGTACGGATGCTCGGCTTCGACCCGTTCCGCTATAAACTGCTCGCCCTCGTCACATCAGCGGTCATGGCTGGGGCGGCGGGGGCGGCCTATGCGGTCCTGTTCGGCTATGCGGGGGCCAGTTTCGCAGGGGTTCAGTATTCAATCTTTCCGCTTCTCTGGGTGCTGCTCGGTGGTCCCGGCACGACCCTCGGGCCATTGCTCGGCGCCGTGCTGATGTTTTACCTCGTGGACTATGCCAGCGGCACGATCATGCCGGGACTGGCCGCGTTGGTGGAGACGCAATTCGGCATCGAAGCCCCCGGCCTTGCCTCCGCATGGCTGTTGCTGGTCGGGGTAGCGCTTGTTCTGCTCGTGTTGTTTGCTCCCAGGGGCCTGCTCGGCACCGTTCGCGTGAGGATGATCCCATGGCTGCCATAGCGCAACTGACCGCCAAAGGATTAATCAAGGATTTCGGCGGCTTGCGCGCCGTCGATGTGGACGGCTTCACGCTGCACGAAGGCGAAATCCGCGCCGTTATCGGCCCGAACGGGGCAGGCAAAACCACCTTCGTCAGCCTTCTCTGCGGGCGCTTTCCGCCCACACGCGGCACCATCGCCTTCGCAGGGCGCGACATTACGGCAACGCCCGCCCATGAGCGGGTCGCGCTCGGCATCGCCTATACTTTCCAGATCACCAGTATCTTCGGCAATCTGAGCCTCTACGAAAACGTCGCCCTGCCCTCCCAGCGGCGCGTGACACTGGATGGCAACGGCAAGGTGCGTGAGCGGGCCATGGCTGCGCTCGAGCGGGTGGGCCTCGCGGATCGCGCGGGAGAGATCGCTTCGGCGCAAAGCTACGGGCATCAACGCCTTCTGGAAGTCGCAATGGGTCTTGCGCTCGCGCCCAAGGTGCTGATCCTCGACGAGCCGACCCAAGGACTTGCCGACAGCGAGATTGCCGACTTCATCGCTCTGATCCGCGATGTCGCGCAGGAAACGACGATCTTGCTGATCGAACACAATATGCCGGTCGTGATGGCGCTTGCCGAGACAATCACGGTGCTGGATCAGGGCCGGGTTCTCGCCGAAGGAGCGCCCGAAGCAATTCGGGCGAATGCGGCGGTACAAACCGCGTATCTGGGGGGATGACGCCATGCTGACCCTCTCGAACATCGACGCCTTCTACGGCAATGTACAGGTCTTGCGCGGCATGGCGATGGAGGTGCAACGGGGCGAAATTCTCTGCCTCCTCGGACGCAATGGCGCAGGGAAAACAACCACCCTCAAGACCATCATGGGTCTGGTACAGGCGCGGACAGGCAGCATCACCCTCGACGGCGACGACATCGCTACCCTGCCCGCCCATGAAATCCCGAAACGCGGGATCGGCTACGTCCCACAGGGGCGAAGGCTCTTCGCAGAGATGACGGTCGCGGAAAACCTCGAAATCGGATTGATGACTCGCGGCAAGGGGCGGAAGGTGCGCGAGCGGATGCTCGATCTCTTCCCCGTTCTGCGCGACCGGCTGAAGCAGGTGTCCGGCACCCTCTCGGGCGGTGAACAACAGATGCTCGCCATGGCCCGTGCACTCTGTCTGGAGCCAAGCGTCCTGTTACTTGATGAACCGACCGAAGGTCTGCAACCCTCGATGATCGCGCTGATCCGCGATGTCGTGACGGAATTGCGCGGTGGAGATACGGCAATCATCCTCGTGGAACAGCGGGTCGATGCAGTGCTGTCGATTGCGGACCGGGTGCTGTTCATCGAGAATGGCACCCCCCGCGAGGCGGTAGATGCCGACGAACTACGGAAAGAGCCGGCCTTGGTGCAACGATACGTTGGAATCGCGTAAGGCTAGCGCCCCCGGAACACCCCGCCCAACACTCCGCGCACGATTTCGCGTCCGATCCGCGACGAAACGGAACGTGCAAAGGATTTCATCGCGGCTTCCCCAACGGTCTGACGGCTGCTGCCCTTACGTTTGGGCGCAGCCTTTTCCTTCGGGGCCGCGTGCTGCACGGATTGGCGGGTTTGGCGCGCATTGGGAACGTTCACAGGCACATACCGACGAGCGCTATTGAACTGCTCGAAGTCGATGGTCAGCTTGCCGTCGTTATCGGCCGCCGGAACCGCCTCCTCAGCGCGTCCGTTCAGCATCTCGAAGGCGCTCTTGCGGTCTATGGGATCATCATAAACCCCAAACAGAGGAGAATCCTGTATCACATCCTTACGTTCCGCATCCGTCAGCGGCCCGAGACGTGACGACGGCGGACGGACCAGCGTGCGCTCGACCATCGAGGGCGCGCCCTTGTCCTCCAGTGTCGAGACCAGCGCCTCGCCTGTTCCCAAATCGGGGATCGCGAGTTCCGCATCGAAGCGCGGATTGAGCCGGAACGTCTGCGCCGCCGCGCGCAGGGCCTTTCGGTCGCGGGGTGTATAGGCGCGCAGGGCGTGTTGCACCCGATTGCCGAGCTGTCCAAGGATATCGTCGGGTACATCCGCCGGATTCTGGGTAATGAAATAAACCCCGACACCCTTCGAGCGAATGAGCCGCGCGACCATTTCGACCTTGTCGATCAGGGCCTTGGGCGCGTCATCGAACAAGAGATGCGCCTCGTCGAAGAAGAAGACGAATTTAGGTTTGTCCGGGTCACCGACCTCTGGCAATTCCTCGAACAACTCGGATAACAGCCAGAGCAAGAAGGTCGCGTAGAGTTTGGGCGACTGCATCAGCTTTTCGGCGGCAAGGATATTGATGCGACCCTGCCCCTTCGGGGTCAGCGCGATCATGTCGGTCAGTTTCAGCGCGGGCTCGCCGAAGAATGCCTCGCCGCCCTGCTTTTCCAGCACCAGCAAGCGGCGCAGGATTGCACCCACACTCGATTTGGTGACGTAGCCATAGGTGGTCGAGATATCGCTCGCATTCTCACCCACATGGTTCAGAATCGCCCGCAAATCCTTGAGATCGAGGAGTAACATCCCCTGATCATCGGCGATGGTGAAGGCGATGTTGATGACGCCTTCCTGCGTCTCGTTCAGGCCGAGAAGCTGCGACAGGAGCAGAGGCCCCATCTCGGTGACGGTGGTGCGGACGGGATGGCCCTGTTCCCCGAAGAGATCCCAGAAGACAACCGGAAAATCATCGTAGCCGTAATCCTCGAACCCGATGGTTTCCGCCCGCGCGATAAGCTTGTCGTGCAGCTTGTGTTCATGCGTTCCGGCGGCGGCCAAGCCGGAGAGATCGCTTTTCACATCGGCAAGAAATACCGGCACCCCGGCCTGCGAGAATCCTTCGGCGAGAATTTGCAGGGACACTGTCTTCCCAGTCCCCGTCGCCCCGGCGATCAGGCCGTGACGGTTCCCGTATTTCAGGAGCAGGTTCTGCGGTACGGCATAGTCTTCGCCCCCGCCGCCGATGAAGATGCTGTCCTGAGCCATCACGATTTCCTCCGGTCGCGGCCTTTGACCCGGCCTACGACTTCCCCTGCTTTCACGTCGAAACTCTTCTGGTGACGATAGGCCGACGGGTCAACCTCTTCGGGGGGGTGCAGCTTGTATGGTGATGTCAGACACAACCGAAACACCGCTAACACCGCGCCAAATGTAATCAGAACGCCCGGTATGGCTCCGAGACGGGAGGTCGACGCAATCGCGCCGATCCCGCCGTAATGCAGCAGGCACCAGGCCGCGAAGCCGAAAGCCAGCCCCCAGATCAGCAGCAACGCGCGCCGCTCCATGATGACGCGCCTGTCCGAATCCTGGCCCGGCACGACGATGTGCATGATCGCGTGCACCGTCGATCCGGCAAAGGTCACGAAGAACAGGACGCTGAGGACCAGCAGGATCATCCGCAGAAATTTCGGTGCCCACAGCTCGTTCAGCGCCAGCAGAAGCGCGCTGTCGGTTCCAAGTCTTGGAACGGCGGCCCATAACCGTCCATCAATGCGGTCGACGTTCAGCGCCAACCCTCCCAGCACGAGGATACAGAGAATACTGATGAGCATCGGCACGATGACGAGATAGAGGATGGCATCGGCGAGCGAATATCCGCGCGCCGCGCGACTGAGCGCATAGCCGATGATCGGAGCAAGCAGCATCCAACCACCCAGATGCGTGATCGTCCATCGCCCCGCCCATGCGCCGGGGTCTTGCAGAAAACCATCGAACATCAGACTCGGGAAATAGCGGATCGACCACCACAACGCCTTGAACCCGCCACCGAGCGCATATCCACGCGGCCCGAAGATCAGCACGAGAAACAGGAACACCAGCAACAGGATCAGCGATACCCGTGCCGTCATCGCCATGCTCGACCCGATAGGCCGTGCGCCAAGGAAGATCGAGACAAAGACCAGCATAATCAAAACGCCGGTCATCGTCCCCCCGCCAAGGGTCGTGCTGGAGATTGCCAGTCCCTGTGCTGTTATCGAAACCACCGCACTGGCGAGGGCAGCGATCAGCGCCAGGATGACGAAGATGAAGACGGTGCCGTCGAGAAAGTCACCCCATGCCGCACGCCGCCGAAGCCTTGCCCCCGCAACAACACTTTCCACTGAGCGTCGCCCGCGCAAGGTGCTGGTCGCGACGGCGAAAGCGACCATGAACAGGCCAAATGTCACGTGCATCAGGATGCCCCAATGTAGGTACGTCGCCGTGCGCGCCATCACCTGTGCTTCGCGGGACAAGGGCCGCAGGTCAAGGATCGGCGGAGGACGATGAACGTGATACAGTGGCTCTCCCGCCGCCCAGAAGAGAATGCCGATGGACGTGCTGGCCGCAAAACCGAAGGCGACTGCCTCAAAGGGTGTAACCCTCGCTGGGGCCTCCTTCCCGCCAATCTTCACGCTGCCGATACAGATCATCGCAAGGATCAGCACGAAGATCGAAAGCGCCCCGACCCCCAGATAGAGCCAGCCGAACATGCTCACCGCCCATTCGCGCAAGCCTTCGGTCCAATTCATGAGACGTGCACCGAATCCTCGCCGGAACGCCCACCATACGCCCGCGAAAACGAAGAAAGGGATCACGACAAGCGCCATCCGGGGGGGACTGTGCATTGCCCGTCACTCCGTCCGATCCCGGCAGGGGATCACTGCTTGGCTCCAGAGTGCAGATTGTGACGTAAAGGTAAAGACGGGCGGTCAGGAAGGTTGGCATCCAATGCGGCAGTGCAACAGTCGCTCGTAGGACACTGCCATTGGAATCGACGGCAGATCAGCGGTGACATGCCCGCACGTCAGTCAAACACCCTCGCTTTATTCGACGCCGCGATAGTATGGTTTCCTCTCCATGTTGCACGCACCTGACGTGCTATCCTTTTGCGATTGTACGGGAGAATTCGAATGGCCGGAAAACATGTCCTGGCTGTCGGCCAACTGGGACCGATTCATCTGAAGGACACGAAAGCCGACGCGGTGGACCGGATGATCGCCCTGCTTCGCTCGGCGGCAGGCAAGGGCGCTGAATGGATCGTCTTCCCGGAACTCGCCCTGACGACGTTCTTCCCGCGCTACATCTACGATACGCCAGCGGATTATGACCGCTTCTACGAAGAAAACCTGCCCTCGGCGGCGATGAAACCGCTGTTCGACGAGGCATTGAGGCTTGGCGTCGGCTTCTATCTCGGTTTTGCGGAAAAGATCGTCGAAGACGGCGAGACGAAACGCTACAACACCTCCGTCCTCGTGGAAGGCACGGGCGGTATTATCGGCAAATACCGCAAAGTGCACCTGCCAGGCACCATCGAACCCGTCAAAAAAGCGAATTTCGAGCACCTGGAAAAACGCTACTTCGATGTCGGCAATCTGGGTTTCAACACTTTCGCCTCCCCCATCGGCAAAATTGGCATGTGCATCTGCAACGACCGACGCTGGCCAGAGACATTCCGCGTCATGGCTTTGCAGGGCGCCGAGATTTTCATGCTTGGCTACAACACCCCCACGCTCAACATCCATCATCATGAACCGGCGCACTTGCGCGAGTTCCACCACCGGCTGTCGCTGGAGTCGGCAGCCTATCAGAACGGTGCATGGGTATTGTCGGCGGCGAAATGCGGCGCAGAGGACGGTTTCGCGATGATCGGCGGCTCGTCCATCGTCGCGCCCACGGGCGAGACGGTCGTGCGTGCCTCCGGCGAAGACGACGAAGTCATCGCTTATGAATGTGACCTCGATCTCGGCACCTATATCCGCAAATCGGTCTTCGATTTCGCCCGCCATCGCCGGATCGAGCATTACGGCCTCATCACCTCCACGACCGGCGTTCTGGACTCCGACGAATGACAGCCCCCTTCGACCTCGTCATCCGGCATGGCACGGTCGTGACCGCGACTGATACCGTCCGGGCCGATATCGGCATCCGCGACGGAAAGATCGCCGCGATTGCAGAGACGCTGACCGATGGAGTTGAAACCATTGACGCCACCGACCGGCTCGTCTTGCCCGGCGGACTCGAGGCTCATTGCCATATTGCTCAGGAATCGGCGAACGGCACAATGACGGCGGATGGGTACGCCACGGGCAGCGTCTCGGCGGCATTCGGTGGCAATTCGTGCTTTATTCCCTTCGCCGCACAGCATCACGGCATGGGGATCCGCGAGACGCTTGACCTCTACGATTCGCGGGCGACTGGACAATCAGTGATCGACTGGTCGTATCACCTGATCGTCAGCGATCCGACGCCCGACGCCCTTGAAGAACTGCCCCTTGCCTTTGAGCGCGGGGTCACATCGTTCAAGGTGTTCACGACCTATCCGTTGCTCAAAGTCGAGGACGGCCAGTTCCTAGATATCCTCGCGTTGGCGAAAGAACACGGCGCGCTCACAATGGTTCATGCCGAAAACCACGCGATGATCGGTTGGATGATCGAGCGTTTGATGCAAAATGGTTTGACCGCCCCACGCTACCACGCCCTGAGCCATCCCGAACTGGCCGAGGAGGAGGCAGTGCACCGCGCGATCTGCCTCGCCAAGCTGGTAGATGCGCCCCTGCTGATCGTGCATGTCTCGACCCGCGCCGGAGCCGCGCTGGTGGAGGCGGCACGTCGCTCGGGCGTAGCAATCTACGGGGAGACCTGTCCACAATACCTGTTCCTGACCCGCGACGATCTGAATCGTGAGGGGCTGGAAGGCGCGAAATATATGTGTTCGCCCCCCGTGCGCGATACGGCAACGCAGGAGGCGTTGTGGGATCATATACGGCGGGGGACATTCTCAGTCGTCTCGTCCGACCACGCGCCCTATCGCTACGATGAAAGCGGTAAACTCGCCGCCGGGCCGGACGCGACGTTCAAACAGATCGCAAACGGGATGCCGGGGATCGCCCTGCGCTTGCCGCTGCTGTTTTCGGAAGGGGTGCGCAAAGGACGGTTGTCGCTTCAGGATTTCGTCGCGCTGTCCTCGACTAACGCCGCAAAACTCTATGGTCTGCATCCGCGCAAAGGAACCATTGCTGTCGGCACAGATGCCGATATAGCGATCTGGAACCCCGACGAGACTCGCATCGTCACCGCCGCCGATCAGCACGATGCCATGGACTACACCCCCTACGAGGGCATGTCCCTGACCGGCTGGCCGGTCGCCGTGATGACGCGGGGGCAGATAGTCATGCAGGACGGCACGATCGTTTGTCCTCCCGACCATGGCAAATTCCAGCCCCGCGACCGCTTCGACCGGGGCACGGTGCCCGGCTATCGCGCGCCCGAGATGGACCCAAGGCAAAACTTCGGCGTGGAACTGCTCTGACAGATGTGGCGAAAACGATTGTGGAAGCGCGATCCTTCCGACTAGCCTCCGTAAAGAATGTCGGAGGGGCGCGTGGACAACGACGAGAAAACGGCCATTGACGTCGACGGCGTGTCGAAAATCTTCGGCTCTGGTCCCGACGCCGTCCACGCTCTGGATGACGTGTCCGTTGCGATCCGTGAGAACGAGTTCTTCACCTTGCTCGGTCCCTCGGGTTGTGGAAAGACGACGCTCCTACGCCTCATCGCGGGCTTCGATCACCCTACGGCGGGCCATATCCGCTTGCATGGCGAGAACATCGCGCACTTGCCGCCCTACAAACGGCCAGTCAACACGGTTTTCCAGAACTACGCCCTTTTCCCTCATATGACCGTCGCCCAGAATATCGGCTTCGGGCTTGAGATGCTCGGCAAGCCGAAACGCGAGGTCGCTGCGTCGGTGGACGAAATGCTGTCCCTCGTGCAAATGCGCGATCTCGCAAACCGCCAGACCAGCCAGATTTCCGGCGGCCAGCAACAGCGCGTCGCCTTGGCCCGTGCCCTCGCCCCGCATCCGAAGGTGTTGCTGCTCGACGAACCGCTCTCTGCCCTCGATCTCAAACTCCGCAAGGAAATGCAGATCGAATTGAAGCGCCTGCAATCCGAAACCGGCATCACCTTCATCTTCGTGACTCACGATCAGGAAGAGGCGCTCACGATGTCGAACCGCATCGCGGTAATGAGCGCCGGGAAAATCCTTCAGATCGGCACACCGCGCGAAGTCTACGACCATCCTGCCGAGCGGTTCGTGGCGGATTTCATCGGCGAGACGAATTTCCTGACCGCCACCCTGCAAGACGTGGAAGGCTCAACCGCAACCGTCACCCTGCCCTCCGGCAAGCCCGCAAGAGCCTCGCTTCCCTCCGGGACGCACCCCGATGCGGGCCGTCAGGTCAGCATCGTCATCCGCCCCGAACACGTCACCCTCGCCCTGCCATCGCATGAGACATCCCTGACCGGACGACTGGAGGATATCGTCTATTTCGGCACCGATACCCACTACCGCCTGCGCCTTGCCGACGACACTCTCTTCATTGCGCGAATGCAGAACCGTCGCGACGGCGAAGCGGCCTTCGATCCCGGTGCAGAGGTCGGCATCGTGCTCGCCGACGGCGCGGTTCAGGTATTGAGGGACTGATGGCCACTGACGCCCAAACCGCCATCGTGGGCGAAATACGCCGCAGCCGCTTGCTGACCCTGCCAGCGCTGATCGTGCTGTTTCTTGCCGCCTCCGGTCCGTTGCTCGTCGTGTTGCTCTACTCGTTCCTGACCGCTGGAGATTATGGCGGCGTAAAGTGGGCGTTCTCTACCGAAGGCTGGCAATCCGTCTTTCTGGAGCGGGATATCTTCGACGATACGGTGTCGGTTGCCGACGCCCATCTGTCGATCTTCTGGCGGTCCCTGCGCCTGTCGCTGATGACGACCCTGCTCTCCCTTGCCTTGGGTTTTCCCACCGCCTATTTCATCGCGACCCAGCCCGAGAAGACCCGCAATCTCTGGCTGTTCCTCATCACCATACCGTTCTGGACGAACCTGCTGATCCGCACCTTTGCGATCATGGAAGTGATCCGAAACCGGGGCATCGTGAACACGGCGCTGATGAAACTCGGCGCCATCGCCGAACCTATCCAGATGCTCTACACCGATTTCGCAATCATGCTCGGCATGACCTACGTATACTTGCCCCTGATGGTTTTGCCGATCTATGCATCGATGGAAAAACTCGATTTTCGTCTCGTCGAAGCCGGATACGATCTCTACGCGACCCGGTGGCGCGTGTTGCGGCGGATCATCCTGCCCATCGTGAAACCGGGGATCATCGCCGGGTCAATCCTTGTCTTTGTGCCGTCATTGGGTGCCTACGTTACGCCCCGCGTGTTGGGCGGCGGCAAGAACCTCATGCTAGGCAACCTGATCGAATTACAGTTCGGGCAAGGCCGCAACTGGCCGTTAGGGTCCGCACTCGCCATCACTTTGCTGGTCATCGTAATGATCGCGCTGCTGTTCTATGTCCGCGCGGCGCAGAAGGGGGGCGAGCATGGCTGACCGTCCCTTCGCGATTAAACGTCAGCCCGGATTCGCGACCATCGCTCTGATCTGTTTCGTGATGCTCTACGCACCGATCATCACGCTCGTCGTCTATTCCTTCAACGCGGGTAGTTCCATCGCGATCTGGGAAGGTTTCTCCCTGCGCTGGTACGCCGCCGCGTGGGAAAATGAGCTTGTGCAGGACGCCGCCATCCGTTCCCTCGTGGTCGCCGTTTGCGCTTCCCTCTTCGCCACGACGCTGGCGACAATGGCCGCACTAGGCACCACTCGCACCCGCCCTTATCGCGGCCTCACTGCCACCTACGCCATGATAAACCAGCCTTTGATGGTGCCGGAGATCGTCACCGCCGTGGCCCTCCTAATCGTCTTCGCAGTCTTCAAGCAGACCACAGGATATGACGGCCTCGGCCTTCTCATCCTCGCTCATACCGCCTTCTGTATCCCCTTCGCCTATCTGCCGATCCGCGCGCGGTTGGAGGGCATGAACCTGTCGCTGGAGACAGCCGCCGCCGATCTCTACGCGACCCCGTGGATGACGTTTCGCCGCGTCACGCTGCCGCTGATGTGGCCCGGCATCCTCGCCGGTGCCATGCTCGCCTTCGTCATCTCGCTGGACGACGTCGTCATCACCGAGTTCGTGAAATCGGCGGGTCAGGAGACGCTGCCCACTTACATGCTGGGCCAGCTTCGCCGCGTTATCACCCCCGAAATCAATGCCATTTCGACCGCGTTGCTCGCCATCTCGATCCTGATGGTCACGATATTCTTCTTCCTCAATCGAAAGAAGATGTAGCGTTCGGTATCGACTCACTGGAGGACAGACAATGAGACGCACACTGATCGCCGCTATGGTGGCCTTCGCCGCATCCCCGGCGCTGGCGGAAGGCGAATTGAACATCTTCAACTGGGGCAACTACACCAACCCCGAACTGATCGAGAAATTCGAGAAGGAATTCGACGTCAAGGTCACCGTGACGGACTATGACTCTAACGATACCGCACTCGCGAAGGTCAAGGCCGGGGGGCATGGCTACGACATCGTGGTGCCCTCGGCGACCCATATGCCGATCTGGATCAGCGAAGGGCTGCTGCTCGAAGCGCGCCCAGACAAGATGGAAAACTTCAAGCACGTCGCAGAAGAATGGGCCGACCCCGACTGGGACAAGGGCCGCAAGTACTCGGTGCCGTGGCAATGGGGCAGCGTCGGCGTGATCGTCGATACCTCGCTCTATGACGGCGATATCAACACCTCCGGCATCGTCTTCGATCCACCCAAGGAGCTGGAAGGCAAGATCAACGTCGCGCCGGAGATGAACGACGTCATCAATTCCGCG
>CALHLW010000248.1 GCA_938034615.1 uncultured Neomegalonema sp. | reverse complement strand
CCGCATCCATCGATCTACTAAACGATGCAGGCGTCAAGCGCCGCTTCATCCGGTGACAGACCAAGACCGACTGCCTTCGGAACCTGTATCTGTCCGTTATGGAGTTCAGGCCCATCGCGACCCAGCAAGAGTCGCGCAGACCGCCTTCGAGCGTCTTCATCCGGTCCTCTGGCACGCCCGAAAGAACCGCAAAGCCGCGCACGGTGGATGCGGTGGCATCGACTCCCAGTTCGATTGCGGTTGGTGTGTCGGGAATACCGGCAATCCGGGTTTTCGAGAGCGCTACGATGGGGACGAGGTCGCCGGACTCGAATTGGTTCTCGCCTTCGGCATAGTTCAGCAATGCCGTGTCGAGATTACCGCCGACCAGCGATGTAACGATGTCGCCGCCGCCTTTGAACGGAACGATCGTGTAGGGGATATTGTCTGCCGTCTTACAGAAATTGTGAATCCCGACATGGTCCGCGCCGCCCGCGAAGGTGGTGCCCCATTTGACCCCCGTCTTTTTCCGCCGAGGCCTTGATGAAATCATCCAGCGTTTTGATCGGACTGTCCTTGGGCACGGCGATCACGGTCGGATCGTCGGTCGCACGGGCGATGCCGACGAGCTGGTCGATGGTAATCGGCACCTTCTTCTGAAGAATCTGGAAGATGTGGCTCTGGGTGATGGTCATGAAGGTATAGCCGTCGCGTGGCTGTGAATTCACATACATTAGCGCCGCCGAGCCGCTGCCCCCGCGCTTGCTGACCACGACCATATCCTGCTTGAGCACACGGCGACCACGCAGCATCATCATGCGGGTCGTGATGTCGGTGCCGCCGCCGGGGCCCGCATGGGTGACGACCCTTAGCGTCTTGTTCGTATAGGCGTCCTCTGCATAGGCGAGGCCCGGCAGGCCGCTTGCCATCGCAAGGCCGCCAAGTGCAGCGCCTTGCCCCAACAGCGTGCGCGGTCGATTTTCATGTCGTCCGTCATTGTCTTTCCTCCCATTACAGTGTCGTAGTACCGCCTTTCCGGCGGTCGATACGGATCGCTTTTATGTCTCAATAGTCTTCAAAAAGCGTCCAAGCCCGGATTCGACATGCGCCGTTGCGGCAGCTCTGGCCCCATTCACATCGCCAGCCTTGATCGCGACAACGATGGCGTCATGCTCGGCAACGGATCGCTCGATATTAGGTAACACGGACAGCCCTTGTCGCCGGAACAGGTGCAGTTCCTTGACGAGGCTGTCATACACGCTCTTGGCCTTGGCATTTTGCGATGCGACCAGCAGCATATCGTGAAACGCGATATTCAACTCGTAATACGTCGGCGCATCGCCCCCTTCGAAGGCCGTACGCATGTCGCGCACGCTCGCTTCCAGCGCGGTGATCAGGGCGGGATCACGTGTCTCGTTCATCCGCCGCGCAATGCTGGCGCAGCCCATCCCGAAGACGGCACCGCGCAATTCGTAGAGGTTGCGAATTTCATCCACCGACAGCTTGCGGACAAACGCACCGCGATTGGAGATGAGTTCGATCATGCCGGAATCGGCGAGCGAGCGGATCGCCTCGCGGACCGTGCCGCGACTGACGCCCAAACTATCGGCAAGCTGTAGCTCGTTAAGCTTCTGGCCGGAGGCCAATTCGCCCGAAAGCATCCGGCGCTCGATTTCCGCGCGCACCTCTCCGGCCAACGTCCGGCGCTGTATCTTCATCGGTCTGATTTCAGTGCGATCAAGTACATCCATCAAGCGAGGAAAACACCCGACATCGAATTCTGTCAACATTTAACATTTGTATTGTCAACATTCGGAACGCTCTCTAACAAGGTCCGAGTGTCCCTGTTTGTGGAGGTTTTCAATGTCGGATAGCACCCATGCGCCAAGTGACGGGGCCAGCCTTGCGTTGAAGGGGTTGCGCGTTCTCGACCTGACTCGCGTACGCTCTGGCCCGACATGTGTGCGGCAGCTCGCCGATTGGGGGGCGGATGTCGTCAAGATCGAGGCTCCCGCAGATGCATCGCAGATGGGCGGTCCGCGCCACGGGTCTGATTTCCAGAACCTCCATCGCAATAAGCGCAGCCTGGCCCTGAATCTGAAATCCGAAGCCGGAAGCGAGGTGTTTCGCAAACTGGCCGCGACCGCAGATGTGATCGTTGAAAATTTTCGCCCCGATGTGAAGAACCGCCTCGGTATCGACTACGAGACTCTTAGCGCGACCAATCCGCGACTGGTCTATGCCTCGATTTCCGGGTTCGGGCAGGACGGCCCCTATGCGGGGCGCCCCGGCTTCGATCAGATTGCGCAGGGCATGGGCGGGCTAATGTCGATCACCGGTAAGCCGGGCGAAGGGCCGATGCGCGTCGGCATCCCTATCGCCGATCTTTGCGCGGGCCTACTGACGGCACAGGGCATCTTCATCGCCCTGATAGAGCGCATGACTTCGGGCAAGGGGCAATGGGTACAATCCTCGCTGTTGCAGGCGCAGGTCTTTATGCTCGATTTTCAGGCGGCGCGGTATCTCGTCGATGGGGATGTCGCGGGTCAGGCCGGGAACAACCACCCGACCTCGATCCCGACCGGCGTATTCCGCACCAAAGACGGCCATATGAACCTCGCCGTCGCGGGCGAGGAAATCTGGAAACGGTTCGCCAAGGCGCTGGGACGCGAGGATTGGATCACCGATCCCCGTTTCGTGACCGCACCCGACCGCTCGGACAACCGGGACGAACTGACGGTGGAAATCGAAGACATCACGAGTACGCGCACCACCGCTGAATGGGTCGCTGACATGAACGATGCGGGGGTTCCGGCGGGCGAGATCAACACAATCGACAAAGTCTTCGACGATCCGCAGGTGCAGCATCTTGGCATGGCGCAACCGGTCACCTCTCAGGAACGGGGCGAGACTCATCTGGTCGGGCAGCCCTTCTCCCTCAGTCGCACTCCCACCCGGATCGCGAAGCCTCCTCCCTTGGTGGGCCAGCATTCGGCGGAAATCCTCGCGGAACTCGACTATTCGGATGACCAGATCGAAACCATGCGGCGCGACGGCGCGATATAGAGGGCGGCCTGCATGACCGATAAAATCCTGACCGAACGCGATGGCGAAATCGCCCGCATCATCTTCAACCAACCCGAAAAACGCAACGCCGTCTCGCTGGAAATGTGGGAGGCAGCCGAGGTCGCGCTGGCGAGTTTTGCGGGTGATCCGTCGATCCGGGCGCTGATCCTGTCGGGGGCTGGAGGAAAGGCCTTTGTGTCCGGGGCCGATATCTCGAAATTCGAGGGCGAGCGGGCGACGCAAGAGGGCGTGGCAAAGTACAATGCGGCGACCAAGCGCGTCTACGATGCCGTCGAGTCCTTCGAGAAACCGACCATCGCGCAGATCGACGGGTTCTGCGTAGGGGGAGGGGTGGCGCTGTCGCTCTGCTGCGATATTCGAATCTGCGGCGAGAATTCGGTATTCGCCATTCCCGCCGCGAAGCTGGGCCTTGGCTATCCCTTCCCCGGCATCAACCGGTTGGTCAATACGGTCGGTCCGGCCTTCGCCAAGGAAATCTTCTTCACCGCCGGGCGCTTCGATGCTGAAGATGCGCGGGTAATGGGGCTGGTCAATCGCGTCGTCCCGCAGGACTCCGTGCGCCAAACCGCTGAGAATATGGCCCGCACCATTGCTGGCAACGCACCGATGACGGTCACGTCGGTCAAGTACATCGTCGGTCAGGCACTGAAGGATGAAAGTGAGCGCGATCTGGCTGAATGCGACCGCCGCGTGAAAGAATGCTTCGACAGCAACGATTACGTCGAGGGACGCCGCGCCTTCATGGAAAAGCGCAAACCCGAATTCACCGCCACATGAGCGACACGCCGCGCCATATCGACAGGGATGCTGCCACAGCGCATTTTGAGGCCGCGCTCGGCTCGCATGAGCAAGTTTTCGAGAAATTTTTCCTTGCCCGATTCTTGGGGCTGGAATTCGAATATCTGCCCGCCGCCGCGCCCGATGCAGAGAAAGACCTCTGCCGTGTGACCTTCGAGATGACCGACATGCTGCGCAATCCGCAGGGCAGCCTGCATGGCGGCGCGATGGCAACCGCAATGGATATCTCGATGGGGCATCTCGTCAACAAAGTCGCCGGTCCCGGCGCGACCATCGAAATGAAGACACAGTTTCTTCGACCCATCATGGAGGGCCGCGTGACCATCGAGGGCCGCTTTCTTCAGCGGGGACGGGGACTATCTTTCATGGAAAGCCGTTTAATGGGGCCGGACGGTAAACTTGCAGCAATGACGACTGCGACATGGAAAATGCCTTAGAGCCTGACTCAAAAGTTCATGAGGGATAGCAATATCTTGCGAGTCTTCTGGATGTGACCCTGATGCTGGCGATGAGCGTCCATGCGGTCGAGCTTTCTATGGAACGCTCCCAATCCTTTGCCAGTCTGCGGCATCTTCCGAGCCATGCGAAGGTACGCTCGACGACCCATCGTCGGGGCAAGACCTGAAAGCCTTTTGCCGTGTCGGATCGCCTGATGATTTTCAGCGTCCAGCCGCCGTGGCCCTTCAGGGCATCGCGTAGCTTGTCCCCCGCATAAGCACCGTCCGCGAAAACATGGCGCAGCCATGGGTGCCGATGACGGACGGCCTTGAGCAGACCGGGAGCGCCGTCGCGATCCTGCACATCGGCGGCGTGGACGATGACGAACAGCAGCAGCCCCAGCGTGTCGGTGAGGATGTGTCGCTTGCGCCCCTTCACCTTCTTGCCCGCATCGTAGCCGCAAACCCCTCCGGCCTCGGTGGTTTTGACGCTCTGGCTATCGATCACGCCTGCTGTCGGCTGGGCCTCCCGGCACTCCAGTTCGCGGGCGCTCATCGTCAGAAGCGTGTTGATCGTCTCGAACAGGCCCATGTTCCGCCAATCGTAGAAATAGCCCTGGACCGTCGTCATGGGCGGGAAATCCGTCGGCATCATTCGCCACTGGCAACCGCTTGCGGCGATGTACTGGATGGCGTCCATCACATCCCGCATTTCGGTGGTCCGCTTGCGCCCTCCGGGCTTCGCCGGGGGAAGCAGGGGCGCGATCAAGGCCCACTCCGCATCGGTCATGTCGCTTGGATAACGGCCTGTCTTGCGGTTATGATCAGCACGAGCGCTATCGGTCCAAGGCATCTGATCCTCCATCTTCTCGACAAAGACAGAGAATCATAACCTCCTGATAGCGCTCAACAACTTTTAGGTCAGGCTCT
>CALHLW010000247.1 GCA_938034615.1 uncultured Neomegalonema sp. | reverse complement strand
AGACCCGCTCCAGTTTTCACACAGTCTGGGTCGTCCACTCGATACGCGCATTACAGTTAAATCCGATCAGATTCAGTCACAAAGCGCATCGAAATGCCCACTCGCGACGTGCAGCGTTTGGGGCAATTCGATGCTCAACTTGATCGGGCTTAACTCCAAGTCACGCTTCAGCACACGTCCACCCCCTCACGCTTTCGCGAGGCGCATGGTCGCCTTGCCGTCGTCACGCCATATATCTCGCCTTGGAATGACGCTTCCGTCCTTCAGGAGATTCGACCATGTCTGCCATTGCCCGCCTTTTCGGTACTGCCGCTCTCGTTGCCGGTCTTGCGACCGCCGCCCATGCGGACCCGGAACCCTACAAGCTGGATAAATCCCATACCGCCGTGACCTTCACGGTCGATCACCTCGGGTATTCGCTGACCCACGGGTTCTTCACGAAGTTCGATGCGGATATCGATTATGACCCCGATGCGCCGGAGGATTCCTCCATCGTCTTCACCATCGACGCGGCCTCCATCGACACGCTCTGGCCTGCGCGGGACAAGCATGTGCGGAACAAGGATTTCCTCGATATCGACAAGCATCCCGAGATCGTCTTCAAATCCACGAAGATCGAGATGACGGGCGACAAGACCGCGAAGCTGACCGGCGATCTGACCCTGATCGGGGAAACCCGCGAGGAGACTTTCGATGTGGAGATGCGGAAAAGCGCTCCTTCGCCGCTGCCCGGTCTCGACGGGCGGGTCGTGACGGGGTTCCAGCTCACGGGTGAGATCGACCGCACGGAATACGGCATGAAATACGCTGCCGGGGCTGTCGGCAACGTGATCCCGATCAAGATGAGCATCGAAATCTATCCCGAGAAGAAATGAGGCCCGTGATGGGAGAGCCGCTCTCTTGAGCCTGCGGAATACCCGCGCGCGCTGGGGGTGGCCTGCGAAGCTGCTGCACTGGACCATGGCGATCCTGATAATCGGGCTGGCCCTAGTCGGAACGTGGATGGCCAATTTCCTGAACGACATGGTGCTGCAGATCGAAGTGACGCAGTGGCACAAGTCGTTCGGGTTCGTCGTGTTCGTGCTGGCGGTGCTGCGGGTGGTGTGGCGGTGGGCGAACCCGGTGTCGCCCCTGCCCCCCGCCGATCAGCCCGCTTGGGAGCGGTGGATGGCCCATGGCACGCATTGGGCGCTCTATGTCCTGATGTTCGTGATGCCCCTGAGCGGATGGCTGATGGCCTCGGCCTCCGAGTTCAACGATCCGGGGGCCTATCCGATGCAGATCAAGAATATGGTGTTCGGATTGTTCGAGCTGCCCGATCCGATTGCGCCGGGGGATGAGGCGTTGGAGGCGATTTTCCATACGATCCATGCGTGGAGTTCGTATCTGCTCGCCGCGCTGCTGCTGTTGCATATCGGCGGGGCGCTGAAGCATCATTTCAAGGATAAGGACAGCATCTTGCGTCGAATGCTGCCTTAGAACGGGCGCTTACTTGCGTTTATACGTCAGGGCCATCGCAAGGCATTGGGCCAGAGCGTCCTCATCTATCGCGTCATCCGACCCGAACAGGATGGCGCGGTCGCCGTCGTAGCGCAGGGCGTCGGGAAAGACGGTGCGGAACCGATCGACCAACCCGGTATGACAGATGAAATAGACGGCTACTTCGTCTACCGTCCTGGTCGGGGCGATGCGGACCGTGCTGCCCGCTTTCGTTGCCTCGGTCAGGTAGGCGGGCTGGCCCCATTTAAGGGTTTCGGTGAGGGGGCCAACGCTCTCCGCTTCGGCGACTTCAAAGATCAGTGCCCGCAGGCGCTCCAGCCGTTTGCGCGGGGCGGATGGGACAGAGGCAAAGACGGCTTCGACGGCCTTATCCATTGCAGTCCCCGGTTTATCCCTCCAGAACCAGCGAGCGGAGGAAGCCGCGTGCTGCGTCGCCATCCCAATCGACGAGGCCCCAGACGCGGGCGACGACGTTGCCCTGTTTGTCGATGATGAAGCTGGTCGGCGTCGCGATGCTCCAGCGCCCGAAATGCTCGATGGAGAGCAGGGAGCCGTTGACCTTCTCGTAATCCATCACCGGCTCGATATTGTCGAGACCGAGATTGTCGAGGAACCCGGTGATAAGGCTCATGTCCTGATCCAGACCGAGAGCGACGACCTTGACGCCTTCGTCCTTCATGGCACCGGAGAGACGATTGAGGACCGGCATTTCCTTGTGACAGAACGGACAATGCTCCTGCCACAGCGTCACGACCAGCACGCTGCCTTCGTAATCTTCCAACGTTCCCGTGCGCCCGTCGGCATAGCGCAATTCGGAAACCGGAACCGTGATCCCGGCCTCGGTGCGGATGACGTTCTTGGCGAAGACCGGATCGCCCGCATCTGCATAGGCAGGCGATTGCCCCCCGAACGCGAGGATCGTGGCGAGAGCGGCGGCGAACAGGGTGGTTGGGCGCATGGGCGGCGTCTCCTGTGGGGCTTTTCAGAAATTCGCGAGATAATTCTTCAGAATACCCCGGAGCGGCTCTTCCGACCACTTGCGTGCGCCGAACAGAACATCCGTCACCTTGCCCTCGCTGTTGATCAGCATGTGGGCGGGGGTGGCGACGAGGCAGGTGGAATTGAACATCTCATTGCCGGGGTCGATATTCACGTCGATATTGCCGTAGGATTTCGAGGCGAGAAAATCGCTGACTTCCGGTGCGCCGACGGTGATGTTGCCGCGACCTTCGCTCAGGGTTTCGATGGAAATCTGGATGAAGCGATCCGCATCGAATTCCGAATCGGTGCCGAGGGCCGTGTTCATGCGCGGCAGATCGACTTTGCAGCCGGTGCAGTCGGGGTGCCAGAACGTGACGACGATGGATTTCCCGAGGTGTTCGTTCAGGGAGCGGCGTGCGCCGTTCGCGTCGGTGTACTCGGTAGCGGGCAGCGCGAGGGGCACAGGTTCGTGGTAGACGGTCTCGCCGATCCGGATGATGTCGCGGAACAGGCCGTCCTTGCCGGTGAAATTGCAGGCGATGGCGGGCGTGGCAACCAGCGTTGCCAGTGCGAAAGCGGTAACAGTCCTGAACATGCGCGTCCTCCTCAAGTCGTGCCAAGCAAGCGCAATGCCGTGCAGGAGCCTCTCCTGTCCAGCCCGTGTCCTTCACGTTTCGCTGAGGAAGATGGACAAATCCCTAACGGTACGATCCCGGCTGCGCTAGTTTCGCCCACGCGATGCGCGGGTGAACCGCGCGGGAATGACACCGCCAGTGAGGCAAGAGAATGGCAAAGCTCGATGATGACACCCGCGTGAAGGACGCCCAGGCGCGGCTCGACCAGATGCGCCACGAGGCGGGCGGGGCGCTGACAGGGGACGAATTGCGCCAGCGGGCTGGACTGGAACCGGAGGAAGACCCGCCCCTCGACTGGAGCATGACCCCGCTGAACGTGACGCTGCAATTGCTGGCCGTGGCGCTGTTCCTGCTGGTGCTGTGGTTCATGGTGACGTCGTTCTTCGGCGGATTCGGCGAGGTGTTGGGGTGATTGGATTTCTCATATCCATGTCATTCCCGCGCAGGCGGGAATCCTGTGGAGCGGCGGGAGCTTCCCGCTTTCGCTGGAATGACATTGTCGTGAGGCAGCCATGAGTGCGCCGCTGCGGTCGCGCTTCTGGGAGAAAGTGCCTCTGGCCGACATGACAGTGCCGGAATGGGAGGCGCTGTGTGACGGGTGTGGCAAGTGCTGCATGATCAAGATGGAGGACGAGGACGAACCGGAACTGATCGCCTATACGAATATCGCCTGCCGCCTGTTCGACGAGAAGACCTGTCGCTGTACCAGCTATGCCCTGCGCTCCACGCTCGTTCCGACCTGCATCCACTTGACCCCCGATAACATTGCCGAGGCGCGTCCGTGGATGCCGTC
>CALHLW010000246.1 GCA_938034615.1 uncultured Neomegalonema sp. | reverse complement strand
GAACGGGGTCTTGCCCGTCTTCTTCTCCGTTGCCTTTGGCGCATGGCTCTGGGGACCGGCAGGGGCCGTTCTGGCCACCCCCGCCCTCATCGTCGTCCAGACCATCCTGCGCTCGCGGGAAGAAGCGCGGCGGGATTAGGGTAGATGGTTTGATGAGCCGATTTATCGCGCTGCCTATGTCCACTATGAGCGCATTGCAGAAATCCAATACTTCACTAGCAAAGGTTGCCCAGCAAGAAAGCTGACTCAACTGCGGCTGTCGCCCGTGGGTGGCCTAGTATCTGCTTGCGACAATTCGTCGATTGCGCCGGTTAGGGAGTAAAAATCCGCTTGATTTCGGAATCTAGAACTAACCATTCTTCCATCGGCACTTAAGTCAGTAATTGACTTCAAAAATGATAGAGCGTCACGAAATCTAGTTTGGATCTCGGTTGCGCGATCCCATGCTTCATCACGTTGCGCGAACGCTCGATCAATGTCGTTTTGCGATGTGCTTCGAGTCCCCTCTTCGAGAAGAAGCAAGATCATAGCTACAAACTCAACGTCCTTCATCTGACGACGTGAAGACCCCGCAATTCTCGGGAAACCCGTTGGCAATATTTCTTCCATCCATACGGCGAGATTCTCGGCCGCAGTGCTGAACTCGCCGTCAAATTTTGCGTGTCTTAGCTCTTGCCTCGTCAGCTTTGCAACGTTGCGATTCAACCGATCAAAAATGTTATCAATCGTACCTGAATCTGTTGAAGGAACGTACTCCACCAACATCTCATAAGCCCAAAAAGCCTTTTTCCGATCATCACTCAGATTGGAAAAATAGCTCCCAGAACACTCGTCCAAGGGCGAATCTTCCGAGACAGGATAAGTGTCTTCTAAAAATTCGAAAATCGTTGTTAGGCGCTGTTTTCCATCCACAACCGAGTATGTAGTTATCCCATTCGCACCAATCTCTTCGAACAGAAATATCGCTGGCGCTGGATAACCCAAAAGAATTGTATCAATGAAATACTCCTTGAAACTGCGATTCCATACACTCCGCCTCTGGTACGGAGGATCGAGGTCAACTCGTGAGCGGCGGTGCAAATCGTAGAACCAGCTCACGTTCTGAAAGTTATGCCTCAAGGCCATGTCTAGCTTTTCCATACCTGCGAAACTGCTGTGAACCTTATCCGAGAACTGCGCGAATACAATGCTATAGCGCAGATCTGGCAGAAGTTATCGGCGTCGCCACCTATGGTTGTCTAATGCGCAACTAATTGACTCTTAAAAGCGCAAAGCGGGCAACGGCACAGTGCTGAAACCGGCCAAGCCCCATATGCTTCTTGCAACGGCGATAACGACCGTTTTGTCCGCTTCCGGCGAATACCTGCCATCATCTTTAGCAAGGCAGCAGGCGACCATTTCCAGACTGATCCACTACCCGATTGACTGCTAACCTATCCGCCCCCGGTTCTCGCCGACCTGTCCCCGGTGCAGCAGCACATGGTCGAGCAGCACGCAGGCCATCATCGCCTCGCCCACCGGTACGGCGCGGATGCCGACGCAGGGGTCGTGGCGGCCCTTGGTCACGATCTCGGTGTCGTTGCCGAAGCGATCCACCGTCGCTCGGGGCGTCAGGATCGAGGAGGTCGGTTTCACCGCAAACCGCACCACGATATCCTGCCCCGTCGAAATGCCGCCCAGCACGCCCCCCGCATGGTTCGAGGAAAACTCCGGCCCGTCCGGCCCCATCCGCATCTCATCCGCATTGCCTGAGCCGGTCAGCGCGGCGGTGTCGAAACCGTCGCCGATCTCTACCCCTTTCACCGCGTTGATCGACATCATGGCCACCGCCAGATCGGTGTCGATCTTGCCATAGATCGGCGCGCCGAGGCCCGCCGGAACCCCACTCGCCACCACCTCGATCACCGCCCCGACGGAATCCCCCGCCTTGCGCAGCCCGTCGAGATACCCGGCCCAGTCCTCTGCGGCCTCCGCATCCGGCGTCCAGAACGGATTGCGCGCGACTTCCTCCCAGTCCCAGCGCGCCCGGTCGATCTTGCGACCTCCCATCTGCACCATCGCCCCGCGCACTGTCACTCCCGGCAGCATATCCGCCAGCACCGCGCGTGCCACCCCCCCGGCGGCCACCCGCGCCGCCGTCTCCCGCGCCGAGGACCGCCCCCCGCCGCGATAGTCGCGCACGCCATATTTCACGAAATACGCATAATCCGCATGGCCGGGGCGGAACTTGTCCTTGATATCCCCGTAATCCTTGGATCGTTGATCGGCATTGCGGATCATCAGCGAGATCGGCGTGCCCGTCGTCATCCCCTCGAAAACGCCGGAGAGAATTTCCACTGCATCCGGTTCGCGCCGCTGGGTCACGTATTTGCTGGTGCCGGGTTTGCGCAGGTCCAGCCAATGCTGAAGCATCGCCGCATCCACCGCCACGCCGGGAGGGCAGCCATCGATGACACAGCCGAGCGCCGGACCATGGCTCTCGCCCCAGGTCGTGACGCGGAACAGGTGGCCGTAGGAATTGAGGGACATGCGATTACCTTTGCGGGGTGGGATACCGCTTCGCTATACCCCGCCCTTTCCCGCGTAAAAAGGGTTCGCTTTCCGCTCGAATGCGCTAACTGCAAGATCAAGCGTTTCGATACCGAAAGGACAGCCTATGAAGCCCTCCGACGAACAAGAAGTGAAAACCCCGGACGAGGCCCGCGGGGCCGTGAAATCGGGGATCGTCTGGAAAGTTCTCCTCGTCAGCATCGTGCTCGCCGTCATCGCCATGATCGTGATCGGGCAGGGGACGAGCACGCCTACGGGCTGACCGTCAACGGGAGGATCGTTCGCTGAAGATCACTTTCGAGCAACTGCGAACCTTCCTCGCCGTCGTGCAGTCGGGCGGCATCCACCGCGCGGCGGAACGGTTGAACCTGTCGCAACCGGCGGTGACGGCGCGGATCAGAGCACTCGAAGAGGCGCTCGGGGCCGAGTTGTTCGACCGCAAGGCAGGGATGGCCCTCACCAAGCGCGCCGAGCGTCTGGTCCGTTATGCCGAGCAATTCGAGCAACTCACCGATCTCATCCGTCGCGACGTCGCAGACCCCGAGGGCATCGACCTGCACCTGCGCGTTGGCGTGGCGGAAACGCTGGTGCAGGCTTGGCTCCCGGAATTTATCGCCGAACTGCGGCATGAATTTCCCCGACTGGAAATCGAGATCGCTGTCGATATCTCGACCAATCTGCGCGAGGCGCTGCTGAACCGCTCCATCGATTTGGCCCTGCTGATGGGTCCGGTGTCGGAGTTCAGCGTGGATAATGTGGCCCTGCCGGAATTCGGCCTCGACTGGTATTGCGCGGCGGATGCCGTCCTTCCCGACGATCCGCGCGAGCTGTTCCTGACTAATCCCGTCGTCACCTACGCCCGCAACACCCGCCCCTATCGTGAGCTGAAGACGTCGCTCTACGAGCGATACGGGCCGGGAGTGTCGCTGTTTCCGTCATCGTCGCTCTCGGCTTGCTTTCGTATGGTGCGTGCGGCGCTCGGGGTTGCCGCCTTGCCTCGCGCGCTGGGCCATCGCGAGAGTGCCGAAGGGCAGGTCCGCCGTTTCGACCCCGGCTGGTGCCCGAACGCCCTACAGTTCACGGCGTCATATCTCGGTGAGCCACAGAGCTTCCTCACCTGTGCGGCGGCAGAGACGGCAAGCAAGGTTGCCATCGCCTTCGATCAGAAAAATCTATCGAAATAGAACAAAGATGATGATTTGACCTGATTGCCCTGATCGCGCACCCTCTTCGGCAGAGTTGGGGGGACAAATGCAATCTGCGACCGAAATACGGGCCGATTCCGCCGACTTCACAGCCCTGCGCAGGGAAAGCGTTGCAACTGTTCGTGCCGCAATCCGCGAAGGCGGGTATCGCGGCCAGACGGCGGGTCTCGCCGCCGGACGCTTGCAAGCCAATCTCGCGATCCTGCCCGCCGAACACGCCCTCGACTTCATGCGCTTTTGTCAGCGCAATCCCAAACCCTGTCCCCTCGTCGGCGTGACCGATACGGGCGATCCGATGATGCATACCCTCGGCACCATCGATATCCGCAGTGACCTGCCTGCCTATAATGTCTATCGCAATGGCATGCTGGAGAGCAGCCCGGCGGACATTACTGATCTCTGGTGCGACGACTTCGTGGCTTTCGCCTTGGGCTGTTCCTTCACCTTCGAGCGGGCGCTGATCGAAGCCGGGATTGACCTCGACCACGTTACCCGCAATCGCACCGTCCCCATGTACCGCACGACGATGCAGACTCGCTCTGCGGGGCCTTTCGGCGGTGGCATGGTCGTCTCGATGCGAACGATCCCGCATTCCCGCGTTCAGGACGCCATCGACATCTCTGCCCGCTACCCATGGGCACATGGCGCGCCAGTGCATGTCGGCGACCCGCAGGCCATCGGCATCGCCGACCTGTCCCGCCCTGATTGGGGCGATTCACCCCCGGAGCAGCGCGGCGGAACCCCTGTTTTCTGGGCCTGTGGCGTCACGCCTCAGAACGCGGTCCTCAACGCGAAACTGCCCCTCTGCATCACCCATCGACCCGCCCACATGCTGATTACGGACGTCGACGAATTCGCGGAAACGCCGTTCGTCTGAACAATAAGAAGACCAAGGGAGACACCACCATGAAACGCATTCTCGCAACCGCCATCACGCTCGCGGCCCTCGCCACCCCGGCCCTCGCCGACAAGCCTGTCGTCATCAAGGGCGTCGGCACCTGGGGCGGCCTCACGAATTACCAAAAGCACGAAGGTCCGTTCTGGAACGACCACATCAGCGAGGCCTCCGACGGCCAGATCATCGGCGAGATCAAGCCGCAGACCGAACTGGGCCTCAAGGGCTTCGAGATCATGCGCCTCGTCAAGAACGGCGTCTTCGATTTCGCCTTCGGCCTTCCCGGCTATGTCGCCGCCGAGAACGCGATCTTCGAGGGGGCCGACCTGTCCTCGCTGACGCAGGATATCGAAACCGAGCGCAAGGTGGCCGATGCCTATTTCCCCACGCTGGAAAAGGCATTCGAGGAAACCTACAACGCCAAACTTCTGATGCTCTATCCCTTCCCGAGCCAGACCCTCTGGTGCAATGCCGAGGTCAACGGCCTGAGCGACCTCAAGGGCAAGAAAATCCGCGTCTATGCAACGACCTTGGGTGATTTCGTCGAAGGCGCGGGCGGCACTTCCGTCACCGTCCCCTTCGCCGAAGTGATCCCTGCGCTGGAAAAAGGCGTCGTCGATTGCGGCATCACTGGCACCATGTCGGCCTATAAGGCCAATTGGCAGCAGGTCGCGACCCACGCCTACACCCTCCGCGTCGGTTGGGGCCTCGCGTTTGGCGCGATGAACATGGACAAGTGGAACTCCATGTCCGCCGATCAGCAGAAGATGCTGCAAAAGGAAATCGACGCCCTGACCGACCGCATGTGGGAGGAAACGGCGACCGAAGACGAGGTTGCCATCTCCTGCATCACCGGCGGCGATTGTGAGATCGGCGACAAGGGCGGCATGAAATTGGTCGAACCCTCCGAAGCCGATCTGAAAATGCGTGACAAGATCGCCAGCGACGTCGTTCTCGCCCGCTGGGCCGAACGCTGCGGTGAAGACTGCGTGGCGAACTGGAACGACACCGTCGGCAAGGTGCTAGGGATGGAAGCGAAGGCGAAGTAGGGCTTCTAACGTCGTTGTTTCATCAGTCAAAGCGTCATACCCCGCGCACGCGGGGTATCCATTCCTCAGCATTCTCTGGCACCGCCAATTCGTTGACCGACCTCCAAGGCTAGCTGAACCATGGATTCCCTGCCTTCGCAGGGAATGACGATTATTGAACCGGAGGCCCCCCATGCTCGACCGCCTCATCTCCTCCTCCCATGCGCTTAGCCGCGTCCTCGTCTGGATCGGTGGCGGGTTGATCCTCGCCTCTGCGTTTCTCGTGACGGTCGAGGTATTCATGCGCAAATTCCTGAACATGAGCATCGGCGGGGCGGATGAATTGTCGGGCTATGCCTTCGGCGTCGCTACCACCCTCGGATTTGCCTTCTCGCTGTTCGAGCGTGCGCATATCCGGGTCGATGCGCTATACACTTTGTTTCCGCGCATTCTCAAAGTAGCCGCCAGCCTCTTGGGCCTTGCCCTGCTGATCGGCTTCGCGGGCTTCGTGGCGGTACAGGCATGGTCCATGGTCGCCGACACCCTCCACCACGGTTCGCGGTCGATCACCCCGATGCGCACGCCCCTCGCATGGCCACAGATTCCATGGCTCGCGGGCTGGCTCTTCTTCGTCTTCTGCGGATGCCTCCTGTTCCTGCGCGCGCTCCTCTCGACGCTGCGCGGCGATCTCGAAGGCGCGGACCGCCTGATCGGCATGAAGTCGGTCGAGGAGCAAATCGAAGACGAGACGCGCTGATGCTGTCGAAAACCCTCTTTATCCTGCTCGGCCTGATCGCGCTGGCGGTCCCCGTCGCCGCCTCCCTCGGCTGGCTCGGCCTCAGCCTGCAATATCTTGAAAGCCCCATGCCGCTGCACCGGGCGCTGGGCGACATGGTGTGGCAGACCGGCACCGACTTCCTGCTCGTCGCCATCCCCATGTTCATTCTCTTGGGCGAAATCCTCCTGCGCGCGGGCATCGCGGAACGCATGTACGAGGGCATCGTCAAATGGGTCGGCTGGCTCCCCGGCGGGTTGATGCATTCCAATATCGGCTCCTGCGCCCTGTTCGCTGCCACCTCCGGTTCCTCGGTTGCAACCGCCGCCACGGTTGGCACGGTGGCCGTCCCGCAGATCGAACGACGCGGTTATAACGAGCCGCTGTTCCTCGGCACCATCGCCGCCGGAGGAACGCT
>CALHLW010000245.1 GCA_938034615.1 uncultured Neomegalonema sp. | reverse complement strand
CATGGGTGAGCAGACGCATATCGTGGCGGATTTCATACCCGATATCAACGATCCGTATATCTGGCGGGACGAGGATATCGGGGAGTTCATCTATGAGACCGATCTGGTGATCCTGCGGATGCGGGAGTCGTGTCCGATGGGGGCGGATCGGGAGGCGGATTACATCGTCGCCGCGCCATACCGGGTCAGCTTCATGGCGGGCGGAGAACGGCGGGAGATTACCGTACCGAAGGGGATGCTGACGGATCTGACCTCCGTGCCGCGTCCGTTTCGCTGGCTGGTGGAGCGGGTCGGGCCGCATCTGGAAGCGGCCATCGTCCATGATTTCCTGTTTATCGCGTGGCAGGATGTGGGGCGCGAGGCAACGCGGGATGACTGGCTGTTCGCGAACCGGGTGATGATCGAAGGGATGAAGACGGCGCGGATCAGGCCGTGGATCTGCTGGATCGTTGCATGGGCGCTCTCGACGCAGTTTTCGTGGAATCTCTACGCCGACCGCAATCCGCCACCCCGCTATGTCGATCTGGACGAAGCGCCGACAAAGACGCAGGGTTTCGACCCCGATGATTCCGATGAAAGGCTGATGGCATGACGAAGACCGTTCTCATCACTGGTGCAGCGCGGGGGATCGGGTTGGCGACGGCGGGGCGGTTTCTGCGGGAAGGCTGGAACGTGGTGATGCTCGACCGGGATAGGGAGGAATTGGCCAAGGCCGCTGCGCCGCGTCAGGATGCGCTGGCTATCGTGGCGGATGTGTCGAAGCCGGAGGACGTGGAGCGGGCCATCGCCGAGACGGAGGCGCGGTTCGGGCGGCTGGATGCGCTCGTGAACAATGCCGGGGTTGCGGAGTTCGGCCCCATGGAGGAAGCGGATTTCGTGCTGTGGCGGCGGGTGATGGATACCAATCTCGACGGGGTGTTCCTGACCTCGCAGGCGGCGATTCCGTTGCTGGCGCGGCAAGGCGGGGCCATCGTCAATATCGCGTCGATCTCGGGGCTGCGGGCCAGTACGTTGCGGGTGGCTTATGGCACCTCGAAAGCCGCCGTGATCCAGTTGACGCTGCAACAGGCGGTAGAACTGGGGGAGCACGGCATCCGCGCCAATGCAGTGGCCCCCGGACCCGTGCGGACCAAGCTGGCCATGGCTGTGCATACGCCGGAGATCATCGCGGCCTATCACGACGCCCTGCCCCTCAACCGCTATGGCACCGAGGAAGAATTGGCGAATGCAATCTGGTTCCTGTGTTCGGATGAAGCGAGTTATGTGACCGGGCAAGTGCTTGCCGCCGATGGCGGGTTTCAGGCGGCGGGGGTGGGGTTGCCTGCGCTGCGAGGGTAAGGTGACAGCCTGCCCGACGAGGCACTGCCAACGGGTGATCCTCTTAACCGATTAGCATTCCCCAATTCACCCTAAGGTTGTTCAAAATTCAGCCATGATCTCCCAATAGGCGAATTGCAGTACATTGAGTTCCCGAGTTGACCAAGTTCCAGAAGGTAACACGATACTGGGAAATACGAATCATGGACTACATTCACCTACTTGACACGCTTCGGCTAGACACTGCTCGTTTCGTCCATTTCATCGGCCTGGCACTTGGCATTGGCCTCGCCTTTTTTGCAGATTTCCGAATGTTACGGCATTTCGGTGCGCCGGTAAGCAAAGACGATGTCGACTTCATCCACATGATCCATGGCCCGCTGATCGTGGCCCTGTGCCTGCTCTGGGTGAGCGGGCTGACGATCCTGGTGATCAAGACCGGGCTGGACCCGGCCCTGATCTCGGCGAAGCTCAGCGCAAAGCTGATGGTCGTGATGATCCTGACCATCAATGCCTGGGCATTGGCGCGGTATGTCATGCCGACCTTGCGCGAAGCGATAGGTAGCCCGCTATGGATGCTGCCGCCGCCCGACTTCGCTAAAGTGCTGTTGTTCGGTGCGATTTCCGCAACGTCCTGGGCACTGGCCCTGTGCCTCGGGGTGTTCGGGGTCGCTAAAGCGATGCCGCCGGATGTGTTGTTCGGGCTGATCGGTTCGGCCTATTCCGGTGCGCTTCTCGTCGCGACGATCATGGTACTTGGCGCGATGATCGCGGTGCACATGCCCAGTACGCGCCACGACGCGCTCGGCGCTCACTGAAGCGCGCATCACGGTGAGTCCGACTACGGTGATAATTTCCGGGGCAGCTCACCATGACCCACCGGTCATAATCCCCGCGAGAGCGGGGGTTTTACATATAGAATAGCTTTGTCATTCCGTGGCTTGACGACGCAATCCATCGTTTGGAATGTGCTGGACGATGGACCCGCGATCAAGTCATGGGGTGACATGACTCCACTGATGCGCTTTCGCAGGAATGACGACACAAGGTTGGCTCGCGCTTCGCGATAACCGAGAGATGGCAGATTGCGAGCAGCGCACGGTTGACATTCGGGGAAAACTCCGATCATTTGTTCATGTTATGTTCGAATGATCGGAGACACTTTGCGACACTGGCCCTGGGACGAGATGATAGAGGCGAACCGGGGGCGGCTGATTGGCCTGCTCGCGGGGATGTTCGCTATGCTCGGGTCCGGGGATCGGGTGACGCGGGTTGTCTGGCGGCAGGTTCTAGCGCGGTTGGTGCCGATGGAATCGGCGCTGCGGCGGCTGATCTGTGTGGCGGCGCGTGATCTCACCGTGACGATCGGGCCTGCGCGGGCCGGGTCGAAAGCGACGGGTGAACGGCAGGGGTCGGCGGGTCGCGCGGTCTTTGCGCTGACCGATACGATGCGTGATCCTGATCCGAAACGGCGTAGTGTTCCGACGGCGAAGGAACCGCGTATCCTGTCTCTCGATGAATGGGTGCCGCGCGAGGGCGCGAAGGAGCCTGCTGACGATGATCTGCTCGATGCCTCGGCATTGTTGCGACGTTTGGAGGCGCTGAAGGCGGCGCTGAACGATCTGCCTGCGCAGGCGTTACGGTTGGCGCGCTGGATGGCTCGGAATGAACGAACGCGGGAAAATGGGACATGGCGGCGCTTCTATGCGATCCGCTCCGGGCGTCCTCCGGGTCATCGGCAGGGAGGCAAGCAGGAGGTCGATGAGGTGCTGGCCAACTGCCACGATCTTGCGCTGCGTTGTCGGGATATGGTGGAGAGGGAGCAGCGAAGTGCGGGGTGAAGGACGTTTTGCGAGCTATTTATCCGTATACAGATTTTCCTAGAAAAAGCGTAAGATTGGGCGAACTGCCTTGTTCCTCCATCTCGCTTATCGCGCCCGTGATCTGTCTTTCGCTTTGTAGATCAAGGAGTCGTGTCACCCCGCGACTCGATCGCGGAGTCCATTGTCCAGTACATCCTGCACGATGGATTCCGCGATCAAGTCGCGGAATGACAAAGGTTTTTCGGCCTCAGTGAAATTCGGACGCCAGCGCGTTTGCGCGGGAATGACATTACGAGGCATCCGATAAGGCAGCAGGTCTTTACGCGAAGCTGCGGTTCACCCCGCCCTGTTTGCGATCAGGTTATCCACCACTTCTGGTTCTGCGAGCGTCGAGGTATCGCCCAAGCTACCGAAGTCGTTTTCGGCGATCTTGCGGAGGATGCGGCGCATGATCTTTCCGGAGCGGGTTTTGGGCAGGCCGGGTGCCCATTGGATCACGTCGGGCTTGGCGATAGGGCCGATTTCGGTGCCGACCCAATCGCGGAGTTCCTTGCGGAGTTCCTCGCTCTCGGCCTCGCCCGCCATCAAGGTGACGTAGCAATAGATGCCCTGCCCCTTGATTTCATGCGGATAGCCGACGACCGCTGCCTCCGACACTTTCGGATGCGCAACGAGGGCGCTTTCGACTTCCGCCGTTCCCATGCGGTGGCCGGAGACGTTGATGACATCGTCCACCCGGCCCGTGATCCAGTAATAGCCATCCTCGTCGCGGCGGCAGCCGTCGCCCGTGAAGTAGTAGCCCTTGTACTGTTCGAAATAGGTCGAGACGAAGCGGTCGTGGTCGCCATAAACCGTGCGCATCTGTCCGGGCCAGCTGTCGCGGATGCAGAGGACGCCTTCGGCGGCGGTCGCGGTCTGCTCCTCGGCGGTGTTGGGGTCGAGGATGACGGGCTGCACGCCGAAGAAGGGCAGCGTGGCCGATCCGGGTTTCGTCGCCGTGGCACCGGGCAGCGGGGTGATGAGGTGGCCGCCCGTCTCTGTCTGCCACCATGTATCCACGATGGGGCAATTCCCCTTGCCGACGATGTCATTATACCAGTTCCACGCCTCGGGATTGATCGGCTCGCCCACGGTGCCGAGGACTTTGAGAGAGGAAAGGTCCACCTTTTCCACGAAGCTATTGCCCTGCCCCATCAGCGCGCGGATGGCGGTGGGGGCGGTGTAGAACTGGTTGACCTTGTGCTTCTCGCAGACCTGCCAGAAGCGCGAGGCATCCGGGTAGGTCGGAACGCCCTCGAACATCAGCGTCGTGGCCCCGTTCGCCAGTGGCCCGTAGACGATATAGCTGTGGCCCGTCACCCAGCCCACATCGGCGGTACACCAGAAGATATCACCCTCGTGGTAGTCGAAGACGTATTCATGGGTCATCGACGCCCAGACGAGATAGCCGCCCGAGGTGTGCACGACGCCCTTCGGTTGTCCGGTCGAGCCGGACGTGTAGAGGATGAAGAGCGGGTCTTCGGCGTTCATCGGCTCCGGCTCGCAGGCGTTGGACACGCCGGCCTCGGCCTCGTGCAGCCAGACATCGCGCCCGTCCTGCATCGGCGTTTCGTCGCCCACGCGCTTGACGACGAGGCATTTCACTGCGTCGCTGCATTTCGCCAACGCCTTGTCGGCATTGGCCTTCAGCGGCGTGACTCGGCCCCCACGAGGGGCGGCATCGGCGGTGATGACCACCTTTGCCTCACAATTGTTGATCCGGTCCGCGAGCGCATCGGGCGAGAATCCGGCGAAGACGATGGAATGGACCGCACCGATTCTGGCACAGGCCAGCATCGCGTAGGATGCCTGCGGGATCATCGGCATATAGATGATGACCCGGTCGCCCTTGCCCACGCCCATGTCCTTCAGGACGTTGGCGAATTTGCAGACATGGGCATGAAGCTGCTGATAGCTGATATGCTGCGCTTCATCCTCTGGATTATCCGCTTCCCAGATGATCGCGGTCTGGGTGCCCCGCGTGGCCAAGTGGCGGTCGATGCAATTGGCCGAGACGTTCATCACGCCGTCCTCGAACCATTTTATCGACACATCGGGATAGGCGAAGGTCGTGTTCTGAACCTTGGTGAACGGTTTGATCCAATCGATCCGCTTGCCATGCTCGGCCCAGAAAGCATCGGAGTCGGAGACCGAGGCGCTGTACATGGCCTCGTATTTCGCGGCGTCGATATGCGCGCCAGAAGCCATTTCCGAAGATGGTGCGTATTTCTTATCGGCCATGTCGTAGCCTCCCCCGTTGATGAATTTGCCCCTGCGTTAACCCATCTTCGTCAAAATGTGAACAGACCCCTGAAATCACTCGCCTTTAGTGTGAAGATTTCACAGCGTCCAGACGTGGCCTGTAAAAATCGCCGTTACGGAATATTCAGCATGATCTTGGAGGGTACCTGCGAAAGCATTCACCCGGAGACCGATTCCATGGCCGCCACTGCCCCCGCGCAAATCACCGACGAGACGTCGCCCGAAACCATCCTCGATCACAAGATCGGCCCTGCGCAGCTCGACATTCCGGGGATGTTGCTGAAGGCCAAGAGCGAGTCGGGTCGGTCCACCTTTTCGATCGCGCAGGAATTGGGCCGCTTTGTCATGGGCAAACCCAAGCTGACCGGTGACCAGTATTTCGCGTGGCGCGTCTATGACAGCAATACCTTCACCAAAGAGCAGAAGGCGGAATTCATCGGCTCAAAGCGAAGCCGCGAGATCAACTGGTCGATCAATACCGTCACCCATCTGCTGCGCTTCGTAGATAATAAAGTGCTGTTCGGCGCGACCCTGACCGCAAGCGGCATCCCCTATCCCGAGCAAGTTGCCATCGTCTCGGATACGCGACTGCCGAAAGGTATGGGTTGGTTGGTAGGCAAGGACGCGATTGCGAATTTTCTCCGCACGACGGATGCGTATCCCCTGTTCGGCAAACCGATTACCGGCAATGCGAGCCAGAGCGCGGGGGTCGCGAGCCTGACTGGCTATGACAAAACGACCGATACCCTCACGCGCCATGACGGCACCGCGCTGGATGTCGATGCCTTTGCGGAGGAAGTGAACGAATATTTCGGTCCCGGCGGCTATTTGTTCCAGAAGCGCATCTTCCCGCATCCTGACATTGCGAAAGCCTGTGGGAGCGGTCTCGGCACCGTTCGCATCGTCACGGTCAACGAAGGAGATGGTCCGCGCCCTCTGTATGCCGCATGGAAGATTACCGCGACGGATGCGGTGGCCGACAATTTCTGGCGCAAGGGCAATCTGCTTGCCGATGTGGATGTGGAGACGGGCACCCTGCGTCGGGTACGTACCGGGGGCGGCTTTCGCTTCGAGGAAGTCGAGACGCATCCCGAGACAGGCGTGCAATTGCTGGGGTGGACCTTGCCGGACTGGAACGAAGCGTTGGAAACGGCTCTCGACGCCCATTCGCTCGTGCCGATGGTGGGAATCATCGGTTGGGATCTCGCGCTGGCCGACGGTGGCCCGATGATCATCGAGGGCAATACCTTCCCCAACCACACGCTCTATCAGGACGCCACGGGCAAGGGCGTCTTCTCAGACGCTGTCCTGCGCGGCGTGCATGAACGCGCAGTGGCTCGCAAAGCAAAGAAGGATGCGGACGAGAAAGCCAGGGTGAAGTCGTCGAACCGCTCCTGGAAACGCACCCAGCTTCAGAACATCCGCAATGGTCTGGACGGAGACGACGCCTGATTGCGATGGCTTGCATCGTCACCCCGAACTGGCTCATGTATGCGCGGTACGGGATTTAGTGGGGATACGGCATGGCACAGGCAATCGTCGGCGTGATCGGGGGCAGTGGTCTCTACGAGATCGATGGGCTGGAAAACCCGCAATGGGTCGCGGTCGATACGCCTTGGGGCGACCCATCCGATGAAATCCTGCGCGGCACACTTGGGGGGGTCGAAATGGCGTTTCTGCCCCGGCACGGGCGCGGGCATGTGCATACGCCCACGGGCATCGACTACCGCGCCAATATCGACGCGCTGAAACGGCTGGGCGTCACGGATGTGATCTCGATTTCTGCTTGCGGTTCGTTTCGGGAAGAAATGGCCCCAGGCGATTTCGTGATCGTGGACCAATTTATCGACCGCACGTTTGCGCGCGAGAAAAGTTTTTTCGGCAATGGCTGCGTCGCGCATGTCTCGGTCGCCGAACCTGTTTGCGCGCGGTTGGGTGATCGGATCGAGAAAGCCTGTCGCACGGCGGGCATCACAACCCATCGAAGCGGCACATATCTGGCGATGGAAGGACCACAATTCTCGTCGATGGCGGAGTCGAAGCTCTATCGTGAATGGGGGTGCAGCGTCATCGGCATGACGAATATGCCCGAAGCCAAACTCGCCCGCGAGGCAGAGCTTTGCTACGCCACCGTGGCCATGGTGACGGATTATGATAGCTGGCATCCCGATCACGGGGCCGTGGACATCACGTCGATCATCGAGGTGATGAAAGGCAACGGTGCAAAAGCCCGCGCCCTGCTCGCCGAAGTCGTCCCGACCTTCGCGGAAGACCGCGCGTCCTGCCCGCATGGTTGTGACCATGCCCTTGAATACGCGATCATTACAGCTCCGGAGGCGCGGGACGAAGCGCTGGTCAATCGGCTCGATGCCGTTGCGGGGCGTGTGCTCTGACCACGGGATTCTTCACCTGTCCGGCCATGGGAGGCAATCTTTACAAGGCATTGATTTCAGAAAGGTCGCTTTGCGCTTGCATTAACTAATAGTATAGCTTACGTATATACGCTCAGGTGGCGGCGCAAATGTCGTTTTCCCTCTGCCAACAAAAACAAAAAAGTGAAGTTTGTCATGCAAGTCCAGATCGCTTCGATGCTCCTTCCTGTCCGCCGCCGCGCCGATTGGGAACAACCTCACCTCTCCTACATGCCCAAAACCTGCTATACACAACCCAAGGTTGGCATGTCGGGAATCGTGACGCGGATGCTTCGCCGGATGCTGGCGCGCCGCGACTTTTAAAGGTCGCACGCCTCTCGACATTTATGACCGAATGCTCCATCCATCGGGTATCGCCTCTCAGGTGATACCCGTTTTAGTTGCATTGGAGCGCACTATGAAGATCGAGGATTATATCCGCACGATCCCCGACTTTCCCGAACCGGGCATCCAGTTTCGTGATGTTACCACGTTGTTCAATGATCCGCGCGGATTCCGCATGGCCATCGACATGCTGCTGCATCCTTTCGCAGGTGAGCGCATTGATCGCGTTGCAGGGATCGAAGCGCGCGGCTTCATTCTTGGTGGCGCAGTCGCCCATCAGCTTTCCGTCGGCTTCGTTCCCGTCCGCAAGAAAGGAAAGCTACCCTGGAAAACCGTCGAACAGGATTATACCCTCGAATATGGTACTGCGACCGTCGAGGTGCATCAGGATGCTTTTGTCAAAGGCGAGCGGGTGCTGATCGTCGATGATCTGATTGCAACCGGTGGTACGGCGGAAGCGGCGATCAAGATCGTGGAGCGGCTTGGGGCGAAGGTCGCTGGATGTGCCTTTATAGTGGATCTGCCCGATCTGGGCGGGAGAGAAAAACTGAACGCGCTTGGCGCTCCAGTCCACTCGCTCTGTACGTTTGGAGGTCATTGAAAACGACCACACGTTCAATGGTTAACAAAAGCTTGATAAAACTGTCCCTAAATGAAACTTTTTGGTCACAATAATGACTCGAACACATTTAGGTGCTATAGATTGACATCGGTTCGGTGTGGCGGACCGAGATGCGTTCACAGTAGTTCCGTGTTGCACAGTGGGGCGTCTCGCTTCGCGAGGCGCCCTTTCATGATCGGCAGACTTTGTGCAATAGACTCAACCTGAGGATTGTTTTTCAAAGAAACTCAAATCCTTAGGGTTAGTCGCCCACAGATCATATTTAATTTGATTGAAGAACCGCACCGGGGTTCATGATTCCATCAGGATCGAGAGCCTGTTTGATCCGGCGGAGCAGACCCAGCTTTACCGAATCACCATGGATGGCCAATTCATCTCTTTTCAGGCGTCCAATCCCATGTTCGGCGCTGATGGAGCCATTCATCGTCTTCACAATCTCGTGAACGATACCATTCACCTCCGCCCATCGGTCAAGGAACGCCGCGGCGTCGCCCCCTACTGGTTGCGAAATATTGTAGTGGATATTGCCGTCGCCCAGATGCCCGAAGGGGCAGGGACGCGCACCGGCCACCGCATCGGTCACGGCCTTGCCCGCAACCTCCAGGAATTCCGGCACCCGCCCGATGGGCAGCGAGATATCGTGTTTGATACTCGCCCCTCCGCCGACCTTCTGGGCATCAGACATTGCCTCGCGGATAGTGCGAAATTCTGCGCGCTGCCCCTCGTTCATCGCTAAATTAGCGTCGATGACAGTACCAGACTGCAATCCTTTGGCGAGGCATCCCTGCACTGCCTCATCCAGCGCACCTTCGTCCGATCCCCATAATTCCGCCAAAATGTACCACTCGCCAACCGTTCCGACCGGGTCGCGATAGTCGGGATGCGCAGCGAGCACGAAATCGATGGAGAGCCGCGCCATCAGCTCGAAAGTCGCGACCGCTCCGCCACTCGCCGTTTGCACCGCATCGAGCAAATCGACCGCATCCTGTGGCGAGCGAACCACGGCGAAGGCCGTCGATTTCGCCGTGGGGCGCGGGACGAGCTTCAGCGAAGCCGCGCAGATCACGCCAAGTGTTCCCTCCGCGCCGATATAGAGGTCGCGCAGATCGTAGCCGGTATTGTCCTTCCGCAGCGTCGAAAGCCCATCCCAAATCTCGCCCTGCGGCGTGACGACCTCCAGCCCCAGGCACATATCGCGCGCTACGCCATAACGGACGGCGATCAACCCGCCCGAATTTGCCGACAACCCCCCGCCGATGCTGGCCGTGCCTTCGGACGCATAGGAGAGCGGAAACAGCTTGTCATGCGTCGCTGCCGCCTCCTGCGCCGCCTGTACCGGCAATCCGGCCTCCACGATCATCGCCGATTCCTGCGGGATCACCTCGCGGACGGCCCGCATCCGATCAAGCGCGAGAACCACCGGTACCGGTCCCTCAGGCATCACCTGGCCACCGACCAATCCCGTGCCTCCGCCCCACGGCACGATAGCCACCTTCGCCTCGGCACAGAGCCGCACGCAGGCTGCAACTTCCTGCGTGGAAGCGGGGCGCAGAACGATGGCGGCCCGACCTTGGTACAAGTCGCGCTGTTCGGTGAGGTATTTATCGGAAGGCTCAATCCAGCCCGCATCGCCAACGGCGGATTTCAGGGCGGTGAGGAGCGCATCGTTCGGATCGTTTAACATGGGGCCAAGCTAGCGTGGTGCCGCCGCTCTTGCCAGCCGATCATTGATCGCATGGCCAAGCCCTTCATTGGGGATGGGAGCGACGGCAATAGTGCCCTTCCCGTCCAACAACGTGTCGAGCGCCCGAAGATGAGCGAATAGATTGGCAGCGGCGACATCCAGCGATCCATCCGGCGAAAGATTGAGCGAGATTGCGGAGCCGCGTTCCGGGTTCGGGCCGAAGCCCAGCCAGGCTTCGCCCAAGCGGGGTTCCAAGGCATCCAGTCGCACCATCGCGCCGGGAGCGTAATGCGAGGTCATCTGACCAGGTGCGTTCGGTGCTTCGTCCTCCACGACGCCCACGGCCTTCACCGGGCCAAGCAGAGCTTCCAAAGCGTCAAGTGTCACACCGCCGGGGCGAAGGAGAACTGGTCCGCCATCCTCGAAACCCAATATCGTTGACTCCAGCCCGACGGCACAATCACCCCCGTCGAGCACCCCGTCGATGCGTCCTGTCAGTTCTTCCATGACATGATCGGCAGAGGTCGGGCTGACATGCCCTGACAGGTTCGCGCTCGGAGCAGCCAGCGGACCACCGAAAGCGCGCAGCAGATTGAGAGCCAGAGGTGCAGCGGGCACACGCACGGCGAGGGTCGCGGCTCCCGCACGGCAGATGGGCGCGATCCCCGCATCCTTACACACCGGGGCCACGAGCGTCAGCGGCCCCGGCCAGAACGCCTCAGCCGCCGCGATGCCCTTCTCCGGCAGGTCGATCAGCGCAAACGCCGCCGCTGCATCGGCCACATGCACGATCAGGGGATTACGGCTCGGCCTTCCCTTGGCGCGATAGATACCGGCAACCGCCCGCTCGTCGCGCGCATCGGCCCCGAGGCCGTAGACCGTCTCGGTCGGAAAGGCGATCATGCCACCCCGCCGCAGCAGCGCCACCGCCGCACGAATGCCCCGGTCAGTAGCACTCAGCCGGATAGTATTGGGGCCGCTCATACCAGTTCCTTGCCCACCAGACGCGAACGGATGAGGTCGATATGCATCTGCATCGTATAGGCCCTGTCCCGGTAGGCTTCGGGCAGGCGCATTTCGGTCAGAGCATCCTGCACCCCGTCGAGACGCGCCGAAAGGGCCGCAATCTGCGCCGGATCATGCGCCACTTTCGCTTCCTTCTCGATCTCGATCAGATCCGAATAATGCTTGTAGACCCGGCTTCGCATGGTCCATCCATAGATGCCGGGCAACACGCGCAGCAGTGGCAACAAAAGGAGGGCGAGCGGCACCAGTAGCAATGCCATCTTCGTGATCTGCGCCGCCATCCACCACGGAATGAAGCGGTCGAGCCGCGAAGGGGAGGCCGCAAGGATCGTCCGCGCCTGCTTGTTCATCCGCAGCGTATTGGCATCCGTAGAAGGAAACTGGCCCTCTTCGGCCAGCAAGTCCCGCGCGCCATGGATGCGGCGCGCTGCCTTGATGAACCGATCCACCAGCGCTGGATGCAGGCCATCGCGCGCCACGAGTTGTGCGACCATCGCGGCCAGGTCGATGCGCGTAGCGGGTTTCACGGCAGCATAGTTCAGGCTGGCCGGAGGCAGGTCGGCGGCCAGCACGAAGGGAAGGCGGCGGCGAATGGCCTCGACATCCCGGATCGACGCAAGCTCGATCCCTGGCGCGAGATAGAGCGGGGTGAGATAGGCGGCACTGACCGGCGCGACGAAGATCGCCACATCGATCTCTCCCGCGAGCAACGCCTCTGCCGCAGCAGCGCCACCCACCGGTACGAGAGTATTGTCGCCCGAAACGTCCAGTGTATTCAAAATCGTATCGACGGCGAAGCGGGTGCCACTCCCCTCCCCTCCCGCTGCGACGCGCCGATCGCTCCATCGGGTCGGATCGTTCGCGTCGTCCATCCCTGCGCGGTGAAAGACCAGCATCGGTTCGAGGAAGACCGTTGCAAGCGCGGAAACCGGAGCATCCTTCGGGGCTGGAATTCCCCCCTGCAACAGCGCGACATCGGCATCGCCTTCCGCGAGTCGCGCAATGTTTTCCACCGATCCCGCCGTGTCCAGCAGGTCGAGCCTGATGCCGTCTTCCGCAAGTACATCGCGATATTGCAGAGCGATAGTGTGATATGCACTGCCCTCCCCGCCAGCCGCCATGGTCACGCGGCGCTCGGGAAAGAGGTCGAGCAGGATCGTCAGGGCAACGAAGCCTCCGATGACCGAGAGCAGGATGAGAGCGATGAGGCGCATGAAGTCTGTTTCCCGCCAATGTGTCGGGGCTGACGCCGCGACAGGATTGCCATAGCGTGCGGATTAGAGTGAAACGCGATCAGATTGAACCTCGAAATGTCGAAAAATGCCCACTTGCCGCGGGCACCGCTTAGGGCAATTTTCGACTCATCTTGATTGCGTTTCACTCTCGCCCAATTATTGCCAGCAGCGCAAACGCCGAAGGAATACCCCATGCCGTATCGCCCGCCGCTCTCGGATATCCGCTTCTGTCTCGATCATGTGGTCGGTGCTGGCCGTCTCGCGGAGACGGACCGGTTTGCAGAGGCAACGCCTGATACGACGGAGGCGATCCTGACCGAAGTGGCGAAATTGGCCGAGGAAACCCTTGCCCCGTTGCAACAGCCTGGAGACGCGGGCTGTCGTCTCGTCGACGGAAAGGTCGTTACACCCGATGGTTACAAGGCGGGCTATACTGCGATTGCCGAAGGCGGTTGGCTCGGACTGGCGGCGGAAGAGGCGCATGGTGGGATGGGGCTGCCCCTGACGCTCCAGACCGCGATGAACGAAATGTTCTCAAGCGCCTGTCTTTCCCTGAGCCTCTGTCCTCTCATGTCGCAGGGATCCATCGAAGCACTCTCGGCCCATGCCTCGCCTGAATTGCAGGAGCGGTACATTCCGAAGCTTATCGCCGGGGAATGGACCGGGACGATGAATCTGACCGAGGGACAGGCCGGGTCTGACGTGGGCGCGCTCAAGACGAAGGCCACGCCGCAGGATGGCGGCACGTATCGGATCGAAGGCCAAAAGATCTACATCTCCTGGGGCGACCATGACGTCGCGGAAAATATCGTCCATCTCGTCCTCGCCCGTCTGCCCGACGCCCCCGACGGATCGCGAGGGATCAGCCTGTTCCTTGTGCCGAAATTCCTGCCGGACGGATCGGAGAATGCGGTCAAGACCGTCTCCATCGAGCACAAGATGGGCCTGCACGGCTCGCCAACCTGCGTCCTTGCCTATGAGGGATCGACCGGCTGGCTGGTCGGTGAGGAAAATAAGGGCCTCGCCTGCATGTTCACGATGATGAACAATGCGCGCCTCGGCGTGGGCGTGGAAGGTCTCGGCACGGCGGAGGCCGCGATGCAGCACGCGATTGCCTACGCGCTCGACCGGGTACAGGGCAAGGCGCTGGCCCCCGAAGGCTATGCCGGGACCGGCTCGATTATGGATCACCCGGATGTGCGCCGGATGCTGATGGAGATGAAAGCCTACACGGAGGTCACGCGCGCCATCTGCTACGATTGCGCGCTGTCGCTCGATATGGCGAAGGCCGCGCCGGAAGGCGAGCGGGAGGAATGGGAACGGCGAGGTGCGTTCCTGACCCCTTTGGCCAAGGCGTTCGGCACCAAGGCCGGAATGCATGTGGCCGAAATCGGTGTGCAGGTCCATGGCGGTATGGGTTTCATAGAGGAAACCGGCGCGGCGCAGTTCTACCGCGATGTGCGGGTGACGGCGATTTACGAGGGCACGAATGGAGTGCAAGCCGCTGATCTCGTCGGGCGCAAGCTGTCGATGGATGGCGGCATGACCGCGCGGGCCGTTCTGGATGCAGCGAGCGACGAGATTGCAGCGGCTCAGGACGCGGGCCTCAATGGTATCGCCGCGGGCCTTGCCATGGCGCATGAAGCGGCGGCAAAGGCAACTGTCTGGATGCTGGAACAAAACGACATGAGCGAACGGCTGGCCGGGTCATCGCCCTACCTGACCCTAATGTCCCACCTGCATGGCGGTGCCTTGCTCTCGAAGGGCGCACGGGCCGCGAAGTCGGCGGATGTGGACAACCCCTTCAACACTGCCCGCATCGCCGTCGCCGAGTTCCACGCAGGTCAGATCGCCCCTGTCGCAGAAAGCCTTGCCCATACCGCCACCGCAGGAAGCGCGCAGCTCTATGCCCTCACGCCGGAACAGTTCGCATCATAATGATCGCGCGCCACTGAATGGCAGACCATGCTCACGCCAGCCGAGGATGCCGTCTGTGTCAGAAACGACGCCATCAGGGCAAGAACCCCGATAGTTAACAGTATACGTTGGACAATGGGCGGCATTCATGAATATACGGCGCTGCGCTTACTCTGTGTACCGAGTAACAACAAAAAAATCGTTTTTCCTGGATGGAAGAGGAAGACCAATGAAGACTCGCATTACGCTGACCGCCGTTGCACTTGGCATGATGGTTCTCTCGGGCTGTAGCTCGATGTCCGGCAAGGAAGCCGCAATGGCTCCCGCGGCTGAAGTACCCGCAACAACCGCCGCGGCTCCAGCAGCCGACGCAATGATGGTGAAAGAAGCGGCAGCCGCTCCTGCCCCAGAATATATCGCCGTCGAAGATCCGGGCTCTGCCGTCGTCGTCGAAGAAGCCGGTGACGCGATGATGGCTAAAGAAGCGATGGCCGCTCCTGCCCCAGAATATATCTCCGTCGATGATGCAGGCTCTACCGTGATGGTCGAAGAGGCAGACGACGCCATGATGGCGAAAGACGCGATGGTTGCCGACGACGCCATGATGGCAAAGGACGCCATGGCTGCCGACGACGCCATGATGGCGAAAGACGACATGAGCGCCAGTGACGCCGCCTTCAACGCCTGCTTCGCCAATGGCGGACAAGTGGTCAACTTCATCGGCGATCCGTCCGGCGCGACGATGGCTTGCGAAAACGATGGCGTCCAGACCCTCCTCTGAATCCGTCTAGCTGCAGTCGGGTCGGATACCGCGTTTTCTTTGTGTAGTTTCCGGCCCGCTTGCGGCGGGAGGCGTTCAGATGGCTTTATAGCGATGAACGCCGCCCGTCGTCTCCCGCCTCACGCGTCCGCTGGCGCAAAGGTGGTTGAGGTGGGCTACCGCCTCCACAATCGCGAAACCACGCAGGCCGTCGGTGATCTCGCGATCAAACAGCACATCGAAACAATCCAGAGCCGTCCGGGGTATCGACAGCGATTTGTGTAACGCGTCGAGTGATTCCGCATGATGCGCGATGAGTTGGTCGCACCGGATACCAAGGCCCGTGAAGGGCTCGTTATGCCCCGGCAGTACAAAGGCATCGGCGGGCAAGGCGTCACGCAACTTCGCGCAGGATTGCAGAAATTCCCCGAGTGGATCGCCCTCCGGTTCGGTCGGATAGACCCCGATATTCGACGTGATGCGCGGCAAGACCTGATCGCCCGCAAGAACCAGCCCGTCCGCTTCGCACCACAGGACCGCGTGTTCCGCCGCATGACCGTGGCCGGTGAGAACGCGCCAATCCCGCTGCCCGATCCGAATCGTCTCACCCTCCGCAATCCTCTGAAAGCCGACAGGCAAGGGCGAACAAACGCGCGCGTATCCGAATTTTGCGCGCGCCCGCAACACCTCGATCTCCGTAACCCCGTAGCCCGCCGCCCGGTAGAAGGCGACGGCGTCAGCGGGTGGTTCGTCCCAACGGTCCAGTTGCAGAGCCTTCGCGCCAAGAAAGCTGGTGCGTGTGGTCACGAGCGGCGCACCCGTTTGTTCCGACAACCAGCCAGCGAGGCCCATATGATCGGGATGATGATGGGTGACGAGGATGCGCGCGACGGGCCGTCCGGCGAGCGGCCCCGCCAGAACGGCCTCCCAAGCCTCGCGGGCTGTCGGGGTGTCCATGCCGGTATCCACCAGCATCCAACCTTCGTTGTTTTCCTCACCGTCTTCCAGCGCGTAAACATTCACATGATCGAGCGCCATGGGCAGTGGCAGACGCAACCAAAGAATACCCGGCGCAACCTCCACCGCCTCGCCCTTCGCAGGGGGATCGGGATAGGGAAAGGAAAGACCCGTCGCTTCGGCATCCTTGATCTTGTCGGCTCGGGTCTTCATGGCGCTCTCCGTCAGTGTGAGCGCAAGCCGTATGCTCAATCGGCGGTTATCTCAACCACCCGTCGCACGATCATGCCGAAGCAACGCGCGTTACCTCATAGTGCCGCATCTCCTCGATTTGCTCGATATATGGGCGAATTTCGCCTAGAAATGCTCGAAATTCCGCACTCTTGCGGAAGCCTTGGAGATGATCCTCGGCACTGGTCCATTCGATGCGAAGAATGAAGACGCCCTGTTCTTCCTCACAGCGCGCCAGCTCGTAGTCGCTGCAAAACGGCGATACATCCAGTGAAGCGGACGCCCGACCATAGGCGTCGATGAATGTTTCGGCGGCGCTCTCTTCCAGTCGATATCTGATGTATTCGACGATCATGTCCATTTCTCCCTTTTGATCAAAGCAACGCGCAGCATCACCCCTTGTGCATGGCGAGCAAATATGGTCGGCTAAACATTTGTAAAGTAAGGAACATATTTGTAACCATGGAGGGCACTATGCCAACGCGGACGACGCGGGAGCCGAATTGCGGGGTGGAGGCGACAATCAACGTGATCGGCGGACGCTGGAAATCGTGGATACTCTGGACCCTGCGCGACGAGGCTCTGCGCTTCCTCGAATTGCAGGGCAGGATGCCCGGAATTTCGAAAAGGATGCTCACCCGACAACTTCGTGAGTTAGAGGAAGACGAAATCGTCGAACGGCGGGTCTATGCGGAGGCGGTTCCACATACCGATTATCGGCTGACCGCGCGGGGCGCTGGTTTGCGACCGATCCTTGATGCGATGCACGATTGGGGTGTCGAGAATACAGCCTTCACGAAGGAGCCACGGGTTTAATCCCGAAACTCCTCGACCGTCGGAATGCGCCCGAAGGCGATCTTTGCACCGGTATACGGGGCGATTTCGCGCGGGCGCTCGCCGAAGAAGATGGTGTCCTGCCCATAGCGCTGGTTCAGCGCGTCGATCTTCGCGCAAAGCGCCTCGCGCGCTGATTTAGTACCGGAAGTACGATCTTCGAAGAGATCGGCAGTGTGCCCTGCCCGGTCGGTCAATCCGCCCAGCATGACGCCGACATGAACAGGTTGGTGGACCGGCAGGGTTTGCCAGAGCGTGGCGAAACTCTCCAGCAGGGTGAAGCTGTCCTGTGTTGCAGCGAAACTGGTGGCGCGCGAGGCGCGGTGGCCATCCCGCGTTTTGACCGAGATCGACAGATCGGTCGCAAAAAACCCGCCCCGGCGCACACGGGTCGCCGCCTTAATGAGCAGTCGCCGCGCCACCAGCCGCGCGCCATCGGGATAACGGTTCGGAACGGAAAGAATTTGTGAGTGTCCCAGCGAATGGGTGCTGGTGGTCGGGTCCGGTATATCCTCACCGTGCAGGGCGCGCAGAAACCGTTCGCCATCGACGCCATTCCAGACCCGGCGCGCATGTTTCGGGGCCATGGCCCATAGCGCGTGCACATCCCTGATCCCGGCCTCGATCAAGCGTCGCTCCATATTGCGCCCGATTCCCGGCAGGGCGCGGAGCGCAAACCCGGAGAGTTTCTGCGGCATGACCTCGGGCGACAACCAATCGAGACCGGCGGGTTTGTGCATCTCTCCAGCGGTCTTGGCGAGCAGTCGGCTTGGCCCCAGCCCGATGGAACAGCGCATCGCCACACCGACGTGCTGCGTCACACTCGCGCGCACTTCCTCTGCCAGCGCTATCGCGGCGGAGAGTGGACGGTCGCGCCCGCCTAGACGGCAGGAAAATTCATCGACCGAATGGGTGCCATGAACCAGATGTACGCGCTCCACAGCCTCGCGAATCCGGTGGTGATATTCGACATAGAGATCGTGCCGCGCAGGGCGAAAGACGATATCGGGGCAGATCGCTTTGGCCTCCTGCGTGCGCGTTCCGACGCCGATGCCTTTGCACTTGGCCTCATAGCTGGCGGCGATACAGGCCGCGCCGGGGCGATTGACAGTCACGATCCCGACCGGACGCCCGCGCAGGGCGGCGTCCTCCTGCTGTTCGACGCTCGCGAAATAACTGTTCATGTCGAGATAGAGATAGCGGAAAAGGGGGTCGGTCATCGCAGGGCTCCAGTTTGCGATTTACTAGAACAAAAGAAGAACTAAATGCAAGCATAAAGTGACGAGATGGGTTCCATCACGCATCATCTTGGGGTTGATGGTAAGATAAAACACATTGTCTTGCGGATGTGCCATGGCTGTATTATCTTGATACTGTCGCTGACCGCCGGAAAATTTCCCGTGGTGCCGACTACAAGGAGGCTGATCCTGACTTCAGATACCCAGAGCGGTGCGCCCGGCGCATCGACGAACCTGACCGCCCTTTCCGGGGGTGCCAAGGGTTCGACCGGCGGCGATAACCCGCTTTCGTCAGACGCATTGCTGGCTCTCGTTCTCGATACGCTGGAGGACGCCAAGGCATCAGACGTCGTTCCCATCGATCTCATCGGCAAGACCCCTATCGCGGACCACATGGTCATCGCATCGGGCACGTCGACCCGGCAGGTCGTCACAATGTCTGAAAAAGTCGTCGAAAAGCTCAAACGTGAGGGCCATGTCGTGCCGCGCCTTGAAGGCGTATCGCAGGGCGATTGGGCGCTGATCGATGCCGGAGATGTGATCGTTCACATTTTCCGCCCCGAAGTGCGTGAGTTCTACAATCTCGAACGGATGTGGACCGGGGCCGGAGAACCGGCTTCCGACGGCAGTCACCTGAACGGTTGATGGTGAACAGATGAGGGTTTCGATCCTCGCCGTGGGCCGGTCGAAAGTTGGCCCCGAACGCTTGCTGACCGATGAATACCGCGCCCGCTTCGATGCCTTGGGGCGCGGTATGGGTTTCGCGGCGCTTGATATCGTCGAAATCGACGCGAAGGGGGCCGGTCGCGAGGCGGAAAGCGCGCGGTTGCTCGACCGTTTGCCGCAGAGCCATACGCTTATCGCCTTGGATGAGCGGGGCAAGGCGATGGACAGCGACGCTTTCTCCGCCTTGCTTACGGCGGCGCGCGATGACGGCGCGCCAGGGATCGCGTTCGCTATCGGTGGCGCAGACGGTCATTCGGATACTGTGCGGGACCGCTCCAGCCGTCTGATCTCCTTCGGAAAGTTGACGTGGCCACACATGCTCGTGCGGGCGATGCTAGCCGAACAGCTTTATCGCGCGCTCGCGATTGCCGCCAATCATCCCTATCACCGGGGCGGATAACCGAACTGTTGCAAGTCCGGGTGACACTTTCTTAATTTCCAATCCGTTAACCCTGTCCCCGTGATTGCGACGAAGGGTGTCGTTGCGTCCGCTGGACGGGTATGTGACACGCCGGTACGATGTGCGAAAAATTGGTTGGGAGAGGCACTCTGTGAGCGACAGGTCGGCAAGGGGTCCGGTGGCCCTCGTGATTCTCGACGGGTTGGGCCTTCGTGCCGAGCGCGACGGAAATGCCATGGCGCTGGCCGAAACACCGACCCTCGATCACCTGACGAATACCTGCCCGATGGCGACCCTGATAACCCACGGACCCGATGTGGGCCTGCCGGAAGGACAGATGGGTAATTCCGAGGTCGGCCATATGAATATCGGCGCAGGGCGCGTCGTCTTGATGGACCTGCCGAAGATTGACGCGGCTCTCGCCAACGGCTCGTTCGATACGCAAGAGGCCGTGCGCACGCATATCGAAGCGCTAAAGACGAGCGGCGGTGTCTGCCACCTCGTCGGGCTGCTCTCCCCCGGCGGCGTTCACGCGCACCAGCGCCACCTCGCCTATATCGCAAAATTGATCGCAGGCGAGGGCATCAGTGTATGCCTGCACCTGATCGCCGACGGGCGCGACGTACCTCCCCGCAGCATCGGGAAATACCTCACCGCCTTCAGGGCCGACCTCGGCGACACAACCGGGATCAAAATCGCGACGCTTTCGGGCCGCTTTTTCGCTCTGGATCGCGACAATCGCTGGGAGCGGGTCGAAGCGGCCTATCGCGCGATGGCGCTCGGAGAAGGCGAACGGGAGGCAAGCGCGGAAGATGCTATCGCCGCCGCTTACGGGCGCGGGAAAACCGACGAATTCATCAAGCCCACGGTGATCGGCGATTATGCCGGTATGAACTCAGGGGACGGTCTGTTTAGCACCAGTTTCCGCACCGACCGCACGCGCGAGATCATGGCCGCTTTCGCTGATCCGGCTTTCACGGCCTTCGACCGGCCCGCGCCGACCTTTGCCGCGCGCACGGGGATGGTCGAGTATTCGGAGAACCACAGAGCCTATATGGACGCCGTGTTTGCGGATGACGAAATCGTCGATACGCTCGGACAGGTCGCCTCCCGAGCTGGTCTGCGCCAGCTTCGGCTCGCCGAAACCGAGAAATATCCCCATGTCACATTCTTCTTCAACGGTGGCATCGAGACGCCGCAACCAGCGGAAGAACGGCACATGGCCCCCAGCCCCAAGGTCGCGACCTACGACCTGCAACCGGAGATGTCGGAAGGTGAGGTTACGGAACGCCTTGTTTCCGCCATTCGGTCGGGCGACTACGACTTGATCGTGACAAATTACGCGAACCCGGACATGGTCGGCCATACGGGCGATCTTAACGCCGCCATCAAGGCGGTCGAGGCAGTGGATGCCGGTCTCGGGAAAGCGGTCGCGGCAATCGGAGAGGCGGGGGGTGCCATGCTGGTCTGCGCGGATCATGGGAATTGTGAAACGATGATCGACCCGGAGACGGGTGGGCCACATACGGCTCATACTTTGAACGAAGTCCCTGTTTGGCTGGTTGGAAAGAAAACCGCGCTCGAACATGGTCGATTAGCGGATGTCGCACCGACGCTGCTCGCCCTGCTCGGGCTGGAACAACCCGCAGCAATGACCGGACGCTCCCTGATCGTAGAGGCAGCGACATGATGCGCGCTTTGTTTCTCGCCGGTTTCTGCGCTCTTAGCCTCGGTAATGCTGCGTTCGCCCAGCAACAGGGCGGCGTTTATGTCGATCCGGCGCAGGCCGAGGTTCTCAAACGCAATTCGCGGATCAGTGCCCAGCGGGCTGCCGAGATGGAAAAGCAGGCGCTGGCGACTGCCGCCGCCACGATGCGCGACGAAAAGCGGATCGAGGAAATCAAGAAAGAGATCGCTGAACTCGAAACCGAAGTCTCAAAGTCTCGCGCGAAGCTCGTTGCCTTGGCCAATGAGGAGGCCGGTGCTACCGAAGCACTCCATGTGCGCCGTCGCCAGAACGCCGCCGCCTTCTCCGCCATGGTCGCCCTGTCGAAATCCAACGCCCCCGAATTGGTCGCCTATGGCGGTGATCCGTTACTGGCCGCACGCGGGGCGAGTGCACTCGCAGGGCTGCGCGACGCCCTCCAGACCGATGCACAGGCCACCCTCGCGCGAGTCGCGCGGATCGAAGATTTGCGATTGCAGACCGAAGCGGCACGCGAAGCAACCAAGGATTCCATTCAGGCCCTGCGTGATCGCGAGCGCGAACTCTGGGCTCTGGTCGGCAAGCGCAAGGAATTGCAGCGCGAAACCCTCGAACAGGCCGAGGTTCTGAAGAAGGAAGCCGAAGATCTGACCGAGCGTGCCAAGCGCCTGCAACGTCTGACCGTGCGCTCACCCACTCCGCCGCCTAAACCCGTGCGTCAGGCACAGGTTCGGCCTGCACAGCGCATGTTGCCCCCTCCCCGCCCGTTGCACGAGGCGCGTGGCAAGTTCATGTGGCCCGTCACCGGGGAAGTCGCGCAGGCATTCGATCAGGCGGCGACCGGGAACGAGGCGCTCGGCATGGTATTCGACGCCAAGCCTTACGCTTTCGTCTACGCTCCTTGGGATGGCACGCTTTCCTATGCTGGCCCCGTCAACAGCTTTGGCCTAGTGGCCGTCATCGATATCGGCGAGGATTACCAGATCGTCCTCGCCGGCCTATCCGATCTCATCCGCAACAAGGGGGACGTCGTCCAGCGCGGCGAACCCATCGGGACACTTACCGGTCCCATTTCCGAAAGCGAGGAATTCCTCGCTGATCAATCCGCCCTCTCTGCCAATGCCGTCGCATCGCTCTATCTTCAGATGCGCTTACGCGGTAAGCCCATAGATCCCGGCGTGTGGTTCGGCCCGTCCGGGAGCCAAACGATCCGAAAGGTTGAATCTCCATGAACAAGACCCTGACCGCCGCCCTCTTCGGCGCCGCTGCCGGAATCGCGTTGACGGCGCAGTTCGGCGTCCCCTCGCTCGTCAAGCCCGCTCACGCAGCATCGACCTACGAGTATCTCGACCTCTTCGGCGACGTCTTCGAACGCACGCGCTCTGCCTATGTCGAGGAGGTGGACGAGAAAGAACTGATCGAGGCGGCCATCAACGGGATGCTCACGTCGCTCGACCCGCATTCCAGTTATCTGAACCCCGACAACTTCGTCGATATGCAGGATGACACAAAGGGTGAGTTCGGCGGTCTCGGGATCGAAGTAACCATGGAAGACGGCTTCGTGAAGGTCGTCTCGCCCATCGACGACACCCCCGCCGCCGCCGCCGATATCAAAGCAAACGATTTCATCACGCATATCGATGGCGAGTCGGTTCTCGGCATGACGATCGGTGAGGCCGTCGACCTGATGCGTGGGCTGGTCGGCACCGATATCGAGCTGACCATCGCCCGTGAAGGCGAAGAGGAGCCGCTGGAAGTCAAACTGACCCGCGCGGTCATCGAGATCAAAGCGGTCAAGCACAGGCTCGAAGGCGATGTCGGCGTCCTGCGCGTGTCGAAATTCTCCGAGAAGACGTTCGAGAACCTTGCCGCCTCCATCGCTGACATCAAGAGTGAGCTTGGGGCGAACAATGTCAGCGGTTACATCATCGACTTGCGCAATAATCCCGGTGGGTTGCTGACGCAGGCAGTCGCGGTTTCCGATGCCTTCCTCGATCAGGGCGAGATCGTTTCGACGCGGGGGCGCGACCAGCGCAATGCCGACCGCTACAACGCGCAAAAAGGCGATCTGGCCGATGGCAAGCCGGTCGTCGTGCTGGTGAATGGCGGTTCGGCCTCGGCCTCCGAGATCGTGGCAGGAGCCATTCAGGACCACCGGCGCGGGATCGTCGTTGGCGAGAAGACCTTCGGCAAGGGATCGGTGCAGACGATCATGCCGTTGGCCTCCAAAGGCGCGATCCGCCTGACCACGGCGCGCTACTATACGCCGTCGGGCCGTTCGATTCAGGCGCTCGGCATCGAGCCAGATATCATTGTCGAACAGGTCGAACTCAAGGATGATGACGGCAAAAAATCGAACCGCCGCAGCTACTCCGAATCGCAGATGAGGGGCAGCCTCAGCAACGACAGTCTGACTGAAGAAGACCTGAAGCAGCGCGCCGATGACGAAGCGCTGCACAAGCGGCGTCTGGAACTGCGCGAGGAGGATTATCAGCTCTCCTATGCTCTGGACTTGATGCAGGGCTTGTCGGTCTATTCCTCGCTGGATGACGAAAACTAGGCTCGCATCCCCCGCAAAATGATGATGACGCCCGCCCTTCCTGGCGGGTGTTTTTCGATCAGATCAGACGAAACGCGGCGAGCTTCACCGAATTGCAAGAGCGATATGATTGTCTGGACGGCGTCCGCTGCACCGCCCGGGATGATTTGGTATGAAACGTTTTTCTTTTCCTCGCGAACTGCTCCCCGTTTCCGTGGTTCTCGCGGTACTTGGCTGCACGGCGATTGCCGTTCCTCTTCTTTCAAATCTCGGGGATGATGACAGCGTCGTGGAAGCGACCCGAGCATTCGTTTCAGCAGAGCGCCCCAGTGATCGCCGTTTGAAAGGTGAGGCATTGGGATCGCGGCGGATCATTGCCGCTATCGATCAGCGGCCTGTACAACTGCCTCGCCCCCGCATCGCACAGCTTGCGCGTCTGCCTCTCGCACTGCCGGATGCGGCCCCTGACTTGGAAATTGCGCGCTTGTCCGTTACGGCGGCCCAGCCGCCCGTCACGGCAGATATCGTGCGCCCCGCCGTGAAGCGGTTCATGCCGGATCCGCGGCGAAAGCCCGAGCGTCTGAAGCGGACGGCGATGGTGGAAATCGAGACCATGCTGCTGGAACCTCCGCAGGATTCGGTTGCGGTTTCATTGCCCAAAATAGCCGCGAGCCCCGAACCCGTCCTCGTGACCCGTCCCGCTGTTCCATCGACGGCACCCGCCCCACGCATTGCCCTGGTCGTCACGGCTGCGGGTATCAATGAAGCAACGACACAGAAGGCTATCGACGGGTTACCCGACGGCGTGACCCTCGCCTTTGCCCCCATCGGGGAGCGCACGAACGCCCTCGCAAAAGCCGCTATCGCGGACGGACATACGGTCCTCGTTGAAATTCCGATGGAGCCGGTCAATCCTAAACGCGACCCCGGTGAGCCGCTAACCTTGCGCGTGGGCAACACCGGCGAAGCGAATATCGCAAGGATGAACGACGCCATCGCAAGTGTGCCCGGAGCGTCCGGTATCTCCAGCTACCTCGGCGCGAAATTCAGCCAATCGGAAGACGCCGCCGCACCTGTCGTCAGTGAGATCGCCTCACGTGGATTATTCCTGTTCGAGAACCAGCCAAGCGGTCAGAGCCGCCTCGGGTCTTTGGCAAAAGAACGGGATGTTCCGTATGCCGCCGGAGCGATGGCTGTCGACCGCGACCGCAACGCGGCCATGATGAAGGATCGGCTCTCGGCACTGGAAATTCAGGCCCGCCGCGAGGGCGTTGCAATCGGCGTCGCCACGGCGTATCGGGACAGCATTGATGCGCTCGAAAGCTGGGTTGCGGATGCGGAGCGGCGCGGTGTCGTCTTCGTCCCCGTTACCCGGATCGGGGATGCCGGATAGGACGACGGATATGGCAGGGAAATCCAAGAAAGACCCGAGCACCCTGCCCTATCGACCCTGTGCCGGGGTCGTCCTTTTTCGCGACGACGGATCGGTCTTCGCGGGCAAGCGGATCGATAATCCCGTGGATGCCTGGCAGATGCCGCAAGGCGGAATCGATTTCGGAGAATTACCCGAAGAAGCAGCCCTGCGCGAATTGGGTGAGGAAACCGGCCTGCCGCCCGACAAGGTAATGGTCGAGGCCCAGACGAACGAGTGGCTGCGCTACGATCTGCCCGACGAGTTGCTCGGCAAGATATGGCGCGGCAAATACCGGGGGCAGGAGCAGATGTGGTTCGCTATGCGCTTCCTCGGCAACGATGCGGATGTTAACATCGCGACCAAACACGCTGAATTTTGCGAATGGCGCTGGATGAAACCCGCCGACCTGATCGAGAAGATCGTGCCATTCAAGCGAGACCTCTACATCGCGGTCTTTGAGGATCTCAAGGCCGTGCTCCCAGCCTGAACGAAAAAGAGGGCCAGTTTCCCGACCCTCTTCAGCAATTCATGAAGCGAAGCGGCTCAGGCGGCGCGGCTCAGCGTTTCGACCATCGTTTTGAGATTGCCATACCGGCGCGTGGCCTCGGCAAGGGCGTCTTTCTCAAGACCTTCCATGTTCTTCTCGGCGGCCTCCAGCGAAGACTGGAACATCTCCGCCGTCGCTTCCTCGCGGAGAGAAGCGAACTCGGCGAGGATCGAAATCGATTCGCCGGAGACTTCGGCGAAGCCCCCCGCAATCAGATATTGCTGCTCATCCGCACCATTGATGATGCGAACGGCGCCGGGGCTGAGCGATGTCGCAATCGGGACGTGACCCGGCATCGCCGTGAAGTCCCCGTCGGAACCGGGTAGCAGCACTTTCTCTGCCTCCAGCGACGCAAGGATGCGTTCGGGAGAGACGAGTTCCACTTTCATGGTGGTCGCCATGATCAGGCAGCCTCGGCCAGCTTGGTCGCCTTCGCGACGGCTTCGTCGATATCGCCGACGAGGTAGAAGGCCGCTTCCGGCAGGTGATCGAATTCACCGGCGCAGAGGCGCTTGAAGCCGTCGATGGTCTTCTCGATAGGAACCAGAACCCCCGGCGTGCCGGTAAAGATTTCGGCGACGTGGAAAGGCTGGCTCAAGAAACGTTGGATCTTGCGCGCGCGGGCCACAGCCAGTTTGTCGTCTTCGGACAATTCGTCCATGCCGAGAATGGCGATGATGTCCTGAAGCGCCTTATAGCGCTGGAGGATTTCCTGCACCTGACGGGCAACCTGATAATGCTCCTCGCCGATGACCATCGGATCGAGAATACGCGAGGTGGAGTCGAGCGGGTCCACCGCCGGATAGATGCCCAGCTCCGCGATCTGGCGCGACAGAACGGTCGTCGCGTCGAGGTGGGCGAAGGTCGTCGCGGGCGCGGGGTCGGTCAGGTCGTCCGCCGGGACGTACACAGCCTGCACCGAGGTGATTGAGCCGTTCTTGGTAGTCGTGATCCGCTCCTGCATTGCGCCCATGTCGGTCGCCAGCGTCGGCTGATAGCCCACAGCGGAAGGAATACGTCCCAGCAGCGCGGACACTTCGGAACCGGCCTGCGAGAAACGGAAAATGTTGTCTACGAAGAACAGGACGTCCTGCCCGGAAGCATCGCGGAATTCTTCGGCCACGGTC
>CALHLW010000244.1 GCA_938034615.1 uncultured Neomegalonema sp. | reverse complement strand
CCGTGTGAAGCGACCCCGGCAAGAACGGCTGGATCGCATGAACCGTCCACGCGCGTGGAAAATTGTCCTCCACGTCGAAGGCCGCCAGTGTCTCCCGGCGATCCAGATAAGTGCCGAATTCGAATTCCGTCTCGTTGTCGCCCATGACCACCGAATAGCCATGGGGCGGGTCGATGGACTCGATGACCTGCGTCCGGTCGCCGAGAGCCGGCACCCAGGTCAGTTCACCCTCGAGATAGGTAATCCGCGCGACATATTGTTCGAACATGCGGAAGGAACGGCCAGCGGCAGCGAGCGGAGCCTTATAGGCGAAGTTGCCGCCCGCTTCGGGCATTTCGCGGGTCTTGCGCGAGTGGGTGACATGGCCGTCCGACCACGTCATCCAGCTATAGCCATGGGTAGGGCTGTAGAGTTGATAGTTCGTCCAGTCATAATCGACATGTTCGATCGAGGCCGCGATGCCGACGATGCCCACGATGGTCTGCTCGACGCCCATGATCTCGCCGGTCATGCCGATCTGGAACGGGCCTTCGGGACGCTGCATGTCGCGATAGCGGGCCAGCAGCCGATACTCGTCGTGCTGGTCCATGACCGCGCCGCAGTAATGGCAGATCAGCGCTTTGGCCCGATGCCCTGCCAATGCAGGCAGGGGCGAGCCGCAGGCGGTGCAGTTGATCGCAGAAACACGAGAGTCGGAGGGCGCGAAACCATCGGTCATGCGCCCGTATTCTCCGACCGAATGAGATACGGATCGACCCATACGCCTTCGTAGGCGGCGAATTCTCCGCCCGAAAACTCCAGCGTTACCAGCCGCCCCGTCGGGCCGGACAGGTGCCAGTATTTATAGGTCTGCCCGACATGCAACTCCTCCGGGAATTCCCCGCGCAGGGCCATGCAGGTCGCGGTGTCTTCTTCAGTGATCGTGAAACTCTCGCCGTTCAGCGAGACATTGGCCTCACGTTTCAACTGCCACGGTGTCAGGGACACGCCGATCTCATAGGGGCGCTCGACCGCGATCTCGCCTTCATCGACGCTGACCCAGATTCCGTCGCCCCCACCATCGACCGCCCAGAATTCGTCCCACCAGCCAGTGCCATAGGAAAACCGTGCCTGTCCGACGGGCAGGAAGCTCTCGTTGCGATAGTGGATTTCGCGCCCCAGTACGAACAGGGACGGCTCCTCCGCCATCACGCCCTTCTCTCCGGCGGTGCGCAGGGCATCGTCCTCCAGCACCACGGTCGACTCGCAATACTTGCACGCGACCATCTTGGCGCGGGTCAGCGTTTCGGGGAGTTCGGCCCCGCAATTGGGGCAATTCATGCCGTCGAAGCCCATCGGCCGTATCCTTCGCGAATGCATCCGCATCCTGTACGGTGCATGGTTAACTGATTCCGAACGCCACGGGAATGGGACGCTTTGCCTGTTTGCGGTTTCATCTCTTGCCAACCGCGCATGAGGGTTCCACAATCATCCGCATGAGTGCTGAAATCGTCCCCTTTCCGGTCCGCACCCGCAATGCCGACCAGATCGTCTCCTTTGATCGGCGGGAGCTGAATACGATCCTGTCGAAATACGGGCAGCTCGTGGCAGCAGGGGAATGGCGCGACTATGCGCTGAACATGACGATGGAGGCGGCGGTCTTCTCAGTCTTTCGCCGCACGGGGGAGACCCCAGCCTATCGCATCGAAAAGCGCCCGAAAAATGCGAACCGTCAGGGGCAATATGCCATCATCGGCTCGGATGGTCGCATCGAGAAACGTGGGCATGACCTGCGGCTCGCCCTGCGGATCTTCGACCGCAAGCTGCTGCGCCTGACCGAAAAGGACTAATACCCCGGCATTTCCAACCGCAGCCGAGGCCCACCCCGTCCCTGTACGATGATCGATGCAGCATTGATCTGCACCACCTGATATCCCTCGATCACGCCCCCCGGACCCGCCGAGACCACGCGCCCGTCCGGTATCCCGACATGCGCTCGCCCTCCCGTGCGCGCATCGGGGAACACGCCGCGCAGGGTAAGCGGAAAGCCTCCACCACCACGCACAGTGACGATCTGCTGCGATGCCGAGGCCGGAGGCAGGGTGGGGTTCTGCCATGCATCGGGCTGCGCTTGCGGCGGCGCGGGCGCGGGAGGAGGCAGCGGCGCGGGTATCACGCTTTGCGGAACGGGGGCGATCCGAGGCGGCGTTGGACGATAGACCGGCGCGGGGACGGCACGTCGGGGGGCGTCCTCGACCGGCACCAGCTCTACGGGCGGCGCAATCCGGGCTGCCGAAAGGCGGTTCAGAGTCGCCATATCGGCAGGCGCAGCGGCGCGGAAGAGGTCACGGGTTTCCAGCACGGCGGTGGCTTGGTCGATAGCCTTCGAGTTATCCAGCGCCCTCGGCAACCGCGGTACGGAACCAGATGGTCCTCGCGCGCGATCCGGCCTCTCCGGATCGGCCAGATCGGGTGCCTTGACGAGCGCCCACAGTCCCGCCAAGGCGGTAAGCGACAGCGCCGCTACGAGGGCATATCCAACATCGCGTTTCATAGCGGACCCTTTGCGAGATGCTGCATCTGCCCTGTCAGCACGAGAGTCACCTGGTCGTCTCGCTTCCCCGTCGCCTTGAAAGAACTCACGAAGGTATAGGGTGGCGTATCCTCCAGCTCTGCGAGGAACGGCGCAAGGCTCGATTTCGGCATGGTCGTGGTCAGATCGACCTGTATGGTACCGACGAGCCCCCGTTTCGGTTCTCCGGGGGCGAATTCAATCTTTTCCAATGTTCCCGCATAGCGGCCTACAAGGGCCGAGACATGCGCGCTCGCCGTGCCCAGCGCGTCGTCCGCCGAGGGGGCATCGAGGAACCCCGCCTCGGGCGAACGGGCGAAGAGACCCCATCGATCCGAGGCGTTCTTGATCCGCACGAAGGTCGCCTGCTGCTGGCGGATCGTCGCTGACCGTTCGCGACTTTCACGGATCGTCCGCCCGTCATCGGTCCAGTTGATCACGGTCGGCACGACGATGGCCGCGACCAGCGCGAAGATCAGCGCGAAGAACAGGATGAGAGCAGCGGCAGTGCTGCGTCCGGGAACGGAAGCGGTCATGCCGGACCCCGACTATTGACGCTGACACCGATATCGAACCCGGCGGTCCCCTTGCCCAGCCGCCTCGTCGCCCGGATACGGACGCCGCTGAAGAGAGGCGAGCGTTCGAGGTTGCGCGCGAGGATGTCGATGGACGATCCCTCGCCCTTCAGGGTCATCTGCCCCGGCTGGTAGTCGATAGAATCGAGCGCGATATCAGGGGGCAGCAGCTTGGCAAGTTCCGACAGCAGATACCACGCGGGCACCGTCGCGGAGCGGTTCTCGATGGCCGAGGAGGCAGCATGGGCAAATTCTGCCAGATCCAGCTCGACCTTCATCAGGTCGATATTCGGCTGCACCGTCCGGGCATTGTTTACGCGTGCCTCGTCAGCCAGCGATGCCCGTGCGCTCACCGCCCGCGCCGCCGCCGTGGCCGCCAGCAATGCGGCAACAGCGGCGAGCGCCAGCAGCATCCGCGACCGGATCGGCGAGCGGATGCGAATATCCCGTGCATAGAATTCAGGACCATCCACGAAGCCGCGCGGCCAGTCCACACTGGTCACGCGCAGCGCCTCGAACCCCCATTGCCGCGCCATCCGCACCGCATCCCCCACCGTCGCGGAGAGGGTCGCGGCGGCGAGAACACCGGGCTTGCCGCTCTCGGGCATCTTGATGGCCGGGCCGGTCACGGCGATCAGTTCATGGGCCTTGCGATCGCTCGTCTCGGCGATTCGGACGGCGAGGTTACGAGTGCCATTCTCCGATACCGGACTCTCGATCTCGCGAAAGATAACCTGCTCGCGCGGAAGGCGGATTTCGACCAACGCACCCTGCCCCGTGCGCTTTTCGGCGATGCTACGCAGGGTTTCGATTCGCTCGACCCTGTCCGGCGCATCGAAGGTGACGATGCCCAACGGGGTATCGGTGCCCCGTTCCAGCAACGCGATCTCATGCTGAGAGAAGACGAGCGCGACCGGAGAGCGCCTGCGTCCCGAGAAGAAAACGCGCAACTCGCCGAACCACCATGCAAAGAAAGCCTTGATCCTGTCCATTCGCCGCGAGGTTCCTTTTTTCCCGTGTGCACGGATTCGCACAGGTCGGGCATGGATGCAAAGCCTGAAAGCGGATGCCGGTGCGCATCCCTCACACCCGATGACGAATGCGCGAGAGCAAGGGCCCCGATTTGACTTGCATCCCACCCCCCTGTAGCGCGACGGTTCGCGAGCGAAACGATCCGAGCGGAGTAGAATTCATGGATGGCAGCGGTCCGGTTACAAACGGCAGCAGGCAAGACGTCGCCCTTCTTGCGAAAGACGGTCTGCCCTCCGGCAAATTCGTCGATCCCGATGTCACCGCCACGGGCGAGGCGCGGGCTCGGGTGCCCCTGAAGGGGGTCGAAACCCTCTGGTTTAACACCGGCACGCTCTGCAATATCGAATGCGAGAACTGCTATATCCTCTCCAGCCCGACCAATGACGCGCTGGTCTATCTGACCGCCGATGAAGTGCGAGGCTATCTCGATCAGATCGAGGCGCGCCATGAGGCCGGGTCGAAACGCTGGCCCGTGACCGAGATCGGGTTTACGGGCGGCGAGCCGTTCATGAACCCGGAGATGAACGAGATGGCCGAGGCGGCGCTGGAGCGCGGCTACAAGGTGCTGATCCTGACCAACGCCATGGCCCCCATGATGCGGCCCCGCGTGAAAAAGGGCCTTGTCGCCCTGCGCGAGCGGTTCGGCGATGCCCTGACCCTGCGGATTTCCATCGATCACCACACCGCCGACCTGCATGACCGGGAACGCGGGGAAGGCTCGTTCCTGCGTATGATGCGCGGGATGCGCTGGCTGGCGCAGGAAGGCTTTCGCCTCGATGCGGCGGGGCGCACCTGCTGGGGCGAGGAGGAGGCCGAGGCGCGGGCTGGCTATGCGGCCCTCTTCGCCGATACCGGCGTCGAGATCGACGCCCATGATCCCTCTCGCTGCATTCTCTTCCCCGAGATGGACGATGCCGTGGAAGTGCCGGAAATTACCGGGGCGTGCTGGGGCATCCTGAACCAATCCCCAGCCGATATCATGTGCGCCACCTCGCGCATGGTCGTGCGCCGAAAAGGGGCCGATGCACCGGCGGTGCTCGCCTGCACCTTGCTGGCCTATGATGACCAGTTCGAGTTGGGCGCAACCCTCGAAGAAGCCGAGAAGCCCATCAAGCTCAATCACCCCCATTGTGCCAAATTCTGCGTTCTGGGGGGCGGTAGCTGCTCCGCCTGACAGAAGCCTGATCCTCAGGCGGAGATGTCTTTCGCGCGCCGGAGGTCGGCGATCAGGGCTTCGCGCATGGCTGCCGCCTCCACCGGGTCGGATTGGCGCAGGATCGCCGCCGGGTGGATCGTGGCCAGCCCTGCGCGCCCGTCGAAGCAATCGAAGCCCGTTTCCCGCGCCTCGCTCACGGGGATGGCGCGACCTGCGAGGGAGCGGATGGCGGTGGCACCCATGGCCAGCGTGACCTTCGGTTTGACCAGCTTGCGCTCGGCCTTCAGCCACCAGCGGCAATGGTCGATATGGCCGATCTTCGGGGACTGGTGGATGCGCTTCTTACCCTTCGGGGTGAAGCGGAAATGTTTCACGGCATTGGTGATGTAGAGAGCATCGCGGGAGAGACCCGTCTCAGCCAGAACCGCGTCGAAGAGGTCGCCTGCCGGGCCGATGAAGGGGCGTCCAGCGATGTCTTCGCGGTCGCCGGGCTGCTCGCCCACGATCATCAGCGGGGCATCGAGCGGACCTTCGCCGAAGACGGTCTGGGTTGCGTGGCAGGCATGGTCGCAGAGCGCGCAGCCCGCCGCATCGCGACGCAGGGCGGCCAGCGCATCGCCGGGGGGCAGATCCGGCTCGGCGAAAGCGTATTCGGCGAGACGCTTGGGCGGGGTCGGTGCGGCCTCGACCATGCCCGCCTCCAATTTACGGGCACTGGCGATGAGGGGGGCGATCAACTCGGCTTCGGGCAGGTTCTTCCAGTATTTCTTCGGCATTTCCGCGCCCATGGCCTTCACCTTGAGGCGCGCGGGGTTGAAGATCGCGCCGTAATATGTGCGCCAGAGATCTTCGAGGGCATCGCCATCGGGGGCATCCGCCTGTCTCGCGCCAGGGCCGAAGCGCAACTCCTTGCGGTCGTAATGGGCGGAGCGTTCGGGGGTCAGGATCGACCAGGTCATGTTGGCGAAGCGGCGCAGGAAGAAGGGGGCGTTCTCCTCGACGATGCGGTGTTCCGGCTCGAACCACGAGACGAAGGTATCCGGCTCACCTTTCACGGCGCGGAACCGGACGAAGGCGCGCATCTTGTGGCGGTCGCGGCTGACGGATTTGACCAGTGCGCCCAATCGGATCACGTCGTCATCGACGGCATTCGACAGGAGGTCCGGGGTGTCCTGCATCCGGTGGATGAGGCGATAGAGCAGACCGAAGCGGCCCTCGTCCCGGTGGCAGAGCGCGAGTCTGGCATCGGCGAGGAATTGCTTGGAGACCTTGGGCCGGTAAGCGAGATCGCGCGGAGGAGCAGGGGCATCGAGAATATCGAACAGAGTATCCTGCGCGGCGCCCACCTGCCACGTCACGTCTTCGGGGGGCACCCCCTCGCAAAGCAAAGCCCGCGCGTGGCCGCGCCAGCCCTCGAAATCCGTCTCCGATTCCAGCCGGGCAACGCGCATGGTCAGAGCGCCAATGCCATCTGTTGCGGCTTTGGCACGAGGTCGGCGCGCAGGCCAGCACGGTCGAGCAGGGTGGTCGGTCGCCAGTCGGAGGCTTCGATGAAGGGGCGAATCTTGCGGATGTTGCGGCACAACTTGCCAATATCCTCCAGCCGCAAACGGGCATGGCGGCGGGCGGAGAGAATTTTCGTGACGGATTTCTCACCCAACCCCGGAATCTTCAACAGTTGCTCTTTGGCGGCGCGATTTACGTCGACGGGGAAAAGATCGCGGCGACGCAAGGCCCAGGAGAGTTTAGGGTCGATATCGAGAGGCAGCATCCCGCCCTCCATCGCCGTATCGAGATCGTCGAGATCGAAGCCATAGAAGCGCCAGAGCCAATCAGCCTGATAGACCCGGTGCTCGCGCATCAGCGGCGGGCGCTGGAGCGGCAAGTCCTTCGAGGCATCGGGGATGGGGCTGAAGGCGGAGTAATAGACGCGCTTGAGACGATACGAGCCGTAGAGATCGGCGCTGGAGCGCAAGACCTGCGCATCCGACGAGCCATCGGCGCCGAGGATCATCTGCGTCGATTGCCCGGCGGGGGCGAATTTCGGGGCGGTGCGGATGGTCTTGCGTTCCTCTTTCCAGCCGTCGATCTGCTCGCGGGTCGTGGCCATGGCCGAACGGATACGGCCCGCGTCCTTTTCAGGGGCGAATTGGTCCAGCCCGGCCTTCGTGGGCAATTCCACATTGATCGATACGCGATCCGCCAGAATTCCTGCTTCGCGCAGAAGATCGGGGTCGGCATCGGGGATTGTCTTCAGGTGGATGTAGCCCCGGAAATCCTCGCGGTGACGCAGGATGCGGGCGACTTCCACCAGTTGTTCCATCGTGTAATCGGGGGATTTGATGATCCCCGAAGAGAGGAACAGGCCCTCGATGTAATTGCGCTTGTAGAAATCGATGGTGAGAGTCGCCAGTTCCTCCGGCGTGAAGCGCGCCCGCTGGACGTTCGAGCTGATCCGGTTCACGCAAAACCGGCAATCGAACATGCAGTAATTCGTCATCAGCACCTTGAGCAACGAGATGCAGCGCCCGTCCGGCGCGTAGGCGTGGCAGATGCCCATGCCTTCCGACGACCCGACACCCTTACCGCCTCGCGAGTCGCGATTGGTCGAACCGCTGGACGAGCACGAGGCATCGTACTTGGCGGCATCGGCGAGGATTCGAAGCTTTTCGAGGCGGTCGAGGACGGGCATGGGCAGGTTCCAGGTTTTGAACGAAGATAGAACAAAATTCAGAACGAAGAGTCAACATCGTTGGTGCTGCTGGACACAAAGACGCGCCCGCCCGAAACAAATCGAGGAGCGCGCCTGTTGGTGCTCGTCTACCAGAATAGAGAGGTTAGCGGTCGCCCAGCAGCATCGTGATGACGATGCGCTCGTCGCGGATGGCCGTGCCGATGCCGACGATCCGGGCTTCGGGGTCGAGCAGTGCCTCGCGATGGCCCTCCGGCGAGCGCAGCCAATCTGTGACGGATGAACGCACGGTCTCCTCAATCCGCCAGTCGATATTGGAGTCCGTCGCGTCCCACAGAATTTCAGCGACCTTGTCGTAATGGTCCACATTGGCCTCGGCGAGGCGGGCACCGAGATCGCGCCCGTCGGGGGCGAAATGCCCGAAGAAATCGCCCGTGATCATATCGCCCGAATAGGCTCCGGCCACAACACCCAGACCGGGATCGGCTTCCAATTCGCCCAATCCCTTCTTTTTCCGGTGCAGGTTCACAGTCTTATAGATCGATGTGCTGACCTTCAGCGCGAAGGTATAGGCACTCTCGCCCCAAGGGCCGGCGCGGTCGGTACCATGCAGGGTGCTGCCGCGCGTTGAGGCAGGCTCGATTCCGTTCTGCTGCGCGATGGCGGGGACTGCGAGGCTTGCGGCAAGGGATGCGCTAAGCAGGGTGCGGGAGAAGACGGTCATCGGCTCGGCTCCGGTATTGTGGCGCGAAGGCCGTGCCGTGGAGAAAGCGACGCGACCGTTCTATATACGGCGCTCACCATGCCTCGGAGAAGGTTGATGCGGCCTTAACATCTGTATAGCCTCGAACGGTGCGTTGCCAATGAGGCGACATTTCGTCGTTGCTAGGTTTCTGGATTGTTCGATGAAAAACGAAAGCTCCGCGCTTGCCCGAAGGCATCGCAGGGCCGATGGCCGCTGACCGAGTTCTCCCGGCCTGCAAATTGTGGAACACTATTTCCGGCACGCCCGGAGAACTTCGGCAATTACGGGCCGTTCGCCGCGACGGCAGCGGCTTCGATGGAGCCGTACATACCAATATATTCATTTCCGAGAGCACTGAACGCCGCGATCATGGAGACGCCGAGGAACGCTGCGATCAGGCCGTACTCAATCGCCGTCGCACCATCCTCTTCCTGAATGAACCCTTTGAACATGATCTCTCTCCTATCCCGTGAGCTGAATATGTCGGAGCAGCATTGAGAAAAACTTTAATTCGTTCATGTACGAGAATCGATACTGTAAAAGACTAATAGAATTTTCCTCATTTTACGTTGGACGAATATGGAAGATGGCGAAGAAGAGGGCGATCTGGTCGTCCTGATACACGGGCTGGCACGAACGCAGGCGTCAATGCGGATCATGGCGATGCGGCTCAACCGGGCCGGCTTTCGAACCGCCTTTGCCCGTTACAACTCGCGGCGGATGCGGGTGAACGAGGCCGTCGCAGCGGTGGCGCAGCAGATCGAAGGGATGGAACGGAACGGTGCCGTGCATCTGGTCGGCCATTCCCTTGGCGGGATCGTGGCCTTGCGCGTGAGGGACGATCGGCCCGATCTGAAAATCCACCGGATCGTGCAACTCGGCTCGCCCAATCGTGGATCGGGGGCTGCGCGAACGCTCATCGATCTCCGGCTGGCGCGAGAGTTCTTCGGGCCTGTCCTAACAGAGCTCTCTGCCGACTCCGAGAAAGCGGACAATCCAGACCCCGATGTGATGGCCATTGCCGGAGCCTCCATGCCGCGCTGGCTGTCGCAGCGATACGGTGTCCAAGGCTTTAATGACGGGCTGGTGAGCGTCCGCTCCGCCTGGGGCTGGGCAGCGGGCAAGCGATTACAGGTAGAGAGCATCCACGGCTGGTTGCCCCTGAGTGCGGAGGTTGCACAGAAGGTGATCGACTTCCTTGAAACCGGCGACGTGACGCAGGACGCGAGGGACGATGACTGACTTCCTGATCGCCCCCGACCCCTCCCTGCCCCGCCTGACCCGTGCGGTCAGCGGCACCGATCATACGGGCGCGGCAGTGGAACTGCGTGTCGTCGAGGAGCGGCCCCTGACGATCTTTCTCAATGCACAGGAGATCGTGACGGCCATGACGATCGGGGATTACCCGGAAGAACTGGCCATCGGGTATCTGCTCAATCAGGGGATGCTGCAACGGGACGATACGCTGACAGGCGTGGATTATGACGACGATCTGGAGGTCGTCGTGGTCCGTACGGAGCGGGCGACGGATTACGAAGAGAAGCTGAAGAAGAAGACGCGCACCTCGGGCTGCGCCGTCGGGACGGTCTTCGGCGACATGATGGAGACACTGGAGGGGCTGACGCTGCCCCCTGCGCCGGTGCGGACGAGCTGGCTCTACGGGCTGGCGAAGCAGATCAATACGGTGCCGTCGCTCTATCTCGAGGCGGGGGCGATCCATGGGTCGGTACTATGCCGGGAGGATCGCCCGTTGGTCTATATGGAGGATGTCGGGCGACATAACGCGGTGGACAAGATCGCGGGGTGGATGTTCCGCAACCGGGTCGATCCGGGTGAGCATATCCTCTACACGACCGGGCGATTGACCTCGGAAATGGTGATCAAGACGGCGAGCATGGGGATTCCGGTGCTGGCCTCACGCTCGGGGTTCACGGCCTGGGGTGTCGAGATCGCGCGGGAGGTCGGGCTGACGCTGATCGGGCGGATGCGGGGCAAAAGGTTCGTGTGCCTGTCAGGCGCGGAGCGGCTGGTGATGGATGCCGATGCCGATGCGGTGGAGGACGAAGGGGCGCGGCACCGGCGGAAGGGGGGCGATTGATTGGAAGCAGAGGGCTTTCCATGTCAAGCTCTTGTGCAAGGAGAGAAGCCGTCGCCGAAGAACCGACCAACGAATTGATGCTGACGATCCTGCGTGATTGCAGGCAGGTCAAAATGACATGCGCCGCGAGATGGACCTGCGCTTCGCAGCGGTCGAAGAACGGTTCAATGGCATTGATGAACATCTCGACACCATCGAGACGACCGTTTCGGGTCTCGCTGGCATGATTGCGCTGGTCTATGGTGAGCAGTGGAGATCGAGGAACGGGTCGAAACGCCGGAAGGGAAGGTTCCGGCAGAATAGCACATCCCGGCAAGATCACTTCTTGTATTTGCCGTTCGGCTGTCGCCATGAGAACGCGCGTCCGTCGGGGTAGATCGCCATGTAGAGATCGGCACCGTCGCCCTCGTCGTCCCCTGCCATGATCCCCGTCGCGCGGCCTGCCTGAAGGTCGGCGAAGATCATATCCTCGTTGAAACATTCGATCCAGTCGGGGGTCGTGAGCGGGACCGCATCGGTTGCAGATTCTCCGGCGGCGATAGCGGCCTCGGGATCGGCGAGGCGGAAGCAGCCGCGCAGTTTCAGAGGCGAGGTGACGCCGTCCGTGCCGCGATATTCGGTGACGGCGAAATCGCTGTCGCCGATTTGAACCCTATCAAGACCCTCTACCGTATCGTAGAAGCTGCGCTGCTGCGCGTACCACATGCTAATCCCGAACAGGACCGCCACGAGGACGATGCCACCCGCGAGAAGGGTTCCGACTTTGGGCATGAATTTCCTTCGAAGGCACCAACGCACTCAAGTAGCGAGCGCAGCCGAGCGGTAGTGCAGAAAAGAAGTGGCGCACCCGAAAGGATTCGAACCTTTGGCCTCTGCCTTCGGAGGGCAGCGCTCTATCCAGCTGAGCTACGGGTGCAACGCCTTTCTGTTAGCCGATACGCAGAGCGGGGGCAACAGGGTTCACGCAGCTCAGTAGTAGTAGTACGGCTGCTGCGTTTGAACGGGCCGGGGGCGATGGCGGGCGTCATAGGAGACGCCAGAGATCGCGGCTCCCCCTGCGCTGAGATCACGCCCAATTCCTTCGACGGTATTGCAGGCGGCTAGGCTGGCCAACAATGCGGCAGCAGTGAGAATACGGATCATCGATTAGCCCTCCTTAACGATGTATCATCAAGGATTTGCATGTTTTTGATGCCAAAGCAAGTTAACTTCGGATACCGCGCAATCGCTCGCCCCGACGACGGAGCATTTCCATCGTCACCAGCAGGCAAATCGAGATGATGACGAGGATCGTCGCCACGGCGAGGATCGTCGGTGAAATCTGCTCGCGGATACCCGAATACATCTGGCGCGGGATGGTTCGGTGTTCGGGTCCGGCGAGGAAGAGGACGGCGACCACTTCGTCGAAGGAGGTGATGAAGGCGAACAACCCGCCCGAAACGACGCCGGGCAGGATCAGCGGCATCTGTATCTTCCAGAAGGTCTTGGCCGGTCCCGCGCCCATCGACGCGCCCGCGCGCACCAGTGACTTGTCAAAGCCGACCAGCGTGGCGGTCACGGTGATGATGACGAAGGGTGTGCCGAGGGCCGCATGGGCGAGGATCACACCGATATAAGTCTGGCTGAGGCCAACCTGTGAGTAAAAATAGAACATCCCGGCGGCGGTGATGACGAGGGGCACGATCAGGGGCGAGATCAGCAGCGACATGATTGCCCCGCGATACGGCATCTCCGACCGCGAGAGGCCGATGGCGGCGAGGGTTCCGAGCACCGTGGCGACGAGGGTGGCGAAGAAACCGATGAAGAAGCTGTTCTTCATCGCCCGTACCCATTGCGCGTTTTCCCACGCATCGGAGAAGAAGCCTTGGGGCATGGTATGCACGGGGCTGAGGCCCATCCACAGCCATTCCCAGAACAGCGACCAACTCCGGGGCTGCTCGGGGTCCACCATCCCGTTGGCGAGGATATCCTCGTACCAGCGCATCGAATACGCTTCCGGATCGAGGGACATCATCCCTTCCGTGAAGCTGAAATACGGCTCGGCGTTGAAGCTGAGCGGCGCGATGATGAGGATCGGTGTGATCAGAAACAGAAAGATCAGCGCGCAGATGAAGTAGAATGTGTAGTGCCAGATCTTCTGGCCCAGCGTGGCATAGGGAGGGAGTTCCATCAGTTACGCTTCCTGCCCCGGACTCGATCCGGGGCCTTTCGACGCGATGCACGCTGTTGCAACAGGCCCCGGATCAGGTCCGGGGCAGGAGAAATCTTCATCATCTCTAGCCCAGCTTCATGTTGTCGATGCCGACGATGCGGTCGTAGAGCCAGTAGAGGACCAGCACGATGGCAAGCAGGATGCCGCCCAGGGCCGCCGCGAGCGACCAGTTGAGCGAGCGCTGCATGTGATAGGCGATGAAGTTCGAGATGAGCTGTCCGTCCTGTCCGCCCACGAGGGCCGGGGTGATGTAATACCCGATGGACAGGATGAAGACGAGCAGTCCTCCGGCCCCGATACCGGGGATGGTGGCCGGGAAGTAGACGCGCCAGAACGCCGTCCAGTTCGTCGCCCCGAGGGATTTCGCGGCCCGCACATGGCTGGGCGGGATCGCGCGCATCACGGAATAGATCGGCAGGATCATGAAGGGCAGCAGGATATGCGTCATCGCGATCAGTGTGCCGGTCATGTTGTAGATCAGGCTGAACCGCTGTTCATCGCCCGTGATGCCGAGCCAGACGAAGATATCGTTCAGGACGCCCTGACTCTGGAGCATCGCGATCCATGCGGTCGTACGGACCAACAGGGAGGTCCAGAACGGGAGCAACACGAGGATCATCAGCAGATTGGCCTTCTTCGCGGGCAAATGCGAGAGAAGATAGGCGACCGGGTAGCCGAGCAGCAGGCAGAAGAGCATCACCGCCCCGGACACCCAGATCGTCTTCCAGAAGAGTTGTACGTGGATCTGGCGTACCTCGTCCTGCTCCACGAATTCGCCGTCGGCAGTGTATTTATAATCGAGGGCAGCGGCGTAATAGGCGGGGGTGAGAGAGGTGGCCGCGATCTTCGTCGCCCGCCATGTCTCAATATCGGCCCAATCCTTGTCAGCCTTGACCAAGGCATCGAGGAAGGGCGGTTCCATCTTCGCCGCGCGTCGGGCGGATTTGGTGTAGAGCGAGCGGGTACCGGATTGTTCGCGGTTCACGCGGCTCGCAACCTTGCCGATGGTCTTTGCCTTGCGGGCATCGATCATGTCGAGGACCATCGCCTCGGCCATCGCTTCGGTGGGTTGGCTGGAGCCGTCCCAAGCGCGCATCAACGGAGCGGAGCGGGGCATGTTCGCCGCGTAGGTATCGTTGCTGACGCCAGTCCAGAGCAACATGATGATGGGAATGACGAAACTGGCGAGAACGAAGAGCAGAAGGGGCAGAACCAGACCGAAGGCGCGGCGGCGGCTGGCCTTCATCGATTGGCGCAGCTTGGCTTTCAGCGGCGTCCCGTCGGTGGCGAGCAGGAGGCCGTCAGGGCCTTGATTTGCGGTCGCGTCGGTCATTCGGTGGGGCAACTCCGTGGCATAAAGCCCTCTCCCCTTTGGGGGAGGGTTGGGAGGGGGGGTCTCTCCACCCCTTGCTCATGCAAGAGCAGAGAAACTGCTCCCCCCTCCCCGGCCCTCCCCCCGCAAGCGGGGAGAGGGAGCAGACGGTCATCTTAGTTAGCGAGCCATGCGTTGAAACGCTCGTTCAGCTCGTCCTGATTGTCGGCCCAGAATTCGAAGTCGTTCTGGAGCGCGTTGCCGAAGTTCTGCGGTGCGGTAGGCATCTGCGGACCCATTTTCAGGTCGGGCTTGGTTGCATAGTTGGCAACCAATGGTGCCGAGGACTGGCGGGTCGGGCCGTAGCTGATCCACGATGCCTGATCCGCGAGAGCCTGGGTCGAGGTGGAGTATTTCAGGAACTCCATCGCCGCGTCCTTGTTCTTCGCACCTTTGGGGATGATCCAGAGATCGAGATCCCAGACCTGACCGTCCCAGACGATTTCGAAGGGCTTGTCCTCGGCGGCTACGGCGTTGAAGATGCGGCCATTATATGCCGTCGTCATTTCGACTTCACCATCAGCCAGAAGCTGTGGCGGCTGTGCGCCCGCTTCCCACCAAACGACATCATCCTTGATCTTGTCGAGCATGGCAAAGGCGCGGTCCACACCCTCGTCGGTGGAGAGGACGTCGTAGACTTCGCCAGCGCCAACGCCGTCGGCCATCAGAGCCATTTCAAGGTTCGCCTTGGGCGACTTGCGCATACCGCGCTTGCCGGGAAATTTCTCAAGATCGAAGAAGTTGGCGATGGTGGTCGGGGTGCGATCCGTCTTCTCGGAATCGTAGGCGAAGATTGTCGACCATACGATCGTCGGCACGGCGCAAGGCACGTCAAGCGTACCGGCGATGAAATCGTCGGCAGCCGGGGTGCCGTCAGCACCGTCGGGCAGAGAGGACATATCGATCTCTTCGGCAAGGCCCTCATCACAGGCGCGCACGGCGTCGGAGAGTTCGACATCGACGATGTCCCAGGTCACATTGCCCGCTTCGACCTGCGCTTTGATTTCGGCGAGACCACCATTGTAATCCTCGGAAACCACTTTTGCGCCAGTGCCGGCGATGAAGGGCTTGTGATAGGCTTCCACCTGACTTTTGGTGTACGCGCCACCCCAGGAAACGACCGTTACCTGATCGCCATCGAGGTTGGGAAATTCATAGGATGCGCCACCCGACATGGTGTCGCTGGCTTCCAGCGCTGCCATGGCTTGTTCAACTGCGGCTTTCGCCTGTTCGAGGGCTTTCTTCGCGTCCATCTTAGCATCTGCGAAGGCGGTGCCCGTCATCATGGCCAGCGCGCTTGCTGCGCCGATAAGGGTCTTGAGTGTCATCAGGTCTTCTCCCGGTTTTTCTTTTTCGATCTTGAAGTGCAGAAAAATACGCTTTCCGCCGTCATACCATGCGGGCAATTCGCCCTGCACATTGAAGGGGATGGCACCACGTCTCTCCGGCAACGTCAAGCCGGTGCGACCGCGCACCCTCCCCCGCTACATCGCCCCGTGCGCGAGATCGAGCGCGCGGCAATCTTCAGTGTTCCAGCCCACCGTGCAGGTCTCGCCCTCGCGCAGCATCGCGTGTTCAGGCGAATTCGGCACTTTCACGATGAAATCGTCATTCCCGCAGACCTGCATCCGGCAGCGGATGTGATCGCCAAGATAGATCAGTTCCTGAACATGGCCGTCGAGGCGATTCGCATCCGTTACGTGGTTGACCTGCACCCGTTCGGGGCGGATCGAAAGGACGGTACGGTTGCCGACCTCGCCGCAATTGATTGCCAGCGCCAGAACCTCAGGCCCGTTATCGAGTGCCACGCGAGCCACGCCGTTCTCGATGGCCGTGACCTTGCCGGGCAAGCGGTTATTCTCACCGATGAATTGGGCGACAAAGGCGTTTTCGGGTCGCTCGTAAAGCTCCGCCGGAGGCGCAAGCTGTTGGATGACACCATCATCGAACACGGCGATGCGATCGGACATGGTCAACGCTTCGGATTGGTCGTGGGTAACGTAGACGACCGTGACGCCGAGTTGTTCGTGGATATGCTTGATTTCGTATTGCATATGCTCGCGAAGCTGCTTGTCGAGCGCGCCCAAGGGTTCGTCCATCAGGATGAGCTGCGGCTCGAAGACCAGTGCGCGGGCCAACGCGACGCGCTGTTGCTGACCGCCCGAAAGTTGAGCGGGCTTGCGGCTGCCGAATTCATCCATCTGCACCATGCCCAGCGCACGGGCGACCTTGTCCTTCACGTCCTTGCGGCGCATCTTGCGCACTTGCAGTGGAAAGGCGAGGTTTTCGGCGACTGTCATATGCGGGAACAGCGCGTAGTTCTGGAAGACCATGCCGATATTGCGCTTGTGCGGCGGCACGTTGTTGATCGGCTCGCCCTTGAGGTAGATTTCCCCCGAAGTGGCGGCCTCGAACCCGGCGAGCATCATCAGGCAGGTGGTCTTGCCGGAACCGGACGGGCCGAGCATCGTCACGAATTCCCCCGGCGCAATCTCCAGATTGAGATCCTTCACGACGAGGGTTTCCCCGTCATAACTCTTCTGGACACCATCGAAATGAACGAAGGGGCGTTCCGTCACGGACTCGGTCATATGGCCTCGCTGGAGGTCTTCTGGAATTCAGCGCGCAACCAAACACAGGCCGGAGGACGGAACAAGGGGTTTATACGGAAAAGACGTGTTGATCTCCGGGCACGTAAGGGAAGCATACGGCTGTATCGCGACGACGCCCAGAGCGTGCCGACAGCGAGACAGGCTACGCCACCCGATATTTCAGGAACGTGCCATTTCGGTGGGCGCTGAGGCAGAGCGGCCAGTCTGCATCGAGCGGATTTGACGATTGCCGGTGCTCAGAATCATCGCCGCGCGCAGGATGAAGCAGAACGCCACCAGTTCCAGCACTTCCTCGACCACGGCATTCTTCGGCATGCCCAGATATCCCTTGTCGAACAGACTGGCGGCTCCGATGATGAGGAGGCCCAGATAGATACTCAGGCTGGAACGATGCAGGACAAAGGCGCGGATCGCGTCGATATATCGGTCAATCGAGCGCAAGAAGAATGTGGCCGCAAAGACGACCATGCTGACCGCGATCATTCCGATCGCCAGTTTCAGCATCATGACCAGATCATGCTCGATACCGAGCACCCGGCCAAAGCTCAGTTCACGCGCTGCGCCCAGCAGGGGCAGCACAGCTGCAGTCATGGAATAGGACAGCATCGGCTCATCCGCGTTGCGGTACAGATCCACCGATTTCTTCAGAAACAGAAGCGTCGCGAAGATCAGGACCGCGACCTGCAAGTTCTCGACCGGGCCGTTTTCGCTGATGAGAGCAATATCTGACATGGACGCTGTATGACGCATCCGAGTTAACAGAATATAATCGCTGCCCGAGCCCTCGGGTTTCGAGGCCGATCAGCCTTTGTCGCGCATGAGACGGGCCTTTTCGCGGCTCCAGTCGCGTTTCTTCTCGGTTTGGCGCTTGTCGGCGACGTTCTTGCCTTTGGCCAGCCCGAGTAGCAGTTTTGCGATGCCCCGGTCGTTGAAATAGAGTTTCAGCGGCACGATGGTCATGCCCTGCCGGTCGCGGGCCTGCTTCAGGCGCTCGATCTCGCGGCGCTTCAGCAGCAGTTTGCGGGGGCGGCGATCCTCGTGGTTGAAGTGCTTGGCCTGCTTGTAGGGCTGGATCGAGCTGTTGATGAGCCACATCTCGCCCTTTTCGGGGGAGGCATAGCTTTCCACGATGCTCGCCTGTCCCTCGCGCAGGGATTTCACCTCGGAACCGGTCAGCATCATGCCCGCTTCCACCGTGTCTTCCACGGCGTAGTTGTAACGGGCCTTGCGGTTCTCCGCGACGAGCTTGTTGTTGTCGTCGGCTGGTTTCTTCTTGGCGGCCATTAGCTGTTCAATAATCCCAGACCACTCATCGCACTGCGAATCGCGGCTTTCGTTTCCTCGGTGCAGCCATAGATGGGGGCGCGGACCTCTTCGGAACAGAGGCCGAGCAGAGACAGCCCGTATTTTGCGGGGGCAGGCGAGGATTCGAGGAACATCGCGCGGTGCAGGGGGTAGAGCTTGTCCTGCCAGTCCAGCGCAGTGGCGTAATCCCCCTCCAGACACGCCCTCTGCATCGCCGAACACGCGGCGGGGGCGACATTGGCGCTGACGGAGATGCAGCCCTGCCCCCCCATGGCGTTATACCCCACCGCAGTCGCATCCTCGCCGGACAGCAGCACGAAACCGGGTCCGCAATCGAGGCGCTCCTGCCCGCAGCGGGCCAGATCCCCCGTCGCGCATTTATTGCCGATGATCCGGGGCAGCTTGGCGAGCTCGGCCATGGTCGCGTCGGTCATGTCGATCACGCTGCGACCGGGGATATTGTAGATCACGATAGGGATATCGGCGCATTCATGCAGCGTGGTGTAATGCTCGATTAGCATCCGCTGGTTCGGCTTGTTGTAATAGGGCGTGACCACGAGGGCCGCATCCGCGCCGACCTCCGCCGCGTGTTTCACGAAAGCGGTCGCCTCGCGCGTACTGTTCGAGCCTGCCCCCGCGATCACGGGGATGCGTCCCGCCACCGTCTCGACAGTCAGGGCGATGACGCGCTCATGCTCGGCATGGTCGAGGGTAGGAGATTCGCCGGTGGTGCCGACGGGCACGAGGCCGTGCGTTCCGTTTTCTATATGCCATTCGATTAACGTTTTAAGAGCATCTTCATCAACGTCGCCGCCCTTGAAGGGCGTGACCAGCGCGACGAATGACCCTTTCAGACGGGAGGACGTGCTTGTGGAATCAGCCATGGAAGTGCCCCTGATGTTCAATAGCGAAGAAACGCGCGCGCCGGACCCTAAGGCAAATCCGGCGCACACCAAACGCTTTTCCGTGCGGGGCAACACCACGAGACGCGATGACACCCGGAACCGTTCGTTGCTTTTCCCAACGCGGACGATCTGGTATCGCTTTCGGAACAGCGTAAATTCAATGGATGGACTGGCAATGACCTCTCTGCGGCACGCGATCCCCGCCATCGTGTCCATCCTGACGCTCTGGGGTGGACACGTTAGCGCGGCTAGCTTCACGCCCCCCGAGCGCGTCCTGCTGACCCACATGGTCGATCAGGCGAAAGACAAGAAATGGGTGTCCGCCCGTGATGCCGCGCGGAAGGTTCGCGATCCGGCGGCTCTCGAAGCCTATGAATGGCTGCGCCTGCGCCAGCCGGGAATCGATGATTTCGAACGCATGGCGAAGTGGGTCGAGGCGCATCCGGACTGGCCCTCGCAAGCGAAGATTCAGGTGCAGGGCGAATATGCGCTCGATGGCGGGGGAGCGCGGGATTCGCGAGTGATCCGATTCTTCGATCGTTTCGCCCCCAAGACAGGCGTGGGCGCAACGCGCTATGCCATGGCGCTGAAAAACGCAGGCCGCATCACCGATGCGCGCCGGGTCGCGAGCGATGCGTGGCTGAGCAAGAACCTGACCGCATCCGACGAGCGGAGTCTGTTGTCGGCATTCGGGACCACGCTGCGACCTCTGAACGACGAGCGCCTCGATGCGCTGATCTGGAAATCCTATCTCACCGATGCGGAGCGGCATCTCAGCCGGGTTTCCGGCAATCTGCGCAAGCTGGGCAAGGCGCGGATCGCCCTGATGCGCGGAAGCGGGAACGTGGACGGGCTGGTCAAGCAGGTGCCTGCTTCGCTCAAGAATGATCCCGGTCTGGCCTATGCGCGCATGGTCTGGCGCAAGAAGAAGGGGCTGACCTCCTCTGCGGAAGCCATGATGCTCAGGGCATCGGCCACGGGCGGGCTGGGCGAGCCGGATCGCTGGGCGGATGAGCGCCAGATCTTCGTGCGAGGGGCGCTGAAAGACGGCGACAACCGCCGCGCCTATACTCTCGCCGCCGGAAACGGGCTGAGCAAGGGCGTTGATTTTGCTGAACTGGAATGGATGGCCGGATGGCTGGCGCTTCGACGGTTGAATGAACCACGAAAGGCACTCGAGCATTTCGCAAGTCTGTACGAAGGTGTCGTCACACCCGTCAGCCGCTCCCGCGCCGCCTTTTGGGCCGGTGAAGCAAGCGCAAAACTCGGGCGAACGGAAGAGGCAATCCGTTGGCACAGGAAGGGCGCTGAGTACCCCAGCGCCTTCTACGGCCAGCTTTCTGCGAAACGGATGCATGGCAATCTATCCCATGGCGTCCCCGCCCGGATCGAGGCGCGCAAGGGCCCGTGCGTGATCGACAGGTCAGTCGATGTCGGCTCCGCGCTGGCGGCGGGCGGTGCCATCGTGCAGGCGCGGCTGTTCTTCTATCATGCGCTGGAGAAGTGCGGCACGCCGAACGAGGCTAAGGCACTGGGTCTCCATGCCGAAGGGCTGGGCGCGTTTCGCATCAGCGTCGGGATAGGCAGCAAACTGCGCCGCAAGGCGATCTTCATCCCCGAAATCTCGCATCCGATCCTCTCCCTGCCCCGGCAGGGTTGTAAGGGTGAGGACGCACCCGAACGCGCGCTGACTCTGGCAATCGCACGACAGGAAAGCGGTTTCGACCCCAAGGCGCGCAGCCGCGCCGGCGCACGGGGATTGATGCAGGTGATGCCGGGAACGGCGAAAGTCACCGCACGGGCGGCAGGGGTCTCCTACAATCTCACGCGCCTGAGCAATGAGCGGGACTACAACGCGCGAATCGGGCAATGCTATCTGGCGCAGCTTCTGGATCGGTTCGACGGCTCCTACCCCCTCGCGGTGGCGGGCTACAATGCCGGGCCGGGGCGCGTTTCGCGCTGGCTGAAGGAGTTCGGCGACCCGCGCAAGGGGGAGATTGACCTGATCGACTGGATCGAGCGCATCCCTTTCCGAGAGACCCGCAACTACGTTCAGCGCGTGCTGGAAGGCATGAATATCTACCGGGCGCGACTCGTCAGAGGGTAAGTATCCGAGGTCGCCTTGGATTGGAATTTCCGCCAAGACGTATGTGGATTCCGATGCACTTTGGATCGACCTGACGTCAAAGTCTTTTAATACGTATACAGAAAGAATGTCTCGATAGGCGAATAGCCACCCTTGTACTTCGCGTTCCCTTGCGTCACTGTTGACGGGGGCGTGGTGTACAATGGTGGGTCTGTTGACGGAAGATGAGGGATTTATCGAGCGTGGATTGCGGACGGCAGACGGGATCACGCTTGCTTTTCGCGATTACGGCTCGCGCTTTGCGACCCCGACGCCGGTACTGTGCCTCGCCGGATTGACCCGTAATGCCAAGGATTTCCATGATCTTGCCCTCGCCCTTGCGCCTGAGCGCCGCGTGGTTTGTCTCGATGCGCGGGGGCGGGGGCGCTCCGATTATGACGAGACGTATTCCAACTATAACCTCATCCGCGAGGTCGGGGACGTCCTGACCCTGCTGTCGCAGGAATTCGACCGTCCCTGTATCATCGTGGGAACGTCACGGGGCGGGTTGGCGGCAATGATCGCGCATGGGGTCAGGCGCGACATGATCGCCGGGATCGTGCTGAACGATATCGGGCCGGAGCTGGAACCGGCGGGCCTGACGCGGATCATGGGCTATCTGGGCATCACGCCTGAACCACTGGAAACCTGGGACGACGCAGTGGCAGCGATGAAGACGTCGAATGCTGCCGAGTTCGAAGGGTTGACCGACAAGGAGTGGCGGTCCTGGGCCGAGCGGACATTCCGGGACGACGACGGGGTTCCGATCCTCGATTACGATATCCATCTGCGCGATGCCGTGATGGAAGCGGGGCCGATGGAAGCAGATTTCTGGCCGCAATTCCGTAGCCTCGTGGAGACGCCCGTACTGCTGCTGCGGGGGGAACATTCCGACTTGCTGTCGGCGGAAACGGTGCAGAAGATGCGCCGCGCCAAGCCCGACATGACCGCGGTGACGGTGCGGGGGCGGGGGCATGTGCCCTTCCTCGACGAACCGGAGGCACGGTCGGCGATCC
>CALHLW010000243.1 GCA_938034615.1 uncultured Neomegalonema sp. | reverse complement strand
CGTCGGGTCGTGGCTACCCCGGCAACGGTTCGTCGCGTAGCGGTTCCTGGCAAGACGGCAACGATCACGCGCCGTGTCGTCGCGACGCCTGCCTCGGTCCGCCGCGTTGCAACGCCTGACACGTACAAGACGATCAATCGTCGTGAACAGGTCAGCGACGAGCAGCTGCAGTGGCGCGAAATCCTCTGTGAGACCAATGCGTCTCCTGAGGTTATCCGCCGCCTCCAGCAGGCTCTGCGTGAGCGTGGCTACTATCAGGGTTCGATCGACGGTTCCTACAACGCCTCCACGACGGCAGCGGTCACCCGCTACCAGCGTTCGGAAGGTGAAGGCACCGGCGGCCTGACCATGGATACGCTGCGTTCCCTCGGGATCGACTTCCGCTAAGGTCTGCTCAGCGCTCATCGAGCACACCATGGCCCCCCGCCAGAAATGGCGGGGGGCTTTTTTGTGAGAGATACCCAATTCCGGAACCCCATGCGTTTTCGCCGAATTGCCTTCGTCGCCAGTGATACCGACGTCGCCCGCCGCGCCGCGAAAACCTTGCGTGCGCGCTACGGTGTGGTCGACGTCGGTGATGCCGATGTCATCGTCGCCCTTGGCGGCGACGGTTTCATGCTCGAAACCCTCCACGCCGTTATGGCGCGCGACATTCCCGTCTACGGCATGAACCGGGGCTCGGTCGGCTTCCTGATGAACGAGTACGGCGCAAAATCCCTCGAAGATCGCCTGACCCGAAGCGTCGAGTCCCGTATCCATCCCTTACAGATGATCGCGACCGATACTGACGGCGTGCAATACGAGGCCCTTGCGATCAACGAAGTCTCCCTGCTTCGCGAAACCCGGCAGGCCGCCAAGATCGCCATCCTGATCGATGGCTCCCCCCGGATGCCCGAGCTCATCTGCGATGGCGTCCTCGTCGCTACACCGGCGGGCAGCACGGCCTATAACCTCTCCGCCCATGGCCCGATCCTGCCCATCGATGCCGGTCTTCTTGCCGTCACACCGATCTCCGCGTTCCGTCCCCGGCGCTGGCGCGGGGCAATCCTGCCCATGAACGCCGTCATTCGCTTCGAAGTGCTTGAACCCGTCAAACGCCCGGTTTCCGCCGTCGCCGACGCCTTCGAGGTCCGCGATGTAGATTGGGTCGAGGCGCGCGTTGCGGATAACATATCTCTCCGCCTGCTATTCGATCCCGGTCACAGCCTCGACGAGCGTATCCTGCGTGAACAGTTCGAGAGTTGATTCCCGAGAAGCCGGTGCTTGCCAAGCGCCGCCGCCCCGGCCATGCTCTCGACGCAGGCAAATAAGGGAGCGCAGGCTCTTGAGCGATCCGACGAATGATACGTTTCGGCAAATGCTATTGGAGGCCCGCATCGGCGATGTGGTGGAAGCACGTGCCGAGATCGCCGAAATCGGTGAGAAGGTCGACCGTTCCGAAACCCGCTGGACCGAGGACGAGATGCGGGAGACGGTCGCGAATGTCTTGGCGGACGCGCTCCGTGACGCAGGCCGCTCAGACCGTGAGGCGCTCATCCGCGCTATTGCGCCCAATATCCTTTCTACTGTGCGGGGTGAGATATCGAGCGCCCATCCGGAAATCATCGAAGCGCTATCACCCCGGATGGGTGAGCTGATCCGGGCGGCTGTTGTCAAGGCGACCGAGGGCTTGCAGCGGCAGATCGACGATGCTGTCCCAGTCGATCTCTGGATCGCAGCCTTGAAGTCGCGTCTGACAGGCACCTCCGGCGCAAGCTGGATTATCCGCGAAGAGGATGGTTTTCGCGTCATAGAGGCGTTCCTCATTGAGCGTGGTTCTGGCCTCGTGCTGGCGCAGGATCGCCCCATCGGTACAGATATCAGTGACCCTGCCGCTCTCGATGATGACCTCCTCGGCGGGATGATTGCGGCCCTTGACGCTTTCGCCCGCGATGCCTTCGGGGGGGGCGGCATTGACGAGCTACGCCAACTTACCCTCTCCGCCGGCACTATCTATCTGCGCGCCAGCCCCACGAAGATTCTCGCCCTGCGCTGCACCGGAATCGCCCCGCCGAAGATCGAGGACGAGATCGATCATCTCCTCGACCATGTGATCAGCCGCTTGCAGGAAGGGGGAGAGGATGCCCTCCCCGCACGATTGCTCGCCGTCGATGTGGCTCCTCTTTCCGAGGAGAACGGGCCGAGCGGTGCTGCGATCGTCGGGAAAGTAGCCGCTGCATTTGCCGCCATCCTGCTGGCCATCTGGGGTCATTTCGCTCTCGAAGGCGCGAACAGTGAACGCTGGACCGAAACGACCTTCGATATCGCCCATGACCGTCCGGCCATGACGGGCTATCCGGTCGACGCGGTCCACGCCGATGGCATCATCACTCTGACCGGCCTCGTTCCCGATGAGGCAACCCGAGACGCCATCACCGCCGACCTCGCGCGGCGACCACTGCCGATTAACACCATCCTCGCGATGCCGGTTGCCGGAAGGCGTCTTGTTCCATGAAGACTTACAAGATTGTGGTTCTCGGCGATTTCGGCGTCGGCAAGACGTCTCTGATCCGCCGTTATGTTCTCGACGAATTCTCGGAGGCTTACCGCGCGACCATCGGCGTCCATATCTACAAGCACGAGGACACGCTGGAAGGCGATAGTCTCGATGTGAGTCTCGTCGTTTGGGATATCGAAGGTGCGCCGCTGCCGGGCGACCAGACCCGCCGCTACATCATGGGGGCTTCGGGTGCGGTCGTGGTGGGAGACCTCACCCGCGACGATCCGTTCTCTGCTATGTGGCAAGCCGCTGATATGTTCGAGGAGGTGCTGCCTGGTCGACCTCTCTGTCTCGCGCTCAACAAATCCGATATCGCGTCTGTCAAAAGCCCGGAGACTGTCAAACGAATGACCCGTCGCTACGACTGCCCCGTCTTCGAGACCAGCGCCCTGACCGGTGATGCGGTGAATACGATGTTTCGCGCCCTTGCGCGTTCCATCCTGTCACTAGGTCTGTAGGGGCAGGGATGGACCTGCAACCCAATCTTCTGACTGCGACCCTCGGTATCGTCGTCATCCGGCTCGATGATGATCTCGCCGTCGTGGATGTTCATGGCGAGATCGACGGTCTGTCACCCGGCGATGATATTCGCGAGTCGATGCCGGTTCTCTACGGGCTGGAGGATGCGCTGGCTGTCCCGGATGTCGATATCGCCATGCCGTTGATCCAGACCGGGCGCAATAATGACGAACCTGTCTCGCTCAATATCCGGCGGGATCCGGATACGGGCGTTCTTTGGTTGTTTCGCCGTGATGTGTCCGAGGAAAGCGCGATCCATCGACAGCTCGTGCAGAACCACAATTCCCTCTCCCTCGCGCAGGCCGAACTGGTCAAGGCTCGCGATGCAGCACGGGAAGCTGACCGCACCAAGACCGCGTTCCTCGCAAACGTCAGCCACGAGTTGCGCACCCCGTTGCATGTCATCATCGGTGGCGCATCGATTCTGTCGAAGACGGGTGAAAGACGGCCCGATCCTTCAGAGGTCTTGGAATACGCGGCGGATATCCATGAAAGCGGTGTCCTTCTGTTGCAACTGGTCGATGATCTGATCGATCTGTCGCGCTCGGAAACCGGCGACCTCACCCTCTACGAGGAACCCTGCGATCTTTGCGCCATTGCTGCCGGAATCGTATCGCTGTGCCGCGATCTGCCGGAGGCAAGGGGCACCCGCGTCGAGGGCGTTATTCCGCCGGGCAGCGTCGGCCTGACGGGGGATGCCCGCCGTCTCAAGCAGGTGCTGCTCAACCTGATCTCCAACGCCATGAAGGCTGTTGCCGGTCGTACGGATGCCCAGATCACCGTTACCGTCGACGCCGACGGCCCGCGTTTAATCGTCGCCGATAATGGCCTCGGCATGTCGGCGGAGGAACTGGCGATTGCGCGTCAGCCATTCGGCCAACCCCGCGCAGCGGTCCGGGCGAAGGGGGCGGGGCTCGGCCTGGCCATCGTCCACCGCCTCGTCGCCCTTCACGGCGGCGACCTCGTAATCGAGACCGCTCCGAACAAGGGCCTGACGGCCACCGTCACCTTCGACCCTGCCCGCGCCAAACCGCTTGCGGGGTAGGGGTATCGAAGAGAGGACTGATTACCCGTTCACCCGGATCGTTTCGTTCTTCGGGTCGTAGGGGCTGTCTTCCACGATCTCCGCGTCCCACAGCTCCGTGAGCATCCGCACTTTCAGTTTCGTGCCGACCGTCGCATGGGCCGGGGCGACATAGCCGAGGCCGATTTGTTTGCCGAAATGTACCGAATAGCCGCCCGAGGTGAGGCGTCCGACGCGGGTGGCAGCGTCCGGCAGATACAGCGCTTCGCGGCCCCAGGGATCGGCATCGGCGGGGCCGTCGATGAGGATCGTGACGCATTTCGAGCGGGTGCCCGTCTCGACCATCGCCTCCTTGCCCTTGAAGTTCTTTGACAGATCGACGAAGCGGTCGAGACCGGCCTCCAGCGGGGTGGCATCCCGGCCCAGATCGGTGCCGAAGGCGCGGTAGGATTTTTCCTGCCGCAACCAGTTCTGCGCCCGAGCGCCGCAGAGCTTCAGGCCCAGCGGTTCGCCTGCGGCCATGATCCTGTCGAACAGGTGGTTCTGCATCTCCATCGGGTGATGCAATTCCCAGCCGAGTTCGCCGGTATAGGCCACCCGGATCGCCATGGTCGGCACCATGCCCAGATCGATCTGTTTGGCCGACAGCCATGGGAAAGCCTTGTTCGTGAAGGCTTCCTCGGGGTTCCCGGTAAAGACCAGCTTTTTCATCAGATCGCGTGATCGCGGCCCGGCGATGGCGAAGACGCCGTATTGCGTGGTCACGTCCATCAGCATCATGGGGCCGAATTCGGGGGCTTTGTCCGTGACCATCTTGTTCAGGTAATCGCTGTCATAGGCCTGCGCGGCCCCGGCGGTGACGAGATAGTAGCTGTCCTCCGCCTGCCGCACGATGGTCAGTTCGGTGCGCACGGTTCCGGCGACGGTGAGCGCATAGGTCAGGTTGATGCGGCCTATGCGGGGCAGCTTGTTGCAGGTCAGCCAGTCGAGGAACGCGGTTGCCCCCGGCCCCTTCAGCACATGCTTGGTGAAGGCGGTGGCGTCGAACATGCCCAGCCCCTCGCGCACCGCCTCGGCCTCGCGCTTGGCGTATTCCCACCAGCCACCGCGTCGGAAGCTGCGGGAATCGTGGTCGCTGAAGCCGGTTTCAGCGAAATAGTTGGGCCGCTCCCACCCGTTGACGCAGCCGAACTGCGCACCCTCGGCCTTCATGCGGTCGTAGCAGGGGGCGGTGCGCAGGGGGCGCGCGGCGGGGCGTTCCTCGTCAGGGTGGTGCGGGATGTAGACGTGTTCGTAGGCTTCTTCGTTCTTTTTCACGGCATAGGCGCGGTTCATCCACCCACCGAAGCGGCGCGGATCGAGCGACCACATATCGATCTCGGCTTCACCCTCGGTGATGAGTTGCGCGAGGTAATGCCCTGCGCCACCCGCCGCCGTGATGCCGAACGAAAACCCTTCGGCGAACCAGAAATTGCGCACGCCCGGCGCGGGGCCGATCAGCGGGTTGCCGTCGGGCGTGTAGCAGATGGGGCCGTTGAAATCGTCCTTCAGGCCGCAATTTTCCGATGACGGAATGCGGTGGATGAAGGAGGCGTATTCTTCTTCGATGCGCTCCAGATCGAGTTGCAGCAGGTCGGCGCGGAAGTTTTCCGGCACGCCATGCACTGCCCATGCGGGGGCGTTACGTTCGTAGGGGCCTAATATCCAGCCGCCCCGCTCCTCACGCACGTACCATTTCGCATCGGCATCGCGCAGGACTGGGTGTTCGCCGTTCTCCTTGCGCCATTCCTGAAGCATCGGATCGGGTTCAGTGACGATGTACTGGTGCTCGACGGGGATGGCGGGGATATACGCGCCAACCATTGCGCCGGTCCGCTGGGCATGGTTGCCGGTCGCGGTGATGACGTGTTCGCAGCGGATTTCAAAGGTCTCTTCGGTGGCAACCAGCGAGTTACCGCGTTCGGCCATGATCCGGCCTTTGACGATCCATTCGTCACCGTCGCGCTCATAGGCATCTACCTGCGCCCGGCGCACAATCTCGACCCCCCGCATCCGCGCGCCCTTGGCCATCGCCATGCTGACGTCCGCCGGATTGATGTAGCCGTCGGTCGGGTGATAGATCGCGCCTTCGAGGTCTTCGGTACGCACCAGCGGATAGCGTTCCTTCACCTGCGCGGGCGACAGCCACTCGAACGGCACGTCGCAGGTTTCGGCGGTGGTCGCATAGGTCATGTACTCGTCCATGCGCGCCTTGGTCTGGGCCATGCGCAGGTTGCCCACGACCGAGAACCCGGCGTTCAGGCCCGTCTCTTCCTCCAGCGTCTTGTAGAACTTGATCGAGTAGTCATGGATATGCGTGGTCGCATAGCTCATGTTGAAATAGGGTAGCAGGCCCGCCGCGTGCCATGTGGACCCGGCGGTCAGCTCGTCGCGTTCGAGCAGGATCGTATCGGTCCAACCGGCCTTGGCCATGTGATAGGCGATGGAGCAGCCGACCGCCCCGCCCCCGACGACAACCGCGCGTGCCTGCGTTCTCATGTGAGTCTCTCCGACCGAATTTCGCACTCTTTGCGTCTTATGCCCCGTTTAGCACGGGATGCGGATGGTGTGCGACGGGGCAGGAGAGATTTGCGACTATGCTGTGCCGGTCTCGTCGCCCCAGAGGTCGGCGAGTGAAAACGGAACAGCCTCGAAAGGTGCGAGCGCGACCTCTGCCTCATCTGCCAGTGTCGCGACCAAAACCCAATCCCCCTCGCGCAATTCGAATGCCTCAAAGATACGCGCGACGGGGTCGATCAGCCACAGACGGCGAATTCCGTGTTCGGCATAGACCGGGCGCTTGGCGAAGAGATCGACACGCCGCGTCGAGGGCGAGAGGATTTCACAGACCCAGTCGGGAGCAATATCGAACCATGCCGTTTCCGGCAGTGACGGCATCCGGGTCCGCTGCCATCCTGCAAGGTCAGGGACGAGGACATCGTGGCCGAGGTGGAGTTCTGGTTCATCGAGAATCCACCACCCGCCCGGTCCGCCCCGGCCCTTCTGAAAGGGGCTGACAAGTTCGTCTCCGAGGGATGAACTGACGACGACGTGCATCGGAGCAGGGCGTCCTTGCATGTAGAGGACGCCGCCGATCAATTCGGCGACCTTGTTTTCGGGCGCGTCGAGGACGTCCTGATAGGTTGCGCGTGGCACGGAACGGGGCGTCTGGACGTTCATCAAAACACTTTATCACACTCCGTCGTTGCCATCCACGGCCCGCGTCATGAACGTACTGAGCGGGTCTTCGAGATAAGCGCCAAAGGGTGGGCATTCCTCGAAGCCGAACCGGCGATAGAGCGCACGGGCTGGGGCGAAAGCATCCATTGAGCCGGTTTCAAGATCGATGCGAGTGATGCCCTGCGCGCTGGCGTGGTCGAGGATATGGCGCAGCAGGATTGCCGCAATGCCGCGTCCGCGTGCGGTTTCTGCGGTGTGCATGGATTTGAGTTCTGCCGTGCCGCCGCCGGTATCGGCCAGCGCACCGATGGCGAGCAGGGTTTCCCCCTCGCGTACCGTCCAGAACGTCACGGTCGGTTTGCACAGGCCGTCGAGATCGAACGGGTGGCAACTCTCGGGTGGTGCGGCCTCAGCGTTGAAGGCGAGATGGCGGTCGATCAGCGCCACGATATCTGGCGCTCGGGGCGATTCGGGCGTGATGGTGAAATCCGTCACAGCACTGCCTCGATCACCAGCCCATCAGGACCATCAGGTTCCGTCCGGGTTGCCCGGCCCTACGCCTTGGTGGTCGCAGGGCCGGATAAAGCGTCAATTACGTCCGGTCAGCTTGCTCATGGAATCGCTCGCAGGCAGGCGCGGGAAGATCATCCACCCGATGCCGAACCCGACGCCAGCCGCCACCAGGACGGTCAGAATCCGCGAGAAGGAGAAGACCCCAGCGATGAGGCCGTCATCGTTCCATATCTGTGAAAAGAGAAAATACACGATGACGAGGCCGATCAACGCGACGGCGAAGATCAGCTCTTTCGAATAGATCGTGATGGGTTTTTCCGTAGTCATGGCGGTCGGCTCCTGTCGTTCGTGTCTCGAACCCCTATGGCGGGTTTATGGACGCAGAGGGGATCGATACGCAACAGGAAACCGAGATATCGGGGTCGAAACGCGGCCAGGTTGAGCGATCAAGTATCAGCAAACGTGCGGGTTCTGGCGCGCTTGCAAACACGCTCCGGTCGAGTGCCCGAGCAAATTCCATTCAAGTTGGATCGGCTTTCGTCACCTCTTGCCTCACGGCTCGCCCCCTGCGGGTCGCCCCCTGCGGGTCGCACGCGAGATCCAATGCACTCATCAACCTCAATGCAGATTGCCCTACTCGGTCACAGTCCCATCTGCGGCGTTCGGACGAAAGGTGTTGAACAGCCGGATGAAGAACGGGGTCAGGAAAATCGGAAACTGCGACACGGCCACAAAGGTCATCACTTCCGGCGGAAAGACGGAACTGAGCAACGCGAAGCTGAGGGCGACATTGCGATTGGCGACGAGGATGCCCGCCGTCATCGCTCGGTCGGGGCCGTAGCGGTAGAAGACCGCCACCGTCAGGGAATACATCATAATAGCCATGGTCAAGGCGATGGCTGCATAGAAGACGAGGTCATCGAAATGATTGACCTTATGCGTATGGATTTCCTGCATCATGCCCGCGCAGAACACCATGAGGGCCGCGGTCGAGGCCCAATGCATTCCCCGCTGGAGCGTATGGGCCGTGCTTGCGGTCATCCTCGCTCTCCACTTCCAGAACAGGGTGGAGATGATGATGGGCACGACGATGAACTTGCAGATGTGTATGCCGTATTCGAGGAAGTTCAGATCCAGGGGCAGCACGCCGTTTATCTCGCCGAAAACCAACAGTGAGGCGGGCATCACACAGGTCGAGATGATCATGCCGCGCACGGCGATCTGGCGGTTCAGACCGATGACCTGAACGAGGGCCGGGCTGGCGAAGACCGACCCCGCCGTCGTGATCGCGATCAGAATCGCCGTCACCGTCAGATCTAATCCGGCGACCATTGCGGAGATCGTCACGATCAGCGGGATGCCCGCCATCTGCCAAAGCATGAAGAGGCCGGTAAACGAATCGGGTTTCCGCAGGAGGGCAATCGGGCTGTGCGCCTGGGTATTGAGCGAGAAGACCACGAGGAAGAACAGCGCCGTCAGCACATGCGGCGCGAGCATCGCTGCCAGCGTCGGCAAGGCGAGGCCTGCCACGATCGCTCCTGCAATCAGCAGCGACGCGACCGTTCGGGCCTGTTCTGACGAGAAGGAGGTCTGCAAAGTCGCTTCCTGTGGCGGACGCGCGGTGAGGCGCGAAATACACTTGGCAATAGACCACAGCAATATGAACAAGAGGTTCTGCGCGTCGCACTTCAGGTCCGTAATTTTTAGTTGTACGCTAATTAGATTCTCGCGTTCTTTCTAAGCAGTCTGAGTTGCTCCCTTATCGGCGAATTCGCAGACCGAAACTCGCGCCTGTTTCACGATTCCTTATCCCGTTCAGGGTAAACACGGTTTCGCACTATTGACGCTGCGGGATACGGAAAGGTCCGTCATGACCGAATTTACCGACATGCTCTCCGGGGGCGGTTCGGAGGCATTGTCCTTTACACCCTCGGCACTGAAGGGGCTTCTGGAAGGCACTGATTCCGGCCTTGCATTGTTCGATGCCAATCGACGGCTTGTCTATTGCAACGCGCGATATCGGGAGCTGTGTGGGTATTCTCTTTCCGAAGCCCGGCCCGGCATCGCCCTCGAAGATCTGGCTCGAATCAGCATTGCCCGTACGTCGAATGATGCCGATGGGACCGAAGTGACCATTCGCAGGGGGTTGGAACGTCTTTCTGCGGTTGGCGGCTATTCCTTCCGTTATACGGCATCCACGGGAATGGAACTCTATGTGCATCGTCGGATGCTCGAAGACGGGCAGGTGGTCGAGACCGTTCGTGTTGCTTCCGTGCAGGGCAAGGATACCGCCGAGAGTGACAGGCTGGAAATGATGGCGAACGCGGCGCGGACCCGGATGTCCCACGCGCTCGAATCGATGGCCGACGGCTTCGCTCTCTTCGATGCCGATGATCGCCTGATCGCTTACAACCGCCGTTACGTCGAACTGAACCCGCAGATCGCGGATATCATCGCGCCGGGGCGGAAATTCGCGGATATGCTCGAAATCGGTGTCGAACGGCAGGGGTTCAAATGCGGTGACACATCACCCGAGGAGTTTTTGCACTGGCGCATAGAGGAACACCGCAATCCGGGTGAGCCACATGACTTGCAGATTTCGGATGGCCGCTGGGTCAGAACCCATGAGCGACGCACGAAGGATGGCGGGATCGTCGGGATCAGAACCGACATCACCGAACTGAAAGAACGCGAACTTGAAATTCTCAAGGTCAGTGATGAACTTCGCAGCCGCAATATCCACTTCGAGGCCGCCCTCGACAATATGGTTCAGGGCCTGTGCATGTTCGCGCCGGACCAGACCCTGGTTGTGTGCAACAAACGGTATCTGGAGATGTACGGCTTTTCGCCGGACGTGGTCAAAACGGGCATCCGGCTCGATGAAATCATGGAATACTCGATCAGCATCGGCAACTATACCGCCGCCGATGCCGAACGGGCGCGCGCCGCACGGCCCGATCATGCGCGCCAGAAGACGCAGGCGACTCTCAAGCAACATCTTGCCGATGGGCGCGTCATTGCCGTGATGCACCAGCCGATGGCGACGGGCGGCTCCATTGCGACTTATCAGGACATCACCGATCTCGAACGCTCGCAGGAGCGGCTGGAACGGTACACGAAACAACTCGAAGTCTCGAACCGGGAACTTCAGGACTTCGCTTATGTCGCGTCGCATGATCTTCAGGAACCGCTGCGCAAGATCGAGACATTCGGCGACCGCCTGAAGACCAAATACGGCGACGATCTGCCCGAGGGCGGCCAGAAATACGTCGAGCGGATGCAGAGTGCGACGAGCCGGATGCGCCTGCTCATCAATGATCTGCTCAGCTATTCTAGGGTAACGACCAATGCCAAGCCCTTTGCGCAAATCGACCTGAATGAATGCCTCGAGGGCGTCGTGGGTGATTTGCAGATTAGGATCGAGGAAACGGACGCCGAGGTCAGGTTCGAGAACCTGCCCACCATCGATGCCGACCGCACGCAGATGCGGCAATTGCTCCAGAACCTCGTCAGCAATGCGCTGAAGTTCCAGCGGCCCGATGTGAGACCCATCGTGACCGTGACGGCAGAGATCGTCAGTAGCGTGGTGTCCGATAGTCTGTCGGAAGCCTGCGTCTTGCGTATCGCCGATAACGGCATTGGCTTCGACAATAAATACAAGGATCAGATCTTCACGATCTTTCAGCGTCTGCACGGACGCAACGAATACGAGGGGACCGGGATCGGCCTCGCGACGGTTCGCAAGATCGTGGAACGCCATAGCGGCCTGATCGACGCTGACGGTATCGAAGGAGAGGGCGCGACGTTCATCGTCACGCTTCCAGTAACCCAAAAACCCCAAGACGAAGATTGAGAGAAGACCAGATGGCAAAACCTGCACCCATCACGATTCTCGTGGCCGATGACGACGCAGATGACCGGATGCTGATCGATGAGGCTTTCGAGGAAAGTCTTCTTCAGAATCCGGTGCATTTCGTCGAGGACGGTGAGCAGTTGCTCGAATACCTGCGCCGTGAGGGCAAATATGCCGAATTCAAGGATCAGGCTTATCCGGGCGTCATTCTGCTCGACCTGAATATGCCCCGTATGGACGGTCGTACGGCGCTTGCGAAGATCAAGGAAGATCCGGAACTGTGCCGGATTCCCGTGGTGATTCTCACGACGTCCAAGGCCGAGGAGGATATCATTCGCACCTATGGCCTCGGTGTTAGTTCTTTCATCACCAAGCCCGTGACGTTCGAGGGGTTGATCGACGTGGTCAAAGCCATCGGGCATTACTGGATCGAGATCGTCGCCCTGCCGCCCGAATGCACCGAACACGCGGCCTGAGCGGAAGTCACGTATGAGCCGCGCCCTCAACATCCTCTTGATAGAGGACGATGAAGACGATTTCGAGATCACCAGTGAAGTCCTCGAAGAGATTCCGGGGACGACGGTGACGCTCGAGTGGATCGAGGCTTACGAGCCGGGTCTCGCACGTCTCGAATCGGGTGATTTCGATATCTGTTTCGTCGATTACAGGATTGGTGGCCGGACCGGTCTGGAATTCATCGCGATGGCGCGGGCACAGGGTGTGCTTGTCCCTCTCGTGCTGCTTACGGGTGTCGGGCAGCACGATATCGACGTGGCAGCAACCGAAGCCGGGGCGTCGGATTATCTCGACAAGAGCGATCTCGACGCGCGCACCCTGGAACGCACGATCCGCTATTCCATTGCTCATGCGAAGGCGATGACGGCGCTTCAGGGCAAGACCGAGTTGCTGGAGACGACCCTCGAACATGCCGGGGCGGGTATCGCGGCACTGGAGGCCGGCGGCATCTGCACGGCGAAGAACAGCCGGTTCGACCGGATGCTGGATGTCATGATGGGCGAGGGGTCGAATTCGGATCATCGGACACCTGACCAGACCGCCATGTTGATTGATCGCATCGCAGACAGTCTCGAAAGCGCCGGAAACAGTGAGATCGAGATCGAAGGGGCCGATGGAACGGTCTTCGCCGTCAGCCGGACACGCACACCGCAGGGCGGAGATGTATATGTCTCGCTCGACATTACACAACAACGGGCGATGCAGGACAGCATTCTCAAGGCCAAGGGCGATGCAGAGGCGGCCAGCCGTGCCAAATCCTCCTTCTTTGCCAATATCAGCCATGAATTGCGCACGCCGCTGCACGGGATCATCGGTTTCTCGGACCTGATCGCAAACGAACGCGCGCCGGAAACGATGATCGAATACGCCGATCAGATCAACCAGTGCGGCAAGTCTTTGCTCGGTATCATCAACGCTGTGATTTCCTTCTCGCGTATCGAATCCGGGCAACAGAACTTCGTCGATGACAACATCGTCGATCTGGAAAATTTCATCGGCGATATCGTCAAGCCGCTGCGTCCATCATTCGATGAGAAATCGGTTATCCTGACGGTCGATGTCGATCCAGAAGTAGAGGGCATCGTCGTCGATAAGATGGCATTGCAGACGATGCTCACGGGCCTGTTCGACAATGCCGTGCGCTTTTCCGGCGATCCCGTGACCATCGCGATAACGGTTCGGTTGCGGGTCGATGGTTCGGTCGTGATGGGCTTTCAGGATGACGGGATCGGTATTCCCTCCGACAAACTGGAGCGGGTTTTCGATCCGTTCTATCAGGCGGATGACACGCTGGATCGCTCCTATGAGGGGATTGGTCTCGGCCTGCCGATGATCCGTCTGCTTGCCGGCGCCCATGATGCCACCGTCGATCTTCGCTCCGTCGAAAAGCAGGGAACCGTGGTCAATGTCGTCTTCCCGCCCCACCGCGCAATCCTCATTAATCTATCGGGCGATACCGCTTCTGCTTTCGTTTTCGGAGAAACGGCATCGAATAGCCGCGAAACCGGATGATTCACGCACGTTTCACGCGACAACGCGCGCCTGCTTTACCTGATCTCAAGGGCCATCGACTAAAGTGGCTCAACGTTCTGCCTCTCACACAGGTTCTTTGTTCATGACCACGACGACCAATGATGACACTGAGAGAGCCGGACAGGACCGTCGTATGCTCGTGCGCAACGAGGTTGGGCGACGGGAGCGCGATCTCGCAGCGAACGAACTCGTCCCGAAGCACGCCGAAAAGGGCTTGGGCCGTTCGGATTCAGCTGCACGTTACATCTTGCTCATGGGGGCGCTGTTCCTGATTGGACTCTACGGCGTGCGGGCTGCGAATACGGCCCTTGCACCTATGCTGCATGACGACGCGCATATCGAACAGACGGCGGAAGTTCTCGCAACCGGCAAGAGCTATCTGACCTACGATCTCAATATCGAGACGCGCCGCTTGCGCCACCAGCACATCGCCAATCTCGATCGCACGCCCTATGTCGCGATCATGGGCGCGAGCCATTGGCAGGAAGCTCATGCGGAGCTGGGCCGGGGCGTCGATCTCTACAACGCCCATGTCCACCGTGATTATTACGAGGATATTCTCGGCGTCTCCGAGATGTTCGTCAAACACGGCAAGCTGCCCGAACGCCTGATCATCTCGATCCGCGATAATATGTTCACGAAGGTCGAGGACCGCACGGACTGGCTCTGGGTGCCGATTCTCGATGATTATCGCGCGATGGCCAAACGCCTCGGCATCCCGTCGCATGACCATTTTACCGATCCGCTGAAGCCGCGTATGCAGCAGACGCTGTCGCTGCCGCTGCTGCAAGCGAACGTCAAACGTTGGCTCGAATCGCCTGTGCAACCGGGGCCTTCGGACCTGAAGAAGCACCCGACGCTCGACACGCTGCTTCCCGATGGGTCGATTGCGTGGTCCATGTTGCATGATGAGGCTTTCACGCCGGGCCGTGCGCGAGGGGATGCGTTGTCCTTCGCTTATGCCAAGCGTAACTCGCCGCCGCCGATCCATCCGCCTGCCGTCGATGCGGTGGACAAGATGCTCGAATATCTCGTCGCGCAGGGCGTTGAAATCTATCTCGCCCATCCGCCTTTCAACCCGGTTTACTGGGATGCGGTGCAGAACAGTCCCTATAGCGAGGGCCTGACCAGGATCGAGGGCCTGACCCGCGATTTCGCCGCGAAATACGGTCTGAAGATCATCGGGGGATTCGATCCCTATCCGCTGGGATGTCGCGCCGAACAATACATCGACGGCGAGCACTCCAACCCTGATTGCCTTCAGGTGATTATCGACCAGTTCCTTGAACTCGACGCCCAGAAGCGCCGCTAAGGCGACGATCCGGAGACCGGCATGACATTCACTTCCTTTCAGTTCATCTTGCTGTTCCTGCCAGCGTGCTATCTCGGGTTTCTACTCGTGCATCGCCTGCTGGGATGGAACGGCGTCTATGCCTATCTCGCACTTGCCTCGCTGGTTTTCTACGCGATGTTCGCGCCGGTTCTTGCCGCGATCCTGACGGTGTCGGTCCTGTTCAACTACGTCATGGGCACCGCGATCCGGCTGCGGCGACAGCAGAAGAAACCAGCCGGAGCGCTGGCTTTCGTGGCGATTGCCGCGAACCTCGTCGCGCTGGGTTATTTCAAGTATACGAACTTCTTCATCGATATCGCCAATTCACTGGCCGGAACGGGCATTACGCATCTCGACATCATCGTGCCCATCGGCGTGTCGTTCTTCACCTTCACACAGATCGGTTTCCTTATCGAAGCGCTGAACGGACAGGTGCAGCGCGTTGGCTTGCATAAATACGCGCTGTTCGCGACGTTCTTCCCTTGCGTCACCGCCGGTCCGCTGCTGCTGCAACGCGATATCTTCGGGCAGATGGAAGAACGCAAGGATCGGGCGTTCAATTCGGTCGCGCTATCGGTCGGCCTGACGATGTTCGGCATTGGCCTGTTCAAGAAGGTCATCCTCGCCGACAGTATCGCGCCCTATGCCAACCTTGCCTTCGACGGCGTGGCGCTGGGCGCGGCGATTGCGCCCGTTGAAGCATGGATCGGTTCGCTCGCCTATTCGCTCCAGCTGTATTTCGACTTCTCCGGCTATTCCGACATGGCGGTTGGTCTTGGGTTCATGTTCGGCATCCGCCTGCCGTTGAACTTCAACTCGCCCTTCAAGGCGACGAGCATCTCGGATTTCTGGCGCCGCTGGCACATGACGATGACGCGGTTCTTCACGACGTATCTGTTCACGCCGATGGCGATGAACAACTCGCGCTCGGCCCTGCAAAACGGCCATTCGTCGTCGCGCAAATGGCTTCAGGCCTCCGCTCTGCCGATCTTCTACACCTTCGTGATGGCGGGCATCTGGCACGGGGCCGGATACACGTTCGTGATCTATGGCCTGATCCATGGCCTCGCGTTGGCCATCGATAACGGGTGGAAGCATTTCAGGATGCCGACCATCGGCGCACCACTGGGCTGGACCTTGACCATGGCCGTGGTCGTCAGCGGTCTGGTGATGTTCCGAGCGCCATCCGTGGATGTCGCAACGATCATGCTGTCGAGCATGTGGGGGATCACGACGCTGACCGGCGCAGGTTTCGGCTCCGATCTGGTGCTGATCGATGTGGCCACTGCAACCGCGCTGATCGTGGTGCTGGGAGCCGTCGTCCTGCTCGCGCCGAACTCGCAGCAAATCCTGCGAGGTACCTGGATCAGCTCCGATCCGCAGCCGGAGGAAGCGGTCTTCCGCGAGAACCCGGTGCGCTGGATGCCGAATGCGGCCTGGGCGGTGGTGGCAGCGGTCATCATGGTCATCGGTTTCACGTCGCTGGGGGGCGATACGAGCTTCCTCTATTACAGCTTCTGATGCCGGAATCTTAGGAAATACAAGGTATTGAAGTGTCGCAAGGCACTTTGACGACAGGCGATCGGGGGATCGCTTTCCAGAAAAAACAATGACGGGGGACACGTCGCGATGAATACGATGCAAGGGGGGGCCGTAACGGTCCGGATCGACATGCCGATGGTCGTCGATCCAGAAGTTGCCGGTGATATCGAGAAGGAATCGGTTTTCGTTTCACCGAAGCTGGAGCGCATCCGGGTCAGCGAAGACGGCGCGAGCGCCGTGCTGGAAATCCGCGATGGCCTCTACACACAGGAAGTCGTCGAGAAAGCGCACCGCTTCGTCGCCGTCATGGCGAAACAGCGCACGGGTTTCGACATCAAGACCTTCGCGTCGAACGTCCGCGAAGATGATGGCCCCTTCCAGGCTGGCGTGAACGAGGAACTCGTGCGTCGCGGGTGGGTCCATGATTACGGCAAGGGCCAGATCGCTTATAACGGCCCGGTCCTGCGCCTCGCGCGGCTGGTCAACGAGATCGCGGGCGGTCTCTATGAAAAGCATTTCGATGCGGTGGACGGGCATTTCCCCGGCTTCATCGACGCCGATGTGCTGCATAAATGCGGCTATTTCGACAGCCATCCGAACCAGGCGACGTTCGTGGGCAACGTCATGGAAGACTTCGATGCCATCGAGGAATTCCGTGTTGCGAATTCCTGCTCCGAAGGCGCGATCCTGCCCAAGGACGAGCATCTGCACCATGACGGCATGTGCATGAACCCCGCCGCGTGCTTCCCCGCGTACCCGACGCTTCAGGGCAAGCGGCTGGACGATGCTGGCTTTGCGCTGAGCTGGCTGGGCCGGGTGTTCCGCTATGAAAGCCGCAACGCTTCCGGTCTCGATCGCCTCTATGAGTTCAACGTGCGCGAGATCGTCTTTGTCGGCACCGAGGAGTATGTGGGCGACCGTCGCCGCCGTGCGCTGCCGCTGGTGGTCGAACTGGCCAAGACCTTCGATCTGGACATGGAAGTCCAGACCGCGACCGACCCGTTCTTCGCCACGGTTTCGGCCTCGAAGAAGTTCTTCCAGGCCGCGATGGAAGTGAAGAACGAAATCCTGATCCCCGTGCTCGACGGCAAGGGTGGTACCAAGAAGATGGCCTGCGGTTCGGTGAACCTGCATGGGCGGTTCTTCGGCGAGAAGTTCGACATCACCGCCAATGACGGTGAGCCTGCGCATACCGGTTGCATCGGTCTGGGCATCGAACGCTGGGTGCTGGCCGCCTTCACACAGCACGGTTTCGACCCGATGCGCTGGCCCGAAGGCGTGCGCGAGACGATCTTCGACTGATTTCTATCCATACCGACAAACCAACAAAAAAATGACGACCAACCTTGAGGGGCTATCCGATGAAACTCACCACACTCGTCGCCAACGTACTCGACATCGATGAGACCACGCTCTCCGACGAGAGCAACGCGAAGAACACCCTCAATTGGGATTCCGCGCGTCATATCGACCTGCTGCTCGCCGTCGAGGTCGCCTTCGGCGTCCAGTTCTCGATGCCCGAGATCACCTCGATGCAGAATCTCGGAGACATGCGTGTCCTGCTCGAAGACAAGGGCGCGCAGCCGATGGCGGCCTGAGCCAGTCACCCTGCGAGACGCTATCGAGGCCCGGAGCATTGCTCCGGGCCTTTTGCTGTGTCGGTTATCCCAATGCAATCGGTTGATTTCTCGATCACTTCGAACCGACTATCGCGGCATGCCGCCGATACGGGGATCGTTCCCGTCGCAAGCTGGTTGACTTGACTTATTGGTCTGAATCAAGGGACCATTTTTCCCCGTGTGTATCAAAATATCCGAATTACACATGACTTGATAACACTTAGCCGTTAGAGAATAACGTGATTAAGATGAGTTAAAATTGCTTTGAGCGCTGCGCGCTGCGAGTGGACATGTCTTGCCAACCTTATCGCGTTTCACTTGAGACACCAGACCTATGCCATCAATTCTGATCATGGAAGATGACGTCCAGCAGGGAAGACTCCTTGTAGCTGGACTTGAAAATGTGGGGCATGACGTCACAATCGTCACCGATGCGCGCGACGCATGGGAGGCGCTTTCCGAATCGCGGTTCGATCTGCTCATTACAGATATGTACGTGCCAACGGACGTCTCTGAAGGTGGCGGTGGGGTCTCTTTGCTTGGCGATATCCGAATTGGAATCGTATCGGGCAGAACGCCTTGGCTGGTAGACATGCCCATCATGGTCATCACCGGAATGGTTAGCTTGACTCATCACCCGATAAATATACCGCTTGCGGAACATTTGAAGGTTGATGCAGCTTTTATGAAGCCGATCTCTCTCGATAAGATAACGGATGAAGTAGATAGATTATTGGCGGAAAATGTTGGCGCTAGAAATCAAGAATAGATTTCTGTCTATCTTATTTTTACAATTATATATTTCAAATAATATGAGTAAAAATTATTTTTCACTCAACATCACGTTAATTTTTTCTGCGAGCTCTGCCGGTGAGTAAGGTTTTTGAAGCAAAGGGGCAATAACTTCGCCCATCTCCTCATCCGAAAAGCCTGTATACCCTGACATATAAAGGATCGGCACATCGGGACGCATCTCGCGAACTGCGCGCGCCAACTCGAAGCCACCGATTCCGCCTGGCATCACGATATCTGTCATCAGCAGGTCGAAAGACTGTCCTGCCTTGACAACGTCGAGCGCTTCGCGGCCCGAGGTGGCCGTGACAACGTCATAATTCAGCGACTCAGCGATATCACGCATGACGCTGAGTAGGGCGGGTTCATCTTCGACGATAAACAGCCTTTGCCCTTTTCCGGAAGGGGCGGGCAAGCGCGGCAAAGGCGCTTCGCGTTCGCCCAGGACTGTACCACGCGGCAAGAGCAGACGGACCGTTGTTCCATGCCCGACCTCGGAATAGATGCGGAGCTCGCCGTTCGATTGCTGAACGAACCCATACACCATCGACAGACCCAGCCCTGTGCCTGGATTCGTATCCTTCGTGGTGAAGAACGGGTCGATCGCCCTGCGCCGCACTTCGTCGCCCATGCCGGGGCCATCGTCGGTTACAGCAAACTCGATGTAGCGATAGGCCATCCCGCCCGGACCCGCGCGTTCGGCCTCGTGCTCTTCATGAAGGCCCTTCGCAATGTAGGAGTGGGGATTCTCTCGACGTAGCTGCACATCGGCGTCGATTTCGGCCACACCTCGCACATTGACGGTGATCTTGTTGCCCTTACCCCCGCGCTTCATGGCATCGCGGCTGTTCAGCACGAGGTTCAACAGGGCATTCTCGAGTTGCGCGACATCACAATGGACCCATAAATCAGAACTCTCGATGCTGAAGTCGAGATCGATCGTCTCTTCGATAACCGGCCCGGCCAGCCTTGCGAATTCATCGATGATGGAGCCGACAAAAGCCGACTTCGCGAGTCCCGGCTGGCGCTTTGCGAAGGCCAGCAGTCGTGTCGTCAATTCCGATCCGCGCATGACCGACGAGAGCGCGGTATCGAGATAGTCCTGCGCCTTGTTGTCGTCTGTACGCTGCAACGCCAACTGGACGGCATACTGGATTGTTGCGAGCATGTTGTTGAAGTCATGTGCGATACCTCCCGTAAGTTGTCCGAGGGCATCGAGGCGGTTTGAGCGCTCGGCCTGCTGCCTATTACGTTCCAACTCGGAGATATCATCCATCACGACAACGGTCGCGACCTCGCCCTGTTCTTTTGCTCCTGTTTGAGCGCTTGTCAGGCGGACATAACGCGGATCACCCCCTGCGCTGCGGGACATCAATGCGGTTTCGTTTTTGAGCGTTGCGCCTGCAATGGCCCGCTGGATCGGATCGGCGGACGCATCAAGGGGTGCCAGAGTCTCCGCATCGACAAAATGGATCGCATCAGGCCATTCGAACGGTGTTTCCCTGGATGTGCCGCCGAGCATATGCCGGGCGCGGGGGTTCGCGATGGCGACCCGGCCCCTAGGCGTAAAGCCGATCACACCGCTCTGTGTCGCGTCGAGGACGGCCTGTAGGCGGGTTCTCTCGGATTGAAGTGCGTTGCGGCTTTGCCGGTCCGCCGTGACGTCCTCGCGGAGCAGAAGCGTGGCGCCGTTCGACAGGATTGTCGCACGGCGCTTCATGGTCGCCCCCGTGCCGGTTTGATATTCGATGGTTGTACCATCCTTGAAGGCGCTCTCGCTCAACTGAGCAAAGGTTGCGTCCCCGGATTGGCCATCGATGCTGATATCGCCCTGGTCGATGAGCTCACGGACAAAGTGGTCGTAGTTCCGTCCGACTCCCTTGGTGGAGCCGCCTTCAGATCGAGTTAGGATCGCCTCTTCGTTCATCAGCGAGATCGTCCCGCGATTGTCGAGCAACATGACCTGATGCGGCAGGTTGCGGGTCACATCGGCAAGAAGGCGTGTCTCACGTTGACGGCGTCGATACTGGAGCGTGCCCAGCAGCAGCAGGAGCGCGAGGAAGAGGCACCCTCCAATCAGGGCCGCAAGGCGTTTGCGACCCTCGGTCCAGAAAACCGGCTCTCCATACCAATCCGCGTTCAGCGCATCGTATTCGTCGGAGATCAGATACCCTGGGATCAGTGCATTGAGACGCTCTCGCACGGAGCCGAGGCCCGGTCTTAAAGCGATGGCGCGGGTATTGGCGGAAACAGGTGGTTTTATGCTGACGATCTTACTGGTGACATCGCGTGCCGCTGCCAGCTCTGGAAAAGTCGCCGTGGGGAAAATTACAGCCGTGACGTCGCCGGAAAGCAGTGCATCGAGCAAAGCGTCATCTGTTTCGAATGTTGTGGTCGTCAGCCCGCCATGTTGCTCCACGACGCTCTCGGCAATGTTACCGCGTCTCAGGCCAATCGTTACACGCGCCAGATCGTCAAGAGATCGAATCCCGGTCTCTTCTCCGGCCCGCGTGAATATAGAGACGGTCGAACTTTGGATCGGGAGCGTGAAATCCATGCGTTGGCTGCGTTCTTCATTGACACCGGTCGGCGGCAAGAGATCGTAACCGCCCGGTCCGGGGCCGGCGCGCCATTCGTCGAGCGTGATCTCGCTGAAGGCCATTTCAAGCCCTGCCCGATCACCGAGATCGCGTATTGCCTCAACTGCAAACCCGGTGAATGATCCATCGGCCTCAACGACCTGATAGGGCGGGAAAGGATAGACCCCGACGCTCAGCACATCCGGCTCGGGTGCGGGAGGATCGATCAGCCACTTGGCGCGCATCGCCGCCAACGTACCGTTCGCCTGAAGATCTTCGATCGCAGTGTTGATCGTACCCAAAAGACCCGCATGGCTCTCATGCAGCCATACGACTCTCTCCTCGGTGCCGAGGGGCGAGCCAAGCGCTACGACACGGTGATCGAGCCGCATTTTGCGCAGGGTCTTGAGCATCGTGGTTTCAGGCGCAATGGCGAAGTCGGCATCGCCGCTGAGAAGATGCGCTGCCATCATCTCGTGGGATGCCCCTGCAACGAAAGTGTTTGTTTTCAGGAGATCGGGATAATTGCTTCCCGGCCCGCCGTCGATGAAGGTCAGCACCGTACCCTCCGGCTCGTCCGCAGTGGATCGCGCGACAGTCTCCCTGAGGGCAAAGAAGCGGGTTCTCGTACTCCCGACGGTGCTGGACGAGAGGTTTTTGGGGTTCAGGATGGCAAGGCGCGGTATCCCTGCAACAAGCTGAGTTTCACCGGAGATTTGCCAGTTGATCACCTCATTGGGTTGCCCAAAACGAAAGGTGATGTCGAGGCCGGTTCGTTCGGCAATTGCGCGCGCAAGATCCACCGAGAAGCCGGCAACGTCTCCATCCCTGGTCTGGATGCACACCGGATCAATGCTGAGACATCCAGCGATGATGGGTTCGGATTGTCCGGTGACTTCCTGGGCGGCCAGCGAAACGACACCACCGAAATGACAAAGTCCGAAAACGATGGCGCTGAACCACACACGCCTCAGATAAGATCGACCGCGAGTCCAGCTTGCACTCAGCATTTCTGCTTTCCGATTTCCGCCGACGATCACATCCGCCGTGCACGGCTTATATCGGCATCACGCCGCCCGCGAAAGCGTACTGTGTAATGCAATGCCAGCGCGCTGAGCGCTACGACAGCGGATCGAGAAAATCGTGAATTTGCCTGGCTTTTTCTACAATATCGGAGCCTGTCTTTTCCGGCTTGTCCAAGGTCTCAGGCGGACGCGGCCATACGGCGCCGACCATGATACCCTCTTGGACGGCCATGGCGGGCATATCGCACTGGCGGGCATCGCAGTACACGACCAGCGCGATGTTGCCCGGATACGGCGATACGATCTGACAACTGAGCGTGTCGTCGTCGGAGGTCTGAGCGCATAAGAAATCAGCGCCGCGCGTCGTGGCAGTATCGGCTCTGGCCAGACTGGCGCGATGGGCGCTGGCGTTTTCCTCCGCTTCCGCGTCGTTCCGGTCAACGGATCTCAGCGTAAGTTCGGTCAGGTCTATGCCTGTCCGTTCGGGTTTGTAATAGACGCGCGTGACAACAGGAATGGGATTACCGTGGCCGTCCTTCGATATGTCGCGAATCTTGCGACACTCCGAGCGGCCCCTGAGCATAAGCGGCGCACCCTCAAGGCTTTCAGCACGGAACGTGGGCCCACCTCGATAAACCCTGCCGTCCTGAGCGAACAGGCCGAAATCGACGAACCGATAAAAATCGGGGCAGTTGTCTGCGCTGGCCTGACCGGCACTGAGAATTACCCCGAGAAATGCTATCGTTTTATACATTCGACCCCTTGGTACAGCCTCCGGCTGATCCGGAAAATAGAACGGATTTGCGACCGGAAGCCAGTTAGGGATGCCGCTTTCACAGGTAAGTGACGATCTAGGCGCGGGGCCTTCACGCGATCATCCGGGGCCGGTTGAAAGTGTAGACCAGCGCCAGCACGAGGAACGAGAAGACCAGCATCCCCGCCGAGAGGATATGCGCTTCGTCGTAGCGAAGGGTCTCGACTTGTTCGTAGATGGCGATGGAGATGACGCGGGTCTCGCCGGGGATGTTGCCGCCGATCATCAGGACGACGCCGAATTCGCCGATGGTATGGGCGAAGGTGAGAACGCAGGCGGTAAGGAAACCGCGAGCCGACAAGGGGACTGCGACGGTGAGGAAGGCGTCGAGGCGTGAGGCGCGTAAGCTGGCGGCGGCTTCCATGGGCATGGGGCCGACACGCTCGAAGGCGGCCTGGAGCGGCTGGACCATGAAGGGCAGGGAATAGATGATAGAGGCGACGACGAGGCCCGTGAACGAAAACGTCAGCGTCTCGCCCGTCATCGACACCCATGCCCCGCCCAAGGTCGAATTGGGGCTGAGAAGGATCAGCAGGTAGAAGCCGAGTACCGTGGGAGGCAGGACGAGGGGCAGGGCGGTGATTGCCTCGATGAACGGTCTTGCGCGGCTGCGGGTGGTGGCGAGCCACCAGGCGAGGGGGGTGCCGACGATCAGCAGCAAGGCGGTCGTCACCGCCGCGAGATGCAGCGTCAGCCAGAGGGGGCCGAGGTCGATCACGGTGTGGCCTCGCGATAGCCGTCGGCGGTGATGATCGCGCGGGCGGCATCCGATTGCAGGAAGGCGAAGAAGGCGCGCGCCGCCGGGTTGTCCCGACCGCGCTTCAGCAGCACGGCGTCCTGTCGGACGGGGGCATGGGCGGTATCGGGGACGGTCCAGACCTCTCCCCCGAAAGCGCTGGCCATAGAGAGCGGGATCAGCCCGTGATCGACATTGCCGGTGGCCAGCATCGCGACGGTCTGGGCGACGTTCTCGCCCATGACGAGGGCGGGGGCGCGCTCGTCGGTCAGACCGTACTCAGCCAACACCTCCTTCGCCGCCGCGCCGTAGGGGGCCAGTTCTGGATTGGCGATGGCGAGACGGCGGATCGTGCCGCTGCGGAGCAGGGCTTCCGAGGGCGTCTCCGTCCCGCTCCAGAGGACCAGCCGTCCGATAGCATAGGGTATGCGGTTCTCTGGCATTGCCAGCCCGTCAGCGACGAGCCGGTCGGGGCGATCGGTATCGGCGGCGAGAAAGATGTCGAACGGCGCGCCGTGGTGGATCTGTGTGTAGAGCTTGCCGGTGGAACCCTGGACGATCCGGATGTCATGGTCGCCCGCCTGCTCGAAATAATGGATCAGCCGTTCGAGCGTGGTCGCGAAATTGGCGGCGACGGCGACGGTCGCGCTCTCTGCCCGTGCGAGGGATGGCGACAGGAAGATGAGGAGGCACAGGGTGCGTATCGCGGTTGTGACCCCATACACCCGGAACAGGAAGGCGATCATGGCAGGCCGATACTCCGCCGTTCTCGTTTCACGACCAACCCCTCGCAGTATGGGAGAACTGTTTCAAAAAAACACAATTGCTTGCAATTTGCGCGAAAATCCGCAGAACTACACTCGATTAATCAGAAATTCCCGGAGGTTCCGGCATGTTCATGCGGAAACTGTGCGCGGTCTCTGTCGTCGCTCTCGTTGCAGGCTGTTCCCAGACCGTCGACAACCCGGCGCAATCCCCATCCTATGTTGCGGCGACCTTGGGTTACGATGCCTATAAGCAGGGTGACTTGCAAGGGGCGGAAACGCATTTCGAAACCGCGCTCTCCAGTGAGCCGGACAATCCCTATGCGTTGCTCGGGCTGGGGGCGGTTCGGGAAAGTACCGGCGATTACCGTGCCGCCGAGCATCTCTACACGGCGGCGCGAAGCGCCGGGTACGAAGCGAAGGCGAATTATACCTATATCACCGAGCAGCGGCTGGAGGAGGCGAGTGATCGGGATGTGGCCGCACTCGCCGAGGAAAATCTCGCGCGGCTACAGGCCATGCGCCTGGCCCGGCAGACACCCGTTCCTGCGACCACGGGCTTTGCGTCCTATGATGGCGGCACCGCCGACGTCGCGGATGGTCATGCGGATGATGTGGCGACCTTTGGGGTGCCCTCGGGTGATGGCTACTTGGTCGCATCGATGGAAAGCGACGCCCTGCCGGTGACGGGGGCATACGACATTCAGCCCATCGAAACCTATGCGGTGCCGGTTGCCGAAAGCTATGATATCGTCGCTGGTGGAGATTATCGGCAGGTCGGCACATATGATGATTACGTGGCGAGCGTCGGGGCTGGAATCGGTACGGTCGACGCCGTCTATGCCCTCACGGACCAATCTTACGAAGCGATCCAGCCTGCCTCCTACGACATGGTCGAAGCGAGGATCGAAACGGCGTCCTATGGCGTTCCGCCTGGCGGGATGACGGTGGCGGTGGAGCCAGCGGTCTACAGCGAGCCGCTTTCCTATGACGGGATGGCAGAGGCCGAGCCGGTATTCGACACCTATGCCAGCATGGCGCCGGTCTATGCGCCGGTGAGCGAGTTGCAGGTTCCGGTAGCGGATGGTCCGTCGGATTATCCTGAACCCAGCGGCTCGCTCGCGTATGGGCAGGCATCGGGTGATCCCATCGATCTGGTCGCAGCAACGCGCCCGGCCAAGCCCGTCAAGGCGTCCGGCCCCGCCACAACCAATACCGGCGGCTTGATCTTCCTAGACGATAGTTGATCTGCCGCCGCGCGGGCCTGATCCGGTTCGTGCCAAAGGCAGTTAGCCATCCCTCGGGCTTTGCAATGCCCGCGTAGGGCTAAATCATCTTCTGAAGTTAAAGCATCTTTAAGTTGTGTCACCAGCTTAAGCATGGGACCGTGCGCAAACCGCCTACCTGCCGTGAGTGCAGTTTTGTGGAGCGCAAAATTGAACAACGCGATATATACCATCCTCGTTGAGCGGCTTCCAATCAGTGAAGGCGGTGAATTCGTTGGGTTTGTCGTTGGCCTCCCAGGTTGTACGGGTACTCAAGAGACGTATGACGGAGCGATAGCCGCCGCACACATAGCAATTCCCGAATGGATCGCGAAAGCGAAGCGCCTTGGATGGCCTCTCCCTGCGCCTTGTTCCGTGCTCACTGTCCCTTGTTCCCGGTTAGTGGCTGGCAATCCCGCGCGGTGCGCCTAGAAGTGACGTAAAGCACAACCTGTGGCGTGTGATGCAACTCGTACGATTATGATATTTTACTACTATCTTTGGGTGTGGAGCGTGATCGAGGTTTTCCGCCTTCCAAGAACCGCTGCCGTCGCGCTCTCCTCGATCTGCACCGCGCGCTGTTGCACATGCTTTATTTTCATGATTTGTTCTTTTCAACGAATCACGGTGCACAGGACAGCTTCACTTGAATACGGGTTGGGATTGGCAGCTTTCGGTATCGGTCTATCGCGGGAAACTGCGGGAGGTCGTGGCGGGGTTGTTCGTCATGCTCGGGATGGTGGACGGGTTCGTGCCCAAGGTGGTGACGCGGCGGGTGCGGCTGATGGTGCTGGAGATTCTGCGGCCTGCGGAATCGGCCCTGCGCCGGGTGATCGTGATGGCAGCATTGGGGATCGAGGTCTCGGTCGCAGCAAAGCGCGAGAAGCGCTCTGCTCCGAAGAAGTCAGCGCGGGATGCGACGAAACGTGCAGCACCCTTTGCGCTGTTCGATCCCCGGATACGGCTCGGAGCGTTGATGCGTCCGCGCAGGCGCAAGGGCAGACGCGGACCGGGGCCGCGTATCACGGAAATCGGGGTGGATCGGTATGTGGCCTATGTGCCGCCGCCTCCGCCCCTGCCCGATGATGAACTGGATGCGGCGTCGCTGGTGCGGCGGCTAAAGGCGATGCAGGCGGCGCTCGATGATATTCCGGCTCAGGCGGAGCGGTTGGCGCGGCTGATGGCGCGGCGCAAGGCGAGAGCCAAGCCGGGGATCGTGAGGCCGATGCGCTATGCGAGGCCACCGGGGCATCGGGCGCGCGGGAAGCGTCCGGTGGATGTGATCCTCGCCGAGTGTCAGCAGCTTGCGCTGATCGCGATGGAT
>CALHLW010000242.1 GCA_938034615.1 uncultured Neomegalonema sp. | reverse complement strand
CACCCACGCTTCGGATGAAGACCCGCGCAATGCCGATGTGCAGATCTACGTGGACGGTACGCTTGCCCATCGCGATGCGGCCAAGGTCTCGGTCTTCGACAGCGGCTTCATGCTGGGCGACGGGGTATGGGAAGGTTTGCGCCTCTATAACGGGCGCTGGGCCTTCCTCGATGCCCATCTCGACCGCCTGTTCGAAGCCGCCAAATCCATCGATCTCGATATCGGCATGGATCGCACGGGCGTCATCGACGCGCTGGAGCAGACCCGGCACGCCAACGGCATGACCGAAAACGCCCATGCACGCCTGATGGTCACGCGCGGGAAGAAAGCCAAGCCCTTCCAGCACCCGAGCCTCTCACGCTTCGGCCCCACCATGGTCATCATCATGGAACATTCGACCCCCGTGGCAGCGCTGGCCGACCGGGGCGTGCGTCTGGCTACCGTGCCGCAAATCCGCGGGATGCCCATGGCCCAGGACGCCAAGCTGAACTCCCATTCCAAGCTCAACTGTGTGCTGGCGGCGGTTCAGGCCGAAAAAGCGGGCGCGGATGAGGGCTTGATGCTCGACCCCCATGGCTTCGTGAACACCACTAATTCCTGCAACTTCTTCATCGTCCGCAAGGGCGCGGTCTGGACCAGCACTGGCGATTACTGCATGAACGGCGTCACCCGCGCGAACATCGTCGCCCTGTGCCACGCCAACGGCATCCCCGCATTCGAGCGCAACTATTCCCTCGTCGATACCTATGGTGCAGATGAAGCGTTCATGACCGGCAGCTTCGGCGGCGTGACCCCCGTTGCCGAGATCGATGGGCGCAGTATGGGCGAGGTCTTCCCCGGCCCCGTGACGCTCCGCCTGCGCGAACTCTATAAGGCACTGGTGCAGGCGGATACGACTTCGTAGAAGATCAAGGAACAGCGCCTGCCCCGGCATCGTGCCGGGGCCTTCGGGTATTGCACAGCGTTTAAACAGGCCCCGGCGCAAGGCGGGGCAGGAGAAATCGTCGGAAGCCTGCCATGACCGCCAATCCCTACGCTGCCAACCACCTCGCCCGCACCCTGCGCGCCGGTTCTCTCGGGCGCGAGGACGCGCTGTGTCTCGATCTGTATGACCGGGGCAAGACGCTGACCTTCGGCGCTCTCTTCGCCATGGCCGAGCGATACGCGAATGCCCTCGTCGCGCAGGGCGTCGCACCCGGCGACCGGGTTATGGTGCAGGCGGAGAAATCTGTGGAGGTGCTGGCCGTCTATCTCGGGGCAGTGCTGGCCGGGGCCGCCTTCGTGCCTCTCAACACCGCCTACACCCCGCGCGAGCTGGAGCATTTCATCACCGATGCAGACCCGGCCCTCGTCGTCTGCGACCCGGCGGGCGAGGCGACGATTCGGGGGCTGGCCAAAGGCGCGGTCCTCACCGTCGCCGCCGATGGCACCGGCACGCTCGCCGATGCAGTTGCGCAAGCGAAAGACGGCTTCGAGGCCGTCCCCCGCGCCGCCGATGACCTCGCCTGTATTTTGTATACTTCCGGCACCACGGGGCGCTCGAAAGGCGCGATGCTGACCCATGCCAACCTTGCCTCGAATGCCGAAACCCTGCGCGAATACTGGCATTTCACGAGCGAGGACACGCTGATCCACGCCCTGCCGATCTTCCATGCCCATGGTCTGTTCGTTGCTGCCAATGTCTCGCTGAATGCGGGCAATGCCATGATCTTTCTGCCGAAATTCGCTCCGGACACCATCCTGTCGCTGATGCCGAAGGCAACGGCGATGATGGGCGTCCCCACCTTCTACACCCGCCTTCTTACGCATGAGGGGCTTAAGGAGGCGAGCGCAAACATGCGCCTTTTCGTCTCCGGCTCCGCACCCCTTCTCGCCGAAACCCACCGCGGCTGGACCGCCGCCACGGGGCACAACATTCTCGAACGCTACGGCATGACCGAGACGGCGATGAACACCTCGAACCCCTATGACGGCGAGCGCCGCCCCGGCACCGTCGGGTTCCCCCTTCCCGGCATCGAAGTCCGCGTCACGGACCCTGAAAGCAGCGCGCCCCTCACAGCGGGCGAAATCGGCGGTATCGAGGTGCGCGGTCCGAACGTCTTCAAGGGCTATTGGCAGATGCCAGAGAAAACGGCGGAGGAATTTCGCGCCGACGGCTTCTTCATCACTGGCGATCTCGGCACGATTTCCGAGGATGGCTACGTCACCATCGTGGGCCGCTCGAAAGACCTCATCATCTCGGGCGGCTATAATATCTATCCCAAGGAAATCGAGGGTCTGATCGACGATCTTCCGGGCGTGAACGAGTCCGCTGTCTTCGGCGTCCCGCACCCCGATTTTGGCGAAGGCGTTGTCGCGGCGGTCGTGCCCAAACCCGGCTCGACCCTCGACCCGGACGCGATCCGTTCCGCCCTTATCGGTGAACTCGCGAACTTCAAGCAGCCCAAGGCCGTGGTCGTTCTCGATGCCCTGCCGCGTAATACCATGGGCAAGGTGCAGAAGAACGCGCTGCGGGATAGCTATGCCGATATCCTGAAAGGATAGCCCTCACCGCGCGTCGGGTTTCGTTCGGATAGCGTCCTGCCTCTCCAGCAGGCGGCCCCATCGGCGGTTGAAGGGATGCACGGCTGAGGTTTCACCCTCGGCACCGACGACGTTCCTGTATTCATTATGCCATTTGAAGATGCCGCCTTCGAGATTGTAGATCGCGCTGGGGCGGGCATCCCCTGCCTGCGACATGACCCGTTCGGCGAGGCGACTCGACCGTTCCCCGACCGAGCAGTAGAAGACGGCCTTCTTGCCCTTTACCGCCCCGGCGTAGTCGCGCAGAAACTCCGAGGCGCTGATCGACGGCGAAACACGGATTGCCCCGTCGAGGCGGCTCACAGCGTATTCCGCATCCTTGCGCACGTCGAAGAGCACCACATCCTCGGACGGAATGTTCTGAAGGTCATCGGGCGAGATATGGACGACATCGGGATATCGGTCGATTAGCCCGGCATGGAACTGTTCCAGCTTCGCCGTCGCGCTGTCCTGCGATACCGCCGGGGTCAGCATGAGGGAAAACGCAAGGCCCATCACGACAAGACCATCGCGGAAACGCCTGATAAATGGAGAGAACATACCCAACCTCTGTTTGCAGCATAGTGTGGCGATTGTGAATCACCGGCTCCATGGATTCAAATCATATCACCGAGAGCCGTGGCTCGGGGACAACCGCATGAGAGGCGCTGAACCGATGACGCTTTCCTTCGATAAATTTTCCGCTGATTTGCGCTATGATGCCTTGCCGGAAACGGTTTTACAGATTCTGCGGCGTAGCTTCACCGATACGATGGGTGTCGCCGCCATTGGATCGACGACAGAATTGTCGACCATCGCCCGGCGCACGGCTCCGTTGATCTTTGGCGCAGGGGCGTCCGGGGCGGCGCGCATGATGATGGATGGCCGCGCCGTCAGCCCCGTCGGGGCCGCGATGGCTGGCGCTTTTACCATCGACAGCATTGATGCCCATGACGGCGTCACCCCGTGCAAGGGGCACGCGGGATCGGCGGTCTTCCCGGCGCTGATCGCGATGGCACAAGCCCTCGGCCCCATGGATGGCAAGCGTTTTGCTGAACTCTTGGCGGTGGCTTACGAGATTTCTTACCGCGCCGGGTCGGTGCAACACGCGACCTGCGCGGATTATCATACATCAGGGGCATGGACGGCAGTGGGTGTGGCTGCGGCTGGCGCAAAATTGCTTGGCGGCGATGCGGAGCACATTCGCCAGGCAGCAGGCATAGGCGAATATCACGGGCCCCGCAGCCAGATGATGCGCTGCATAGATCACCCCACCATGCTGCGCGACGGCGTGGGGTGGGGCGCTCCGTCGGGCGTTACCGCTGCCTATCTGGCGATGGAGGGCTTCACGGGGGCTCCGGCTTTGACCTGTGAAGGCGATGAGGGTGCCGAGTTCTGGGCCGATCTTGGCGCAGGATGGCGGGTGGTCGATCACACCCATTACAAAGCCTACCCCTGTTGTCGCTGGGCGCATCCCTCGCTGGACGCGGTGTCAGACATGATGCGCGACCATGACCTCTCCCACGAACAGATCGAGGCGGTAGAAATTCGCACCTTTCACTACGCAACCCGTCTGGCCGGACATGAGCCTCAAAGCCCGGACGAGTTTGCCTACGCTATTGCTTTCCCGGTCGCTGCGATGATCGTGCGCGGGCAGGTCGGTGCCGAAGAATTGTCAGCGCAGACTTTGGCTGATCCGGATATCCTGCGCATCAGCCGCGCCATCGAACTGATCGACGATGACGAGATGACCCGCACCAGCACCGACAAACGCTGGGCTCAGGTCACGTTGGTTCTGACAGACGGTCGCCGCATAGAAGACGCGCCCCGCTCGGCGCGGGGTGATCCTGATATGCCGTTGAGCGATTTCGAGATTTCGGCGAAATTTCATAGGCTGGCAGACCCGGTACTCGGCCAGCCCCGCGCGCATGGGATAGAAGCGCTGACAAGCCGGTTCGATAGCCTGTCGGCTTCTGACCTGAGCAGGCTTTTCGAATTGTGCACGCGACCCGCTCAAACAAGAAACTAGGCGGTTGAAGCGTGGCCGATCATGATCGCTCCGCCAGACCCTTCGCATATCCCGCCTCATAGGCCGCCTTCAGCGTGGGCGGACAATTGTTGTCCACCGGTAGCCCCGCGCGGGCGCGGCGATAGCCGCTTTCGGTCGAGCAGAACAGTGCCAGCCCCTCCAGCCGTCCGGTTGAATAGGCGAGCCGATCCACTTTCACGCCCGACGCCTCGCAGGCTTCGCTCACCTGTTTCAGCGCGGCCATGGGAAAGCCTGACAGCCCGTGACGATACCCCGTCGCCTGCCAGTTTGCATTTCGGCATCGGTCCAGTGCTGCCGGGTCGCCTTGCGTTCCCGCCCGTGCGGTCGGCACGGGTGTGGCGGGCGGTTCAAGCGCTGTCTTCATCTCGATAGGTGCGGAAGGCTGCGAACAGGCGGTGAGGGCGAGCAGGGCGGCGAGGGCGATACGAGACATGGTAGTGGCTCCGGTCAAGGTTTGCCGCGCAGTGTGCCGCCAGTCTGTTGAAAAAGCGTATGCATCCGCGATGAGCCGACCCTGTGAATGTCACATTGCACATCGCTATGGTATCTTGGCCGGTTCGGGCTAAGTGCTCCAAAAACGTAATTACGCACCCCCTTGCGCGCTGTCGGTGATCGTGATTCACGGTTTGGATGAGTCGGGATGATCTTGAGAAGCTGAGCAAGGAAGAGCTGGTAGCATTGGTGCTGCGGCTTCAGCGGCCTGCGAAGACGTCACGGAGC
>CALHLW010000241.1 GCA_938034615.1 uncultured Neomegalonema sp. | reverse complement strand
GGCATCATGGCCGTCGTCATCGTCGAATCCCCCGCCAAGGCCAAGACCATCGAGAAGTATCTCGGTAAGGGATTCGAGGTTCACGCCTCCTACGGCCATGTGCGCGATCTGCCGTCCAAGGATGGCTCGGTCCTGCCCGACAACGACTTCGAGATGAAATGGGAGACGGGCGACGAACGCTCCCGCAAGCAATTGAAAGCCATCGCCGATGCGGTGAAAGGCACCGACAAGCTGATCCTCGCGACGGACCCCGACCGCGAGGGAGAGGCGATCTCGTGGCATTTGCTGGAGGCGTTGCGGAAACGTCGGTCGCTGAAAAAGGATGTGCCGGTCGAGCGGGTCGTCTTCAACGCCATCACCAAGACCGCCGTGCTCGACGCGATGAAAAACCCGCGCGATGTGGATATGCCGCTGGTGGAGGCGTATCTGGCCCGCCGCGCGCTCGATTATCTGGTGGGATTCAATCTGTCGCCCGTGTTGTGGCGCAAGCTGCCGGGGTCGCGCTCGGCGGGGCGTGTGCAATCGGTCGCCCTGCGGATCGTCTGTGAGCGTGAGACGGAGATCGAGCAGTTCAAGCCCCGCGAATACTGGAGCGCCCGCGCGCGCTTTGCCACGCCGAAGGGTGCGGATTTCGAGGCGCGGCTGACGACGCTGGACGGTAAGAAGCTGGAGCGCTTCGATCTGGCGACTGAGGCCGATGCGGCCAAGGCCATCGAGGCCATCGACGCGCGCGACTTCTCTATCACCACGGTCGAAGCCAAGCCCGCGACCCGCAACCCTTCACCTCCGTTCATGACATCGACGCTTCAACAGGAAGCGTCCCGAAAACTCGGCATGGGGGCCAAGGGCGCGATGCAGGTCGCGCAGCGCCTCTATGAACAGGGCTTCATCACGTACATGCGGACGGATGGTCTGGACATGGACCCCGACGCGGTGAAAGAGGCGCGGGCGACCATCGACAGCCGCTATGGCAAGGATTACGTCCCCGGCAAGCCGCGCGTCTATAAATCCAAGGCCAAGAACGCGCAGGAAGCCCACGAATGTATCCGCCCCACGGATTTCTCGAAGGCTCCGAAAGACACTTCTCTGTCGGGCGAGGAACTGCGTCTCTATGAGCTGATCTGGAAGCGCGCGATCTCCTCGCAGATGGAAAGCGCCCGGCTGGAACGCACCACGGTCGAAATCGCCAGCCCTGATAACAAGGTCGGCCTGCGCGCCACCGGACAGGTCGTGAAATTCGACGGTTTCCTCGCGGTCTACGAGGAAGGCAAGGACGACGCCGCTGCGGATGAGGATAGCCGCATCCTGCCGCCCATGGCGCAGGGCGATACCCTGAAGAAAGTCGCGGGCGCGATGCAGGCTGATTTTGCGAAATCGGCCCCCGAGACGGATGAGGTGGTCGAGAAGGAAGACGAGAAAACCGGCCTGACCGCCATCCTCTCGAAGGACGAAGCGGCTCTCGCGATCCAGCATTTCACCCAGCCGCCGCCCCGCTTCACCGAGGCGTCGCTGGTCAAGCGGATGGAAGAACTCGGCATCGGGCGACCCTCCACCTATGCCTCGATCATCTCGGTCATTCAGGATCGCGGCTATGTCGATAAGGATGGCAACCGCCTGATCGCCGCCGACAAGGGACGCTTGGTGACGGCGTTTCTGGAGGAATATTTCCGGAAATACGTCGAGTACGATTTCACCGCCGATCTGGAGGAGGAGCTGGACGATATCTCCGCCGGGAAGGCCGAGTACAAGGCGCTGCTGGCGAAGTTCTGGACCGAATTCTCGAAGACGGTCGAGGGAACGAAGGAGCTGCGCACCCGCGATGTGCTCGATGCGATCAATGATGCGATGGCCGACCACGTCTTTCCTGACCGGGGCGACGGCACACAACCGCGTGCGTGCCTGATCTGCGGCAAGGAAGGGCGCGAAGGCGGCCAGCTTTCGATCAAGACCGGCAAGTTCGGCGCGTTCATCGGCTGTTCTAACCATCCCGAATGCAAATTCACCCGGCCCTTCGGGGTTTCGGCGGAAGAGGCGGAGAAACAGGCGGCACAGGCCGTCGATGTGGAACTCGGCATCGACCCGGAGACGGGCAAACCCGTCAACCTGCGCTCGGGCCGCTTCGGCCCCTATATCCAGCTTGGCGAACCGGAGATCGAGGAGAAGGAAAAGGGCAAGGCGAAGCCCAAGAAGACAAAGCCCCCCCGCGCTTCCCTTCCCACGGGCGTCACGCCGGACACCATCACGCTGGAACTGGCGCTGAAACTGCTCTCCCTGCCCCGCGAGGTCGGTCCCCACCCCGAGGATGGGGAGATGATCATTGCGGCCATCGGTCCCTATGGCGGCTACGTGAAACACGGCAAGATCTATGCGAACGTCTCTGACTGGAATGAAGTGCTCGATGTCGGCATCAACCGCGCCGTCGATCTGATCGCCGAGAAGAAAGCCAATCCCGGCAAGGGCCGGGGCCGCGCTGCCGCCAAGCCGCCCCTCAAGGAACTGGGCGAACACCCCAAGGAGGGTGGTGAGATGAAGGTGCTGGAGGGCCGCTTCGGGCCTTATGTCAAATGGGGCAAGGTCAACGCCACGATCCCGAAAGACACCAAACCGGAGGATGTGACCCCCGAGATGGCGGTCGAGATGATCCAGAAGAAGCTCGATAAGAAGAAATAGTGCACGATTGCGTGAAGCGCCTTTTGGAAAATCCTTAAGGGTTCTGCCGTATTGCTCTGTCTCTACCAGTGCAGATGGGGCTATTATGGAAAAAAAACTCACCTTTGCATGTTGGGGAGTTCTGCTGGGCATTGCCGCATGGCAATCGCCGGGATGGTGGAACGCTGCGACCGATCCCCGGATCGACGACACCCCTGTCATACAGGACGCGCCCGTCGCCTCGCTCGGGCCGCGCAAGCCCGAACTCAAGCGACGCGACCCGAAACTTCCCTACAAGATCGACCTGCGCGACTACAAGCAAGGCGACGATTTCGTCCGCAGCCCTTTCAATGCCGAAGACGGCGGAGAAATTACCTTCAACGAAGCGGGTAATGCGGGGCCGTTCGATACGGATGGCAAGCTGATCCTGCCCCTCGACCCGCGCAATCTGCACTGATCGCAGGCGGGATTATCCGCGTCCGGTGATCCAGCCGCCGCCGAGCACGCGGCTCCCCTCGGGCGCATAGAACACGCAGGCCTGACCGGGAGCGACACCGTTTTCCGGCTCGCTCAGGAAGACGGTCGCGGTTCCATTCTTGCCGGGAACCGCACGGGCGGGCATGGCGGGTCGGGTCGAGCGGACCTTGACAGCCATCTCCCAGCCGCCCTCGGGCGCATCACCAAAAGCCGTATCACCCAGCCAGTTGATCTCGTGCAACCGCACTTCGGTCGCGCCAAGCGCCCCGCGAGGCCCGACGATCACATGCCGCGCCTCCGCATCCAGCTTGACCACATAAAGCGGGTCACCGCCCGAAATGCCAAGGCCCCGGCGTTGGCCAATCGTATAATTCAGCACACCGGAATGCTCGCCCAGCACCCGCCCGTCGAGATGCACGATCTCGCCCGGCTGCGATGCACCGGGGCGCAGTTTCTCTATCACGTCAGTATAGCGGCCTTCCGGTACGAAGCAGATATCCTGACTGTCCGGCTTATCCGCCACGGCCAACCCGAACCGCGTGGCCATCGCCCGGACTTCAGCCTTTGTCTCGATCCCGCCGAGCGGAAAGCGCAGATAGTCGAGCTGTTCGCGCGTGGTCGTGAACAGAAAATAACTCTGGTCCTTCGCCGGATCGGCAGCGCGATGCAGCTCCGGCCCGTTCGGCCCTTCCATGCGGCGGATATAGTGTCCGGTCGCCAGACAATCGGCGTCGAGGTCGCGCGCCAGCTGCATCAGATCCTTGAACTTCACCCGCTCGTTACAGCGGATGCAGGGGATCGGCGTCGCCCCGGCCAGATATGCGTCGGCGAATTCGTCCATCACCGCTTCGCGGAACAGGTTTTCGTAGTCGAGGACGTAATGGGGAAAACCCATCGACGCGGCCACCCGGCGCGCATCGTGAATATCGGCCCCCGCGCAGCACGCACCTTTTTTTGCCAGTGCCGCACCATGATCGTAAAGCTGCATCGTCAGCCCCACGACATCGAAACCGTCGTCTTTCATCATGGCCGCGACGACCGAAGAATCCACACCACCCGACATCGCCACGGCGACTCGCGTGGCGGTAGAGGGCTTCGCAAAGCCAAGCGCATTGGGCGTCTCAAGGGTTCCAGCGGCATCCATGCAGCGCATATCGCGCCCCATGGACCCTGCGTCAAGCGGTGCGGAAAGGGGGCGTGCTGACAGGTTAAGAGAAATGGTTACCGAGAAAATCAGTTAACATACTTAAAATGCTGACTTTTTCCGATTTGTTAGAAGTCCGCAGGTAGAGTGGCACTCATGACGGACATACCGGACAAGCCGATGAGTGACACGACCCCAGTAAGACCCCGATCCGTAATCGGCCCCGATGGTCAACGGCTGACGCGCCAAGACCTGCCACCGGCCAATACGAAACGATGGGTAATCCGGCGCAAGGCCGAGGTCGTTGCAGCTGTGCGCGGTGACCTTCTCAGCCTCGACGAGGCGTGCGAGTATTACAACCTCAGCCACGAGGAGTTCGACTGCTGGCGCAAGACCATCGACCGGCATGGTATCCAGGGCCTGCGGACAACGCGGATCAAGAAGTACCGGCCCCACCAGCTATGAGGGGATTGCTGAACCGTCTGGAGCCTGTCGTCGATTTCGGTGAGCCGACAAGCAAAGCGGGGCGTATCCAACCGGCGCCCCGGCACGCCCCGACCGGCGACCTGACGCGCAGCATCCGTAGGGATCAATCTCAGTGTGAACTCGACAGCATTCGCAGGAATCTCGATCTCTCTGCGGCGACACACGAGGCAATCTCCGTCGAGTTGCTTTCCAACGGAGGACCGCTTCTCGGCGACGAGGCCGTTGCAGGCGCCCTGCACGCCTTGTTCGACTTCGAGCCGATCGGCGCAATGACCGCGCATCCGATCCTCCTGGTCGGAGGATCACAGAATGCGAGAATGCGCGCAGCCCTCGCCATGTCTCAGCGGATCGAGCGCACAGGACGCCGGGTTGCCCTTTTTTCCCTCCGCACTGGACAGATCGATGATCCACAGGCCACCTATCGCGGTGGTCTCGACATTCTGCATGTCGGATCGGTCGAGGCGTGCATCGATGCCGTCCGGGTGAAGGAGCCTGCCGAGCTTGCCATCGTCGAAGCCTCCTGTCTCGACAGCGACAACGACGCGACCACAGCTCTGCCCATGTTGACACTTTCTCTCAATGCCGAAGCGGTCTACGTGGAAGACGGCCAGAGCGCGATGCCCGATGCCGAGCATCTGTCGGGGATCGAACGGATCATCCTGTCTGGTCGCCAGCAGCCCGAACGCTTCGGTGCTGTACTCGAAGCCGCGTATGATTACGGCTGGGCCTTCGCTGGGCAATGTTCAGAGCAGGGAATCTGGCATCCGATGACAGCGGCGACTCTCGCTGATCGCTTTGCGCTGGCGGTGCGCTGACCGGTTTCTCGACGCAGGCGCCGCATCGTTCGTTATCAAAGCCGCCCGCCGAAAGGTGTGGCGGCTTTTCTATAAGGAAAATACCTGATATACAGTGTGCGGATTAACCAGCACGCACTGAAACCGAATCGCCGATATCAACGTACAGAAAACGATGGTGCTCGCTTTGATGACGAAAGTGCGGCAATCGGTAAGAGAGGGTTTCGCGTTGAACATCCGTGGATTAGAGCAAGGTGCTCCGTGTGCCCCTAGCAAGGTGCTAATGTTATCAACGTTCGGTGAGGAAATTTTTACCTTTGCTTTCTAAGTTGCTTAACGATGATAATTAACCTGAACGCTGCCGAGGGATACAATGCGAATTCTCCTGATTGAAGACGACAGCGCCATGGCGCAGAGCATTGAGCTGATGCTTAAGCAAGACGGCTTCAACGTCTACACGACCGACCTTGGCGAAGAGGGTATCGACCTCGGGAAACTCTACGATTACGACCTGATCGTACTCGATCTGAATCTGCCCGATATGAACGGTTACGACGTTCTCCGGCAGCTTCGCGTGGCCAAGATCGCGACGCCGATCCTTATCCTTTCGGGCCTGTCCGGCACCGAGGACAAGGTAAAGGGTTTCGGCTTTGGGGCCGATGACTATATGACCAAGCCGTTCAACAAGGACGAGCTGATCGCCCGTATCCACGCCATCGTGCGTCGGTCGAAAGGCCACAGCCAGTCGATCATCACCACGGGTCTCATCAAGGTGAACCTCGATGCGAAGACGGTCGAGGTCGACGGCAGCCGGGTCCACCTGACCGGCAAAGAATATCAAATGCTCGAACTCCTCTCGCTTCGCAAGGGCACGACCCTGACGAAAGAGATGTTCCTCAACCACCTCTATGGCGGGATGGACGAGCCGGAACTGAAGATCATCGACGTGTTCATCTGCAAGCTACGCAAGAAGCTGTCGCATGCGACCGGCGGCGTCAGCTATATCGAGACAGTCTGGGGCCGAGGCTATGTGCTGCGCGAAGCGGAAGAAGACAAAAAGCCCGAGGCGGCGAGCGCCTGAAACGGCACTCCCGAATCGTGATCGGAAGAACCCGCCCTTCGTGGCGGGTTTTTCTTTGCGCGGATTTTCGAGATGATCCTGCCCTGCCGGTTATCGGATTTGCACATTCCAATAAGTGAACGTACAAGCGGTAACGCCCATACTTTTCAGTATCATACCCGCACAGGCGGGTATCCATCCAACCGCATCCCGTGTGATGCCGTCGGTGTCCGATCTCACCGCAAGGGCTTGAGGAACCATGGATCCCGCCTTCGCGGGAATGACATCGGTTTTGTCGATACGACCGCTCTTCGAGACGTGTGAATTCAATAGGCCGTGCTGGTGGGATCCCGGCCCGCTACTCGTCGCCGCGCAGGGGCTTGGCGTATTGTAGTTCCAAGTCCCATGGGAAGTAGATCCACGTATCCTGCGACACTTCGGTAATGAAGGTCTGGACCAGCGGGCGGCCCTTGGGCTTGGCGTAAACGGTGGCGAGATGCGCCTTGGGGAACATCCGCCGCACGACTTCCAGCGTCTTGCCGCTATCGACCAGATCATCGACGATCAGGATATTCTCGCCTTCGCCGACGATGGTCGCATCGGGGGCCTTGAGGATTTCAGCTTCGCCCTGCGACTGATGCGAATAGGAGCGGATCGAGATGGTATCGACCGTCCGCACGTTCAGTTCCCGCGCGACGATGCAGGCGGGGGTCATCCCCCCGCGTGTAATGGCGATGACGGCTTTCCAGGCACCGTCCGGCCCCGCGCCCTGCCCGTCCAGCCGCCAAGCCAACGCACGGGCGTCGCGATGAAGCTGATCCCAACT
>CALHLW010000240.1 GCA_938034615.1 uncultured Neomegalonema sp. | reverse complement strand
TCGAGCGTCGAGGAGAACACTGGATCGGGCGTCTTGCTGTCACGCCACAGCCCCTGCACCTTGGCATAAGCTTCCACCAGCGAAATCCGCGTCTCGTCGCGGCCTGTCGTGCGCAGATAGCGCAGCGTCTCGCGGTCCACGGGGAAGAATCCGCAGGTTGCCCCGTATTCCGGGGCCATGTTCGAGATCGTCGCCCGGTCGGCGAGGGACAAATCTTCCAGCCCGTCGCCGTAGAATTCCACGAACTTGCCGACCACACCATGCTCGCGCAGCATCTCGACCACGCGCAGCACCAGATCGGTGGCGGTGACACCTTCGGTCATGCGGCCCGTCAGCTTGAAGCCCACGACTTCAGGGATCAGCATCGAAATCGGCTGACCCAGCATCGCGGCTTCAGCCTCGATGCCGCCGACGCCCCAGCCGAGCACGGCAAGCGCATTCACCATCGTCGTGTGACTGTCCGTCCCGACAAGCGTATCGGGATAGGCGACCCGGTTCCCATCCTTGTCTTCATCCGTCCAGATCGTCTGCGACAGGAATTCGAGATTCACCTGATGGCAGATCCCGGTTCCGGGGGGCACCACTCGAAAGTTGTCGAACGCACCCTGACCCCATTTCAGGAATTCATAGCGCTCGCCGTTACGCTCGTACTCGCGTTCGACATTGGCCTTGAAGGCGTGGGGGGTGCCGAATTGATCGACCATGACCGAGTGATCGATGACGAGATCGACGGGAGAGAGCGGATTGATCTTCTGCGGGTCGCCGCCCAGCGTCTTCATCGCGTCGCGCATTGCCGCCAGATCGACCACAGCGGGGACGCCGGTGAAGTCCTGCATCAGGACGCGCGCGGGGCGGTACGCGATCTCTCGGTCGGTCTTGCCATCATTGGCAACCCAATCGGCAAACGCGGAGATATCGTCCTTCGTGACGGTTTCGCCATCCTCGTTCCGCAGCAGGTTTTCGAGAATGACCCGAAGGCTTGCGGGAAGGCGCTTGAGCGAACCGATCCCTTCAGCTTCCGCCGCCTCGATCGAATAGAAGTGATACTCTTCCTTGGCGACCGTCAGCTTGCGTTTTGTGCCGAGCGAGTCGCGACCAGTGGAAACCGTCATGGATGCCAATCCCTCATGAACTGGGGGGACGCAGGTCGGATCGCACCGATTACTCTGGATACGGTTCGGCTAACGCCCCGGAAAGCGCGGAAAGATAGAGGTCCGCACGGGAGTTTGCCCGCTCCTAGCCTTATCTTGCATGGAAATCAATTCTTGGAACGAACCAAGTGTCAGCCGAACTTTCGGTTATCGAGTTCGTGTGCCAGCGGGGCCGTGTTCCGTCCAAACCCTTTGCGGGTCATGTCCTGAACTGCATCGCGGCGAATTTTGAGAGGTGCGGAAAGGCGTGCAAGGGCGACGGGGTCGAAGTGGAAGACCACGAGCAGACGGCTCACTTTCCCGTCAGTGCCTGCAAACGGCAGGATGAGGCGCGTAAACTCGAACGATTCCGCCTTTTCCTGTACCACCTTGCAGCGCGTCATCGCAGGATCGCCGGTCATCGCGGCTTCCAGATATCGGGGCATCAGATCGTACAGGTAATCGTCGATGTAGAGGTTCTCGATGGTACGGCCCAAGCCCTCGCCGAAAGCGAGGGTGACGAATCGCCCTTCGAGGCGCTGGCGGAACCGGACGCCGAAATCACCGCGCTCGACATGCAGTAGCATTGAAGCGGGCAAGGCACGAACGATCCTGTCAGGACGGAATTCCCGTTGCAGCGGCGTTAGTCCAGCCGACGAGAGCTCCTGCCATTGTTCGTAGGCAAGAGCCTGACGTTGATCCAGAGGCAGACCGTCGAGTTCCAGCATCTCAGTCATATCCGCGCTCCTGTCATTGGAAATTCGGTGGTCTGATCTCGTATCGATCACCCGCCATCTTTCCGGTCAGAGTAGGTGTCCCGCATACTTATTAACGACGATCCTTAATAAATCGTATGACGTCAGCCATTCGGCGCAGTGAGCAAAGTGAGAAGCGCTCCCCTTGCGAAAGCGGTCGCGTTTCGGCACACCCGTTCGATGGAGCAGGAATCGTCCAAAAAGCCCCCACAATCGCGCGTTGTCACCCTAGGGTGCCGGCTGAATGCCTATGAGGGCGCGGTGATCGAGCGGCATATCGCGGAGGCAGGCGCTAATGACGCCATCGTCGTGAATACCTGTGCGGTCACGGGCGAAGCGGTGCGGCAGGCCCGGCAGACGATTCGCCGACTTGCTCGCGAGAACCCCGATTCGCGCCTGATCGTCACGGGATGCGCCGCCCAGACCGAGCCTGAAACCTTCGCTGATATGGGCGAGGTCGATCTCGTGCTCGGCAATGCGGAAAAGGTCGATCCTTTGGAGTGGCGCCGTATCGCCGGAGCCAACACCCCCGATTTCGGTGTTTCAGCAGCAGAGAAACTGCGCGTCAACGACATCATGCAGGTACGCGAACTGGCCCCGCATATGATCGATGGCCTCTCCGAGCGCACCCGCGCTTTCGTGCAGGTGCAGAACGGCTGTGACCACCGCTGCACCTTCTGCATCATCCCCTTCGGACGCGGTAATGCGCGCTCCGTTCCGGTGGGCGAGGCCGTGCAGCAAGTGCGCAGGCTGGTCGAGTCCGGTCATCTGGAAATCGTTCTGACCGGCGTTGACCTCACGTCATGGGGGCCAGACCTGCCCGGCCAGCCACGCCTCGGGGATCTCGTGCAGGCGATCCTGACCCATGTTCCCGATCTGCCGCGTCTGCGCCTCTCCTCCATTGACTCCATCGAGGCGGACCCGGCCCTCATCGACGCCATCGCGAGCGAACCGCGCCTGATGCCGCATCTGCATTTGTCCCTGCAATCCGGTGACGATCTGATCCTGAAGCGCATGAAGCGTCGGCATTTGCGGGATGACGCGATCCATTTCTGCGAGACGATCCGCGCCGCCCGCCCCGATATCGCCTTCGGGGCCGATATCATCACCGGCTTTCCGACTGAAACCGAAGCGATGTTCGAAAATTCGCTGCGTCTCGTGGAAGAGTGCGGCCTCACCTTCCTGCATGTCTTCCCGTACTCGCCGCGCAAAGGTACCCCAGCAGCGAAGATGCCGCAGGTGCCGCAGGCCATTAGGAAAGAGCGCGCTGCCCGTCTGCGAGCGCTGGGCGAAGAACGGCGCAATGCCTTCCTGACCTCGCGCATCGGCAAGACCGAGCGCGTCTTGATCGAACGGAACGGCAAGGGCCACTCGGAACAGTTCGCCGACGTACGGTTTGACACGCCCCCATCGGACGGTTCGCTAATCGACGCCCGGATTACGGGCGCGCGCGATAGTCATTTGATGGCCGTATCGGAGAAGTAATCTTCCCCGATACGAGAGGGGTCTCTCTATGGGGCGATGGTGACCTGAAACGCGACAGAGCCTTCAGCCCCGACGGGGAACGCGCCGGGACAATTCCATTCCAGCGGACCCGCATAACCGGCAATATTGACTCCTGAGGCCGGCACGGCCAATGCGCAGACAAGGCCCGGTGCGACGGTTGTGCTCGACGTCACAGGTGCCGATAGCACTGTCCATGCAGGTGTAGCGTCATTGACCTTCACATTGGTCGCCGGAGCGGTACCCGGATTCGTCAGGATAATCCGGTATTGCAGTACGTCACCGACCCGGCCCGAATTCGCGGTTGCTTCCGGCGTATTCGCTGTCACGTTTCGGACCAGCTTGCGCAAGACAAGCTGATCACCACCCCCGGCACCGCCGACTTCGAGGCGATCCGCATTACTGACGTCGTGCGTCACGGGAACACCGGAGAAGTCTGTCAATGCCGTCAGTCCGTAGACCTGCACCGCCCCGGCTCCAGCCCCGCTACTTGCTTGGGTTCGCACCACGAGACAGACTGATTGTCCCACAGCAACGGAAATCGGCGCGGCGATTGGTGCTTCGGGTGCGCCATCACAATTAGTGTCGGTAAAGATTGCGCTCGAAAATGCCCCATTGGGAGTCGAGATTTCGTCCGCGAGTGCAAAGGTGACAGTCGCTGAACTGGTGGCCTCATACCGGTGAGCGAGATCGACGATCTGTCCGGGGTTGATCGCAACACTTTGATCTTGGCTCAACAGCGGTTTGGCGACGAGGCCGAAATCGAGGCCGGTATACTCGGCGGCAAGGCCGGGCGTGAACTGAAACACCCCGTCGCGTGGATCTGAGTTGACGAGCGATGGCAGGCCGTTTGCCCCTTCTGACATCAGGAAATAATCAGGGTTCGGCGTAAACGTGGTCCCAAACGAACCGGGCAGACCGCTGGCCAACACGGCAGACCAGCTTCCGTCGGCGGCGACATCGGCAATAGTCTGAGCCGTTCCGGTAGCCACGTCGGTGAGAGCGACGGTCCCATAGGGCCCGCCCATCTCCGTACCGTTCGGTACGCCGTCATGGGCACTGCCGCCTCCCATGCCGTTATCGAGGAAGATGCGACCGCTCAGTCGTGAAACTGCTGCGCTGGCCGCATCGTCTTCGTTTGGCAGAGACGCACGGTTGCTCGGCTTCGAGTCCGGGTCAGCGTAAAGTTGCCCCGTTACTTCGGTGATATTGGTATAGTCGCCACCGGAAACGACTTCCGCGCGCAGGGTCAGTACACGGCTACCCCCAACTGGGACCGTACCCGGCAACCATATCCCCGTGGAAGGGTTGTAGCTGCCCGATCCACTGTGATCGTGATAGGCGAAGCCGGAGGGCAGGGAATCCGTAATCTCGACGCCCTCCGCCGTATGTGGCCCCGCGTTCGAGGCCGTCACGGTGAATGTCACCAAACTTGGGTTCAGCGGGTCCGGTCCTGCAACCGTCTTGTCAAGCGACACATCCGCCGTTCGCACATAGACGGTCGCCGTCTGGGAAGTGACCGAAAAGGCGAGACCATCGGCTTTCGCGCTGAACTTGTTGGAGTAGGCATTGAAGGCGTCGTTGGCATCGCCTGCCATCGTAACAGTAACGATACGCGGAGGTTGCCCCTGATTGAACGCCGGACTGGTGCCCCGAATTGCCGTAACCTGTGAAGCCGAGGATGGGCATGAACCACCGCTGAAGCCAGCACACCATACCGTCGAACCACCGGCTTGGTTCGAGGCATGGGTCGGGTCATCGACGATTTGCGTTGCCGGGGTTCTCGTATATTCGAAAATTTCGCCATTGGAGCCGGTGGCCGAGACAAAATAGCTGTTTCCATCGAAGGCGGTCGGCGGGGACTGTATGACATTCTCACTCGGCAGCACGTCGATAAACTGAACCTGTGCGAAGTCGCTCGTCCCGGTATTGGCGTAGGTCAGTCGATAGGCGAAATTGCCGTCCGGTGCCACGATTGGCGGAAACGCTGTTTTGGAAATCGAAAAACCGGCGGGGTTCAGCACAAGGACGCTGTAAATGTCGGTTCTCAAACTCTCAAGGCTGCCATCGTTCGGCGAGGAGATGACCACGCTGTTGATCGCCGCTGTCTGGTCGGGGGTCGTCGGTGTCACGGTCACGTCATAGGTAATCGGTGACATCGGCATGTTGATCACCGTTCCGGGGAATTCCCAGACCAAATCGGTTGTCCCATCAGGCTTTGTTGTGAAGGTCGACGGCGGCGGTGATGCGGAGCCAATGGTATATTGGTACCATTCTGGCAGCGTGTCGGTGATCGTGACATCGGTCGTCAGTTGCGGCGGAGTGCCGGGCGTAGTGGCTGAGGGTTGCAGTCGGAAGCTGAGCGGGTCGCCCGCGAGAACCTGATTCTCACCCGACGGATCGCTGTCCTTGTTGATGCGCACCGCGACCTTGGTCAGAAACAGCCGGTCGCCATAGTTTCCGAGCGCGGTCGTCTCGTCGTAAGTGCTCAGCATCCAGTTTCCGTCGTTCTGAAAGTCGTTCCTGAACGTCCCATGCTGGGCTACGATCGTTCCGGGAGCGTTATCCAGCGCAGTATAGCGGGTGATCAGATTTATCCGATGGGTCGTGCTGGTGCCACCGGGGGCAGCGAGATAGGCACCCGTCGCCCGAACCTTGGTGATGGCTGCGGCTCCCCCCGGTACCAGATTCATGTTGGGATACCATGTGCCGGTCTGGCAGGTCTGGCTGCCGCCGAAGTCGTTGCCGGTGCTGTACTCGATGAGGAAGGGAGGCTGGGTACCCTCCGAGGTGCCGTTGAAGTTCACTTTTGCACCTTGACCGGGCGTGATCTCGGTAATCTGCTGTGTCGTGTTATCGAAACTCGTACACAGCGTCATGTTGTCGAACGTCTGCTTGGTCAGCCATGAGTCGTTGTTCTGGTAATGGCGCGTCGCGAAGATCTGCCCTGGCAGGACATAGCCATCGCCACTTCGACGGCTCGTCTGACTCTGCAACAGCCCATAAGAGTTATGGTCCTTATGGTTATAAAAATATCTGCTACCCGCACCGTCTCTCGCGATAAATGCGCGACGGTCGTTCGCGGTGTCGGGGTCGGTGTTCGACTGGCCACTGATCCCTGTCGCGGTGAAATTCGTATAGCGGTTGTCGATCTGTAGCTCACCACCCGCAGCCTGAATGTCCGAGATCGGGATCCAGACATACATGATTCCCGAAACGAGATACCGCGTATCCGCCGGAAGACCGCCGCCGTTTATAGTCTCCGTTGGGAAGTGAACCCCCGACAAATCGGCACCCGTGATCGTGACGGTCGTCGTCCCGCCGGGCCCTGGAACGGTGCAGTCGATATCACCCGAGTTCCAGACTGATCGCGTGGCGGGGCCTGCGCCCGCTCCACCGGGGCCGCCATCACTGGTTTGCGTATAACCGCCCGGATTATTCCAAAGCCTTGCGGAGCCGGTATAAGGGTTCGGAATACAAGCATCTGCATAGGCACCGGACCAGCCTTGATAGAGAAGCGCGTTCGGGGATACACCGCTCAGGTCATCGTCGAACGAAATTGCACCGGTAACGAGTTCGCTTCCCCTGCCCTGATCCTGTGTCGCGACTTCGATCGTGAAGGCATAGAGAACGCCATCTTCGCCGTTCGGGCCTGTCCGACGCCCGAGCAATCTGGTGTGATCGTTCTTGATGAGGTCAAGCTTAGGTATGGCAGAGACGATATCGCTCGCACCTGGAAAATTCTCTGGCGCGGTCTGGTCGCTTTCGACGCTTGCCGTCGTCATGGAAACCGTGTTGCCATGCTCTTGATCGAAGGCGACCGTGGCGGGCAGGGCGTAGAGAACCTGCGATCCTTCGCCGATATCGCCGACGTTGCAGACGATCGAATATCCCGTTGATGGGGAACCACTGATCGAGGACACGGGAGAGACGTTCGTCTCCCGACAGAAAGCAGGCAGTTCGACTTCGAGCCCCGGATCGACCGACAGGCGCAGCACGATATTCGTTGCATCGTCATTGAGGACGACGACCTCGAACTTGTAGCTGATGATATCGTTGGTTCGGATGATATTGTTGGAAAGACTCGAGTCGTTGCCGGGCGAGTCGTCGCCGGGCGTAAAGGGGGCAACGCCTGTTTCGCGCGTAAAATTCACCGAGATGTCGGGCTGTGCCATCGCCTGGCTGGTAACGAGCGATACGGCAAGAAAGAGAATGGTTTTCAGCGAGCGCATGTCAGTATCTACCCCGAAGTTTTCGTCGCCAAGGGCAACCTCTCAACACGGCTCTAACAAAGGGTTTACACGGATAAAATTGAGTGTACCGGATACGCCAATTGAGCCGGAAGCGAGCATGAGGCACGCATCGATGACAGTGGCGTGATAGACGCCCCCATACACTCTCCGGTCAGACCTAGAGACGCGCATGTGCGAGGGACGAAACCCTCTGAGCCGACCTGCCCATTGCCTGCGATCCAGCGCCGCGCATGTTGACGTGATGCCCTGCGCGGGAGTAGACGACGGGTGCGCGCACGGAAGGATTCCCGATGACCGAATTTCTCCTCGATTACCTGCCCATCCTCATCTTCATGGGGATCGCTGTCGTCATTGGTTTGGCCTTCATCTTCGCCGCCGCTTTCGCCGCGCCGTCGAACCCTGACCCCGAGAAGCTGTCAGCCTACGAATGTGGCTTCAACGCCTTCGACGATGCCCGCATGAAATTCGACGTGCGCTTCTATCTCGTTTCGATCCTTTTCATCATCTTCGATCTCGAAGCTGCCTTCTTGTTTCCGTGGGCTGCGTCCTTCGGCTCCATTGGCATGTTCGGTTTCTGGTCCATGATGGTGTTCCTGTTCGTATTGACGGTCGGCTTCGTCTACGAATGGAAAAAAGGTGCACTCGATTGGGAGTGAACCGCAGTTTCGCAAGGGTGTCCGCATGACCTCCACGCTTCTCGATCCGTCGGGCCAACCCGTCTCGCATGGTGCCGCGACCGCCGGTCCTGACCGTGAAGTGACGACCCGTCAGCTTTCCAACGATCTGGCCGATAAGGGCTTCGTGCTGACAACAGCCGAAGACCTCGTCAATTGGGGCCGTACCGGCTCGTTGATGTGGATGACCTTCGGTCTGGCCTGCTGTGCCGTCGAGATGATGCACACCTCGATGCCTCGCTACGACGCCGAACGCTTCGGCATCGCGCCCCGCGCCTCCCCGCGCCAATCCGACGTGATGATTGTTGCCGGGACGCTGACCAACAAGATGGCTCCGGCGCTCCGCAAGGTCTACGATCAGATGCCCGATCCGCGTTACGTCATCTCCATGGGCAGTTGCGCGAATGGCGGCGGGTACTACCATTACTCCTACTCGGTCGTGCGCGGCTGTGACCGGATCGTGCCCGTGGATATCTACGTCCCCGGTTGCCCTCCTACAGCGGAGGCACTGCTCTACGGTATCCTTCAACTCCAACGCAAAATTCGCCGCGTCGGCACGATAGAACGTTAATGACAGGCTCCGGCCTTGCGCCGGGGCTGTTGGAGCAATGTCCCGACGCTAGAGGCCCAGCGCGGCGCTCAAGGCCGGGGCAGGTGAAGAAGACGAACGGAGCCACCCATGGCCACTGAGACCCTCGCTCTGGACGACGATACCCTCTCCGATCACGGCGAGCATATTTCCTCGCATCTGGAGGATGCTGTCTCCCGCTTCGAGGTGAAGGGTAGCGAACTGACCCTGATCGTCCCGCATGACCGCATCGGCGAGGCCCTCACATTCCTGCGCGATGACGGTATCTGCCAGTATCGAACCCTCGTCGATATCACCGGCGTCGACTGGCCCGCCCGCGAGAAACGCTTCGATGTCGTCTATCACCTGCTCTCGATGCGCCAGAACCAGCGTATCCGCATCAAGACGTTCCTGCGCGAAGACGAAATCGCCGAGAGCGTCGTGAACATCTTCCCCAACGCCGATTGGTACGAGCGCGAAATCTTCGACATGTACGGCATCCTCTTCGGCGGCCACCCGGATATGCGCCGCATTCTCACCGATTACGGCTTCACCGGCTATCCTCTCCGCAAGGACTTCCCGGTCACCGGCCATTCCGAAGTCCGCTACGACGAGGAGGCCAAGCGCGTCGTCTACGAACCCGTCAAATTGGTGCAGGAAATGCGCAGCTTCGACTTCATGTCACCATGGGAAGGCGCGGAGTACATCCTGCCGGGTGATGAGAAAGCCGAAGGCGAAAAACCGTCGTGAGCGGACACGGGGCACATATACCCACCGCGCGGATGACCTTTGCCGAGTTCCTCGAATGGGCTGTTCGTGAGGAACCGAAAGGTGTCGAACTGATCGACGGATACGTTGTGTACAAGCACGACTACGGCGAAACGGGTATGGCAGGTGATCGCCCGGTACGCAATCTCGTAAAGTCCAATGCGAGATCCGCCCTTAACGCTGGACTCAAAGGCCGGAATTGTCTCGTCTATGTCGATGGAATAGCGGTCCGGGTAGAAGCAAGCCATACCTACATACCCGATGTCGTGGTGGATTGCGCGCCCGATCTCACGGCCAACGATCCTGTTGCCGTGGAGCCGGTCATCGCGCTCGAAGTCTTGTCGAAATCGACGCGCGACACAGATATGAGTGCCAAGTTCGTTGGTTACTTTTCTGTGGCCTCAATCCAGCATTACCTTATTGTCGATCCGTCGAGGCGCGCGATCATTCTGCATTCGCGTGACGGAGAAGCGATCCGTACCCGAATTCTGAAAGGCGGCACGGTGACGCTCGACCCGCCCGGTTGCCCGGTTGATCTGGACGTATTCTGGGAGGATATTCCTGCATGAACGAGATTACCCCCGTACAGGTCGCGAAAGACGGCTCGACCTCGATCCGCAACTTCAACATCAATTTCGGGCCACAGCACCCGGCGGCTCACGGTGTCCTGCGCCTCGTCCTCGAACTCGATGGCGAGATCGTCGAGCGCGTGGACCCGCATATCGGCCTGCTGCATCGCGGGACCGAAAAGCTGATTGAGCAGAAGACCTATCTTCAGGCGCTGCCGTATTTCGACCGCCTCGATTACGTCGCGCCGATGAATCAGGAACACGCCTTCTGCCTCGCCATCGAGAAGATGCTGGATATCAACATCCCGCATCGCGCCTCGCTGATCCGGGTTCTTTATTCTGAGATCGGGCGCATCCTCTCGCATCTCCTGAACATCACCACGCAGGCGATGGATGTCGGCGCGCTCACTCCGCCGCTTTGGGGGTTCGAGGAACGCGAGAAACTGATGATCTTCTATGAGCGGGCCTGCGGTGCGCGGCTTCACGCCGCCTATTTCCGCCCCGGCGGCGTGCATCAGGATCTGCCCCCCGACCTGCTGGACGATATCTGGCAGTGGACCGAGGAATTTCCGCAGATTCTCGATGATCTCGAAACCCTGCTGACCGAGAACCGCATCTTCAAGCAGCGCAACGTCGATATCGGCGTCGTGACGCTGGAGGAATGCGAGGCGATGGGTTTCTCCGGCGTCATGGTGCGCGGGTCCGGTGGCGCGTGGGACTTACGCCGCAGTCAGCCCTATGAGGGTTACAACGATTTCGACTTCCAGATTCCCGTCGGCAAGAACGGCGATTGCTACGACCGCTACATCATCAGAATGCACGAGATGCGCGAATCCACCCGCATCATGCGTCAGGCATTGGAAAAACTGGACACCTGCACCGGGGATCCGGTGATGACGGTGGACGGCAAGATCGCCGCCCCGCGCCGCGCCGAAATGAAGCACTCGATGGAAGCCTTGATCCATCATTTCAAACTCTACACCGAAGGCTTCCGCGTCCCCGAAGGCGAAATCTACACGGCCGTCGAGGCTCCGAAGGGCGAATTCGGCGTGTATATGATTTCCGACGGCAGCAACAAACCCTACCGCCTGAAAATTCGCGCGCCCGGCTTCCCGCACCTCGCGGCGATGCATACGATGTGCAAAGGCCATATGCTGGCCGATGTCAGCGCGATCCTCGGCTCTCTGGACATCGTTTTTGGAGAGATTGACCGCTGATGCGCTCGAATAGGAGTTTTGCAATGACCCGTACCATTCTCGCCGCCCTCGCGATCTTCGCCGCGCCAACGCTCGCGCAGGCCCAGGAAGCCCCACGCCTGCTGCAACTCGAACTTGGCGCATCCGGCAAGGGATACGCCGTCATCCTCGACGGCGAGGGCAACGAGCATCACTGCGCCGCCCGTGAAACCCGCGAGGCGGTCGATCTCGGTCCCTGCAAGCCTCTGCGCCTCGTCACGCCGTTGGTGCAGAAGGCCAAGCCTGAACTGAATCTACCGTCCATACCAACCATGAGCCCCGCCAAGCGCAGCGTGGTCAATCTCTTCGAGCGCAACAAATGCGCGTTGTCCTATGCCGACCTCAAGCGCGCCCTCGAAAATCTCGGCGCGCGACAGCGCCAGACCATCGGCCAGACCGTCGCAGAAATGACCGAGCGCGGCGAGATCGCAGATGACGCCGGGCGCGAACGCGCCGTCCTCAAGATCGGCGACCGCTGTAGCTAAGGAAGACGACCCATGAGTACCCGCCGCCTTGCCGCCGACCGGCTGCAACCCGACAGCTTCGCATTCTCACCCGAGAATGCCGAATGGGTGAAGACGCAGATCGCCAAGTTCCCCGAGGGCCGTCAGGCCTCGGCGGTGATTCCGCTGCTGTGGCGAGCGCAGGAGCAGGAAGGCTGGGTCACGCGCGCGGCTATCGAGGAAACGGCGCGCCTGCTCGATATGCCTACGATCCGGGTGCTGGAGGTCGCGACTTTCTACTTCATGTTCCAGCTCGAACCGACCGGCTCCAACGCTCATATTCAGGTCTGCGGCACGACGCCCTGTATGCTCTGCGGCGCGGAAAGCCTCGTCGCCGTCTGCGA
>CALHLW010000239.1 GCA_938034615.1 uncultured Neomegalonema sp. | reverse complement strand
CGCTTTCGCTCGACTATGGCGTGATGGAGACCTGAAACGACAGCGACCCGTTGGCACCCGCCGGAAACGCGCCGGGACAGGACCATTCCAGCGGGCCTGCATAGCCCGCGATATTGCTGCCGCTGCCCGGAACCGCGAGCGCGCAGACGATGCCGGGCGCAATGGTTGTGTTCAGCGTGACCGGTGTGGCCAGTGACGTCCAGGCGGGAGTAGAATCGTTTACGGTCACGTCCGTCGTCGGGCTGGTTCCGGGGTTCGACAGGACGATTCTATATTCCAGAACGTCCCCCACGCCCCCGGTATTCGATGTCGCCTCGGGTGTGTTGGCGGTTACGTTTCTCACCAGTTTTTGCAGGACGAGGGTGTCTCCGCCGCCCCCGGTATCGAGTCGGTCGTCGTTGCGGGCGTCGAGCGAGACGGTCGTGTTCGTGAGCGTCGTCATGGCCGTCAGGCCGTAGGTAAGCTGCGACCCGTCACCGACGCCGCTGCTCGCCTGGGTGCGGGCGACGATGCAGAGCGGTTGCCCCGCCGATACGGCCAGCGGTGTGACGAGCGGCGCCTCGACCACGCCGTCGCAGTCGGCATCGGCGAAAAGCGTGGTCGCGGTGGTCGTAGCAGTGTAGCGGTGGCTGAGTTCGACGATGGCCCCTGCCGTAATCGAGGCGGTGCGGTCCGCTTCCAGTGTCGGCACTGCGGCGAGGCCGACATCCAGGGAATCATACGTCGCACCAGCGACAGGCTCGAAGGCGAAGGTGCCATCATGGGGATCGGCATCCGTCAGTGAGGGCAAGCCTGCAGTGCGTTCCGAGATGGTGCGCCAGTCCTGCTGCGGTGTTACTGCGATGCGAACCGGGCCGATGAAGGTCGAGGGCAGCGTGTGAGTCCATGTTCCATCGGCAGCGATACCGACCGTCGCGATCTCGACACCTGCGCCATCGTAGAGCACGACCGATCCTAAGGCTGCGCCCGTCTCCGTGCCGCCGATCAGCGCGTCATGGGCGACGGCGCCGCCCGCGCCGTTGTCTTCGAATACCCTCCCGGACAGCACCGTGCCGGAGGGGCCGAGAAGGACCGTGAACGACGCCTCGTCGTCATCGGGAATGTCGTCGTCGAGATCGTCCAGCAAACGCCCCCTCCCGAAATCGGAATCGGGGTCTGCCAGCGAACTCGCGATGATCTCCGCGTGGTTCGTGTCCGCTCCCGATGCGCGGGCGAGGGTTGTTATCGTCAACGTCTCTGTCGCATCGACGAGAATTTCGTTCACGAGCCAAATGCCGCTGCCGGGATCGTAGGTATCGCCGGTTGCCGGGGCATCGTCAGAGACGTAATCGAACCCGTCGGGGATGATATCCAGCACTTTCACGCCGGTCGGCACTCCGGTCCCATCGTTCGTAATCGACAGCGTCCAGATGACGGTTTCTCCGGCTTCGGCGCTGGTAACGTTCGCGCTCTTGAACAGCGACAGGTCTGCGACACCGGGATCGAAGCCGAAATCCTGCCCCGTCGTCGTCGTATCCGCCGCCACGCTCACGCCCACCAGTGGGTTCGTCGTTCCGATGGTCGCGCCGGGTGGCAGGTCCGGGTCGGCTGTGCCGATTTCGATCCGGTAGGTTTCTATCGTGACCAGCCCGCTGAACAGATATGTGCCGTCGCCCAGCGTTTCCGTCTCGCCGAGAAATTTGTCATCACTCGTGTCGAGCGGTGTGCCGTTGTCATAGTAGAGATCGACCTCAACTCCGGCCCCGAGGGTCGTCTCACCGCTCTCGAAAACGTCGGAGCCGTTGCCATCCAGATACGCGGTTCCCGAGAGCGACCCGAGTGGCACGGGGGCTGGACCTCGGCAAAACGCCCCGTCGTTGATGCCGCCTTCGTCGTTGTTGCTGACGGCCAGCAAGGTCGAATCGCCTGTGCCGCTGCCGTCCGTGCCGACATTGACGACGGATATCTCGTTGGTTTCGTTGTCGTAGATGTAGAGCCGTCCGTCCTCATCGAACCACATCGCCCCGTAGGCGCCAGTATAGGTGGTCGGCCCGAAGAAGTTGACTGTCTCGTTCCCCGCACCCCCGCTGGGATCGACCCAGAACAATTGGCTGGTATTGCGGTCAATCGAGTAGATGTTCCCGTCTTTGGGATTATAGGCGATATCGACGGAGTTAACGGATGTATTGAGCGTTATTTCACCCCGATTGATCGGTGCCGAGGGCGTCGTGATATCCAAAAGCTGCCACCGCGTCCCGTTCCGCTTGTAAACCATCGTGCCGTTCGGAAGGATGTCCCCAGCATTTGAGCCGTTTGGAAGGGCCGGGTCGAGGGTCGCGACGAGCTGAAAGTCGCCGGTGGCATCGATCCGCCACAATTCCTTCGTGCCGTTGCGGACGCCGTAGATCAGATCGTCCTGCTCGTTGTATCCCCAGCCCGCGTTGACCTGTTCGGTATGAGTCGCGATATCGGTGAAACTGGCGTTAAAACCGGTGCCGCCGGCTGTGAAGTTCAGGGATTTGAGTATCGACGGCGAATTGGCGATCTGAAAAAGCTGACTGGTACAGGCGAAAGGCATAGCGGGCGTTGCGGCATTGGGGATTTGAAACCCCGCGAAGCCGAGCTGTTCCTGCACGCCGGTATGATTGGTCGTGTGGTCGTCGTCGCCGACATGGATGATGGCATATCCGATGGCGGTGTCCGAGGTGACGGAGAGGAAAGCCGTCGTCCGGTCTCCCCAGTCCCCTGCATTGTTATTCGCCGCACCGGACGGTGATCCAACCGGTTCGATCGAGGTATAGGTCGTCTGGCCACCGCTTCCGTCTACCGATCCCGAATAGCGCAGCGGATGATCGCCGATGACGGCACCGAGTTCGTCGAAGATGATGATCCGCGCCTCCGTGCCGTTATTGGCGCGGGACTCCAAATCGCCGACGAAAATGCCGAACTCGGAGATGTCTGTCGGACTGAAGGTGAAATCGAAGCGGATGCCGTTCAAGCCCGATCCGGAATGGCCGGTCGAGAGCCGAGTTTCGCTGGAATATGGGTTTGGCGCTCCGCTCTGGATGACATTGCTCGTCCCATAGGTCGATGACCCGGATGTCGCGTTCACGAACACGGTGGATGTCGGTAGCCCCGGACCGGCATCGTCGATATGACCGAGCTGCCAGTCGACCCTGTACGTGTCGCCGCTCGTATCCGAGAATGTCTTCGTTCCGGTATAGCCGCTGCCGCCCGAGAACAGATCCGGTCGCGTCGACCCTGCGGGAAGTCCTGCAATCCAGGGATTGTCGAGCGTCGCAGCAATATTACGGGACGTTATATTATTGCGGTAAACCTCATCCGACACCGCCACTGCCGTATTGGCAGCCTGAACTGGCCCCGCCATCGCCAGCGAGAGGAACAGCGCGCCGGACAGGCACATTCCGAGATGTGGCATGCCAAGTCGCGCGAAAGGCGGGATATTCAGCGACAAGACTGGCACCCAGAGTGAAATTATCATGGGCCAAAGTCGCAAAACCCTATTAATCAGAGGTTACGTCACGTAACGTACTCGAAAGGCGCGCAACGGAATGGTGCCTGTCTGACGAACCTATTCTATACGGATGGTGGCCGGTTGATTTCCCCCGCCGAACCCCGTACCCGGTCCCCGACTTCGAAAGGACCGACATGACCATCCACCTGCACCACGGCGACCTTCCCGACGGCCTCGATCTTGGCCCCACGGTCGCCATCGACACCGAGACGATGGGCCTGATCCCCCATCGTGACCGTCTTTGCGTCATCCAGCTTTCGCGCGGTGATGGCGATGCGCATCTGGTCAAATATGAGCCGGGTGTTCCCCAATCTCCAAATCTCGCGAAGATGCTGGTCGATCCGGCAGTCTTGAAGCTCTTTCATTTCGGGCGCTTCGACATCGCTGTCATGGCTCGCGCGTTCGGCGTCACGACTGGCCCGGTCTATTGCACAAAAATCGCTTCCAAACTTGTCCGCACTTACACGGACCGCCACGGGCTGAAAGAATTGTGCCGGGAACTGATCGGTGTGGAGTTGTCAAAACAGCAGCAAAGCTCCAACTGGGGCGCGACCGAGTTGACGCCTGAGCAGCAGACCTATGCGGCCAGCGACGTTCTCTATCTGCATCAGTTGAAATTCGAACTCGACAAGCGCCTCGCCCGAGAAGGCCGCACGGAGCTGGCGGAGGCCTGCTTCCGCTTCCTGCCGAATCGTGCGATTCTCGATCTGATCGGTTGGCCCGACGAAGATATCTTCGCGCACTGACTGGGGAGCATCGGGCTATGGGGGCATCGGGAAAACCGGCTATCGAGATCGCGCGCGGGGTCATCGAGATCGAAGCGGATGCTCTCCATGCTCTGGCGCAGGGTCTCGATGAGCGGTTCGAGCGCGCGGTAGACCTACTTGCCAAGGCGAAGGGCAGAGTGATCATCTCTGGCATGGGCAAGAGCGGGCATGTCGGCCACAAGATCGCCGCGACTCTCGCCTCGACCGGCACGCCCGCGCAGTTTGTCCATCCAGCAGAAGCTAGCCACGGCGATCTGGGGATGGTCACGCGGGACGACGTGGCCCTCGTTCTCTCTAATTCTGGCGAGACGCCGGAGCTCTCGGACCTCATCGCTCACGTCAAACGCAACGGTATCCCGTTGATCGCGATTGCTTCGAAACCTGAGAGCACGCTGATGCGCGCCGCCGATATCGGTCTGCCGCTGCCCAAAGCGCCGGAAGCTTGCCCCATGGGACTGGCCCCGACGACCTCCACGACCGCGACCCTTGCGTTGGGCGATGCCATTGCGGTCGCACTGATCGACCGACGTGATTTCCAGCCGCAAAATTTCAGGATGCTCCATCCTGGCGGCTCGCTTGGCTCAAAATTACTGACCGTAGAGCAGGTGATGCACAAGGGCGACGAGTTGCCCTTTATCTCTGGCGATACAGCCATGATAGATGCCATGCTGACCATTTCCGGCAAGGCTTTTGGCATTGCCGGTGTGGTCGATAGCGATGGCCGTCTCGAAGGGGTGATCTCCGATGGAGACCTGCGCCGCAATATCGCCCATCTTGGCGAGAGAACTGCGCGGGACATCATGTCGACGAACCCGAAATCCATCGGGCCTACTGCGACATTGGGAGAGGCGCTCGACACGATGAACCGACATGCGATCACGGCACTGTTCGTCTTCGATGAAGCGGCGCCCCTACCTACTGCGCCGCTGGGCCTGATCCATATCCATGATTGCCTGCGCGTCGGGATAACCTGATGCTGGACGGCGCGGAAATTCAAGGCGACCCGCGCCGGGTAAGAAGGCCTCGCCGAACGCTGTGGTTGGCAGGTTTGCTGGGTATCATCGCCTGTCTGCCCTTCGTACTCGTCTTTACGCGCACCGGCACGAACACTCCTGCGCCGCTGGTGCTGACCGATGCGGACCAGAAATCACTGACCGATGGTCTTCGCATGGTCTCGCCCAGCTTTTCAGGTCGAACCGAAGATGGTGAACCTTATACGGTCCGGGCTGAATGGGCCTTGCCGAACGGTCCGAAGCCGACCCGCATCACGCTTCATCGAATAATAGCTACAATTACGACGAAGGATGGTCGTGAGACCACCCTGACATCTGCGCGCGGTGTTTTCTTTCCGGTCCGCCGGAGGTTGCGCCTCAATGATGGTGTCAACATCCGCACGTCGGACGGTTACATGATGCAGACTCCGACCGCTTTTCTTGATCTTGAGGCCCGCGTTCTGGAGACTGAAAAGGCCATCGAAGCGAATGGTCCACGAGGCTCCATTCGGGCCGATACTCTCGAAGCAGTAGACGGCGATGAGAGGATCGTTATCTTCCGTGGTAACGTCCGGGTTGTCATCACGCCGGAATCCGTGTCACCAAGGTCAGGCGACTAAACGCAACGCCAATACGAACAGGATCGTCGCCATGCAACGCCTCGCCCGCACCACCCTCATCGCTCTCGCCCTGCCTGTGATGGCCTTCGGCATCGCATCGGGTGGTCTGGCCTTCGCCCAGTCGCAGGGTGCACTCGGCGGCTTCAAGGTCGATAGCACACTACCAATCGAAATTTCCGCCGACGCGCTTGAGGTGAGACAGGAGCAGCAGACCGCTGTGTTCACAGGCTCGGTCGATGCGCGGCAGGGTGAGGTGCGGATGCAGGCGCAACGCCTGATCGTCACCTACGATCCGGAGTCGCAGGATGAAGGGCAGGCCGGAGCGATCCGCAAGGTCCGCGCCGAAGGCTCTGTCTTCGTCTCCAGCCCCGAAGGCGCAGCGGAAGGCAACTGGGCCGATTACGATGTTGCCTCCGGCAATATCACCATGGGCGATACCGTGACGCTGACCCAGGGCACCGAAAATGTGCTGGCGGGTGGCTCGCTCAGCATCAATCTCAACACCGGCTTTGCCCGCATTGAGTCGGGTGGCGTCCGGGCCGACGGCACCCGCGAACGTGTAAGCGGGATCTTCTATCCTTCTTCGAACAAGCAGTGACACTTACCCGGTTCACCCCATCGTAATCCCCTTTCGTCTATTCTAGGAGCCGTCGATGAGGTCCGACACCACGGACAACAAACCTGATCTACGTCTGGCATCGCATCGCGCGGGGCTGGTTGTGGACCGCATCGGCAAGAGCTACCGGCGACGTCCGGTCGTGCGGGGAGTGTCTGTGACGCTCCAGCGCGGCGAGGTGGTCGGTTTGCTGGGGCCGAACGGGGCGGGGAAGACGACATGCTTCTACATGATTACCGGGCTGATCCCCGCCGACTACGGAGCGATCACACTGGACGGAAAGGATGTGACGGCGCTGCCAATGCATCGCCGTGCGCGGCTGGGAATCGGCTATCTACCGCAGGAAGCCTCGATCTTTCGGGGCCTGACCGTCGAAGAGAATATCATGGCGGTTTTGGAAATTGTCGAGTCGCAACGCTCGAAACGCCAGCACAGTCTGGATTCGCTCCTCGCCGAATTCTCGATCACGCATTTGCGCCGGACGCCTTCCCTTGCGCTGTCCGGGGGAGAACGACGACGGGTGGAGATTGCGCGCGCGCTGGCCACGAACCCGGATTTCATTCTGCTGGACGAACCATTCGCGGGTGTCGACCCGATTGCGGTCGGGGATATCCGGGCGCTCGTGTCTCATTTGCGCGAACGCGGCATGGGGGTCTTGATTACGGACCACAACGTGCGCGAAACTCTGTCGATCATCGATCGGGCGTATATTCTGCACGATGGTCAGGTTCTGAAACAGGGAACACCGCAGGATATCATTGGCGACGAGGCAGTGCGTCGCGTCTATCTAGGCGATGGCTTCCGCCTCTGAGCGGTCATTGCGAACAAGGGAGGGTCTGACCGATGTCGATGGGGATAGGCCTCCAGCTTCGCCAATCGCAATCGCTGGTGATGACGCCGCAACTGCAACAGGCAATCAAGCTGTTGCAGATGTCGAATCTCGATCTGAGCGAGTACGTCGCGCAGGAAGTCGAACGCAATCCGCTGCTCGAAGTCGCGCAGCACGTCGCCGATGAGCGACGCGAACGCCCCGATGCCCCTGAGATGACGGCGGATGCCGCACCGGCATCAGGTGATCTCTCGACCAAGCTGCGCGAGGATAATCCTTCGCGGACCGAAGAGGCCTTTGATACCGGGATGGAAAACGTCTATGCGGACGAATCCCGCGCCGAGCGACAGGCGGAAGGCGCGGCGGCGATGACCGAAGCCGCCGGACCTGGGGGCGATGAAGGCTCCGGCTGGGCGACAATGGGTAAAGGTGGGGGAGGGGGCTTCGATTCTCCCGAATACGATCTCGAAGGCGTCGTTGCTTCCGAGATCACGCTCCGCGATCATCTGCTCGAACAGATCGGCATGACTGCCACGCCCCATCGCATTCGCGCAATCGCTGCCTATCTGGTGGAATATATCGACGACACCGGCTATCTGCGCGCCGATCAGGAAACTATTGCCGCGAATCTCGGGGCGAACGCCGCCGATATCGAAGCGGGCCTCGCGATCGTTCAGGGATGCGATCCTTCCGGTGTGGGCGCGCGCAGTCTCGCTGAATGTCTTCGCCTTCAACTGCGCGACCGTAACCGCCTCGACCCGGCAATCGGGATGTTGCTCGACAATCTTGAACTGCTCGCCAAGGGCAAGCTGCCTGCCCTGATGAAGATGTGCGGCGTCGGCCACGAAGATATGCGTGAGATGGTCGAGGAGGTGCGCGCTCTTGACCCCAAGCCCGGCTCGCGGTTCCATTCCGAGATCGCACAGACCATGATCCCGGATGTCTTCGTGCGCCGCAATGCGATGGGCGGTTGGAACGTCGAACTGAATACAGACACACTGCCCCGCGTTCTGGTCAACGAACGCTACGCCGCGGAGGTCTCCGACGGCGGTGCGAAGGTAAAGTCCTATCTGAACGAATGTATGCAAAGCGCGAATTGGTTGGCCAAAAGCCTCGATCAGCGCGCGCGGACCATCCTGAAGGTCGCCAGCGAAATCGTGCGTCAACAGGATGGCTTCTTCGAGTACGGTATCGAGGAGTTGCGCCCGCTCAATCTCAAGACGGTCGCCGATGCCATCGAGATGCACGAATCAACCGTGAGTCGCGTCACGTCGAATAAATACATCTCCACGACTCGGGGTGTTTTCGAGCTGAAGTTCTTCTTTACTGCCGCTATCGGGGCTATCGATGGCGGGGATTCCTATTCCGCAGAAAGCGTGCGCCACAAGATCAAGCGGATGATCGACGAAGAAGCCCTCGACGCGGTTCTTTCCGATGATCGAATTGTGAAAATCCTGCGGGACGATGGAGTCGATATCGCACGCAGAACTGTCGCCAAGTATCGGGAATCAATGGATATTCCATCTTCAGTTCAGCGTCGCAGACGCAAGGCGGAAACATCCCTCTGATTGCAGACTGTAACATTCCGACATTGACTCCCACGCGAGAAATTGTGTAGGATGAACAACCGGAGAACATCCGGCGGTGAAAAACAGTCAAGGCACTGATATATCATGAAAATTGAGATCAATGGGAACCACATTGATATCGGTGAAGCCCTCAGCGGTCATGTGAACGACGAACTGATGGCAGCGATGGAAAAATACGCCGAACGTCCAACCGATGCGGTCGTGACTTTTTCGCGCGACCGGCATGAATTTAAATGTGAATGCTCGACGCATCTCAGCACAGGCATGAAAGCGCAGGCATCCGGTAAGGCGAGTGATATCTACGCCGCGTTCGATATGGCGAATGATCGTCTCGCCAAGCAACTCCGTCGGTACAAGCGCCGCCTCAAGAACCACCACAAAGCCCGTAACACGCCGTTTGAGAGCTTTGGCGGATCTTCCTTTGTCATCGAAACCGATGCACCCGATGTCGAGGATGCCTCAGAGTCTCTCCAGCCGGTTATCATTGCGGAGGCGAGCACCAGCATTCCGGTTCTCAGCGTCGGCGAAGCCGTACTCCAAATGGAGATCGGCGAGGAGCCCGTTCTGATGTTCCGCAACGAAAAGAACAATGAAATCGGTGTGGTCTATCGTCGGCATGACGGTAATGTGGGCTGGATCGAACCATCATCGGCATCGGCGACGCCCGCTTAATTCTGATTAAACATGTTTTGAGATACGATTGCGCCGGCTCGATTCGCCGCGTGCTGTACGGATGAGGTTTCCTATGTCTGTCGAAACTCTGCTCGCGTCCGAAGCCGTCATTGCCGATCTCAAGGCGACGAGCAAGAAGCACCTCCTGCAGGAACTTGCCGGACAAGCCGCAAAACTTTGCGATCTGGATGAGCGCACGGTGTTCGATGCATTGCTTGAGCGGGAGCGCCTTGGTGCGACCAGCGTGGGCAATGGTGTGGCGATTCCCCATGCCCGTTTGCCCGAGATCGAGACGGTTCATGGCATTTTTGCGCGCCTGACCCAGCCCATCGACTACGATGCGGCGGATGATGAGCCGGTCGATCTCGTCTTTCTGCTCCTCGCGCCCGAGAGCGCAAATAATCAACATCTTCGCGCGTTGGCGAAGATTTCTCGTCTCTTCAAACATCCTGAAATTCGCGCCAGCTTGCGCGGAGCGGATGGGGCCGAGGCGATTTATTCCATGCTTACGGAAGATCAGCGCCGCGCCGCATGATCCTATGATCACATTGCTGGCTGCGTTGTGTCCTCTTCAACCATGATCGCACCAAGCCGTTCGCGCGCCCGTATCTCGACGGTATCGAGGTCGGCAAGCGCCTTTTCGATGTCGCTGCGTTGGGCGAGCAGAGCTTCCCGCCGCGCGTCGATTCGTTCGAGCAATCGGTCGATCTGTTGGCTCTCGCCGGATGGTCTGTCGAAGAGGTCGAGAATTTCGGCGATTTCGTCCAAGGTCAGCCCAAGGCGCTTTCCGCGCAAGATGAGCCGGAGCCGTGTCCGGTCGCGGGGGCGATAGAGTCTCCTGCGCCCGCGTCGAACCGGCGTGAGCAAGTCACGGTCTTCGTAGAAGCGCAGCGTTCGCGTCGTGACGCCGAATTCCTTCGTCAAATCCGTGATGAGGTAGAAACTTTCTTTCGCCATAACGCGAAAAGTTTCCCTCCTTTGACGTTAAAGTCAATCGCCGCGAAATATTTTTGATAATTGAACCGCTTGACGGATTGACAATGCGCGTCCCTTCATCTGTTAATGCTCTCGCTTGAAGCGAAAAATATGAAGAGCGTCTTCTCCATGACGCCGGTATACGCGGGGGAAAACAACAGTGACGAGCAGCGCAAGCCTGCCGAAGGAACTCGATTCTTTCCCAAAACTCGTTGAGCGGAATGCGCGCGATTTTGCCGCTCGTCCGGCCTATCGCGAAAAAGAATTCGGCATCTGGCAAAGCTGGACTTGGGCCGAGGCCCGCGATGCTATCGAGGCGATTGCGCGCGGCTATATCTCGATGGGTCTGCAAAAGGGCGATCACATCGCCATCGTCGGTCGGAACCGTCCGTATTTCTATTGGTCGATGCTCGCCGCGCAATATGCAGGCGCGATTCCTGTGCCCGTTTATCAGGACTCGGTTGCCGATGAGATGGCCTATGTTCTCGATCATTGCGGCGCGCGTTTCGCCGTTGTCCAGGATCAGGAGCAGGTCGACAAACTACGCGAAGTGGCCGACCGCATCCCCGCCCTTGAACGCATGATCTATATCGATCCGCGCGGGCTGCGCCGTTATGATCATGCTGATCTGATTTCTCTCGCAGAAGTTCGCAAGACCGGCGAAGAACGCAGGGCTGACGCGCAGGACGAGTTGAAGGCCCGCATGGATGCGGCGACCGAAGAAGATACCTGCATCATTCTCTATACCTCCGGCACCACGGGTCGCCCGAAGGGTGTAGTATTGACGAACCGCAATGTCCTGATGACGGCGAAGAATTCCTGCGCGTTCGATAAATTGACGGAAAAAGAGGACGTGCTGGCTTATCTGCCGATGGCATGGGTCGGCGATTACGTGTTCTCGATGGCGCAGGCGTGTTGGGCCGGGTTCTGCGTGAACTGCCCCGAAAGCGCCGAGACGATGCAATCGGACCTCAAGGAAATCGGCCCGACCTATTTCTTTGCACCGCCACGGTTCTTCGAGGGGCTGCTGACTTCGATCATGATCCGCATGGAAGATGCCAGTAAATTCAAACAGAAGCTGTTCCACAAATATATCGAGATCGCCAAGCGGGTCGGCCCTGCTCTGCTGGATGGCAAGGAGGTCAGCGCAGGCGACCGGATGCAATACCGGATTGGTCATGCGCTGGTTTATGGCCCACTCCTGAACGCAACGGGCCTCAGCCGTGTGCGCGTGGGCTATACGGCCGGGGAGGCCATCGGCCCGGAAATCTTCGAATTCTATCGCTCGCTTGGGATCAACCTGAAGCAACTCTACGGCCAGACCGAAGGTACGATCTACATCACGCAGCAACCCGATGGGGAGGTCAGCGCTGATACCGTCGGTGTGCCCAGCCCTGATGTGGAAGTGAAAATCGGAGATACGGGCGAGGTCTTCTACCGCTCACCGGGTACCTTCGTTGAATACTACAAGAACCCCGAAGCGACCGCCGAGACCAAGGATTCCGAAGGCTGGGTCGCAACAGGCGATGCCGGGTTCTTCGAGCCTGACAGTGGCCATCTACGGATCATCGACCGGGCCAAGGATGTCGGCAAGCTGACCAATGGAGCGATGTTCGCGCCCAAATACGTCGAGAACAAGCTGAAGTTTTACCCCAATATCCTTGAGGCCGTCGCTGTTGGGGATGGGCGCGACTACAGCACGGCCATGATCAATATCGATCTGGAGGCAGTTGGCAACTGGGCCGAGCGCAATAACATCGCCTATGGCTCCTATCAGGAACTGGCCGCGCACCCCCGCGTCTATGCCGCTGTGCAGGAGCATGTGGAGGAAGCCAACCGCTCCATCGCCGAGGATGCGCTGCTTTCACAATGCCAGATCCATCGCTTCCTCGTGCTGCACAAGGAACTTGATGCCGATGACGGCGAGCTGACCCGCACTCGCAAAGTGCGTCGCCGTATCATCGCCGAGAAATACGAACCGCTGGTGAAGGCACTCTACGATGGCTCCGACAGTGTCTATATCGAGACCGAAGTGACCTACGAGGATGGCCGCAAGGGCGCGATCAAGGCAACGCTGGAAATCCGCGATGCAGCGATCGTGACGCCGGATGCGCAGAAGGTGGCGGCGGAATGAAGTCTGTCGTCGCGATATCGGCGTTGGCGGCGTTCGGCGCTTGCGCAGCTGAAGCGACGCCTACGTCACTCTATAGCGTGTTCGAGGCACAGTGCCTAGTGCCGCTGTATGAACAGCGCCTGCCAGACGTCTCGAACATGACTATATACAAAGGGCATATCAAAGACTTGAGAATGCCGGATAGTACGCAAAGGTTCAGAGCGGAGCCTCGTTCAACCTCGGTAAGCTACATTACCAGTGATACTTTGGCTTTGTTCGGTTGCGACCTCAGATATACTGGGTCCGACGCTGAATCGCTCGCCCTCGAACTCCACGGAATGGTTGAGAGCAAGATGAACAGCTTGGGTGTGGAAAAGCTGGAAGCCTGCGACATTAACGAGAATATCCTCCTGCTCGGTCGTTACGAACTACCGCCGACGACGGAGCGGAAATGGCCTGTTTCAGTCGTTGCGACCTTTATACGTGCAGGCGCCGTTGGTCCGGAACCTCGCCTTCAGCTTGTCGCAGGTGAAATCGAAAAATCTGCTGTCAAAGGGAAAGCCTGCAATGCTTGATACGGCGAACCCGTCCCCCGAACCCTACACCACCGAAGATGGCCGTAAGATCGGCGGTGTAGTAATGGAGATGAAGAACATCGTCCTGCGGTTCGGGGGGGTGACGGCGATCAAGGATATTTCCTTCGACATCCGCGAGGGCGAGGTCCGGGCGATTATCGGGCCGAACGGAGCAGGCAAATCGTCGATGCTCAACGTCATCAACGGCTTCTATCATCCGCAGGAGGGCGAAGTCTGGTTCCGGGGCGAGAAGCGCGGCCCGATGAAACCCTACGAGATCGCCCGGCAGGGCATTGCCCGCACCTTCCAGAACATCGCGCTGTTC